>NZ_JBBKTQ010000024.1:0-84706 GCF_037890035.1 Ramlibacter sp. AN1133
CCGCGCAACGCCATCCAGGCCAGCCGCAGCAAGGATCTTCACC
Organism: Ramlibacter sp. AN1133; assembly: GCF_037890035.1. Taxonomy (NCBI): domain Bacteria; kingdom Pseudomonadati; phylum Pseudomonadota; class Betaproteobacteria; order Burkholderiales; family Comamonadaceae; genus Ramlibacter; species Ramlibacter sp. AN1133. The sequence goes on from NZ_JBBKTQ010000024.1 coordinate 44, forward strand.
AGTTGGCGTCGCATCATGTCGCCCGTGCTCCTTCTCTCGCAAGGCTGCAACCTTACGCTTTCCCGGAGGAAATTGCAGGGCGCTCTGCCGGGGGCTCCCGCCAAGGGCGCAGGCAATCAGCAACTGCTCAAAGTCGCCTTGACGCTTGACCAGCACATGGTCGTTCGCCTTCTCCGGCGAGATGGTTTTCACCTCAACGGGCTTGCCATCGATTCTGCCGTCTGAGCCCGGGTCATGCGCCCCATGGCGGCAGAGCCCAAACTTTGATCTCTGCGTAGATCTCTCCGAGCTCGTCCCAAACCTGAAGGTACTTCCCCGGTATTCCTGAAGTGCCGCTCGGCGCAGTCGACCAAGGCCTCAAGAATTTCGGCCTGTTCCAATACCGGGTACCGGAATCCCTCCCCACTCCGAAGCTGTTCGCCAGGATGGAGCGATCTGCCGGTGTCCGGCGCCTGGTCCTCGCGCTCGGTGTCGATCCACTCCTTGCTCAAGCAAGCCTCCTCCCAAGGCGCGTAGCCCACAGCCGCCGCGTCAGCGATCTCTTCGGGGCCCACGACCAGCACGTCCAGGTCGGGGGCGTGAGTGTGGGATTTCAGGTTGTGCATCAGGAACTCCGGAAGAATGCGGCGAGGCGGCGAGGCGATGCACGGCGTGTCCGCGGCCGCGAAGGTCAAGTCAGCGGTCGTCACTGCAATGTGATGACTTCCACCGCTGGGTACGCGACTTCGCGGCCGATCATGGCACGCGCATACAGATAGTTGAGCCGTTCCCGCTCGCCCATGCCATCGAGGTCGACGTGGCCGTGTTGGTCGCAGGAGAATGCGAAATCGCAACCTGTCCGGGACAGCGACTGGAAGCGAAGCTGGAACTTTCCGCTGGTGGTGTGGAACATGGTGTGCTCCAGGGTGTCGCCGCGGGCGATGGGGCGCGAGTGCATCCCATCGCCCGCGGCACGCCAGGCGTGCAGCCTAGTTTTCCAGCCCGCGCAACTGGACGAGCGCGCTGGACGCCGGCACGACGCGGCGGGCGAGCCAGGCCGAGCCGCTGTCCTCGCCGGCAAAGGCCTGCACCTGCTCGCGCGCGGCGAGGTAGTCGGCCTTCACCTGCTCGCGGCTGGCGCTGCCGTTGAAGCTGCGCAGCGGGTCGTACGAGACGGACCAGGGATTGACGCCGGACTGCCGGAAGGCCGCCAGTTCCGCCTGCACGGCGGCCCGTGTCTTCGTCGAGACGAAGGCGTCGCTGGAGGGCATGGGCGATTCGGCGTGGGCGTTGAGCGCGCAGGCGGCAACGAAGGCGAACAGGGAGTGCTGGAAGTGGCGGTTCATGAGGGCTTCCTTTGGGGTCGGTCGGAGGGTTGGCTTGCACCGGCGTCGCTGTGCGTCGACCGGTGTTGCAAGACTAGGGACCGACCCGGTGAAAGTCGTCTCGAAACCGTCGCGATGCGGTCTGGATTCGGTGCGGCTTCAGGCGCGCGCCGGCGCGCCTTCGAGCCACTGACGCGCGGCCCGCACGGCCAGGCTGTCCCCGTCGCCATAGCGCGCGAGCACCTCCTGCAGCGCGGTGCGGGCGCGGGCGCGCTTGACCTGCGGCAGCATGCACCACAGCAGCCGCGCCTCCAGTTCGTGCTGCAGGGCCTCGCGCTCGCGCGCCAGCGCGATCGCCTGCAGGAGATCCGCTTGCGCCGCGGCCGCGTCGCCGCGCGCGAGCAGCAGCTCCGCGCGTGAGCGGTGCAGCGGCCCCAGCACGCACAGTTCGCCGCTGGCGTGCGCCAGCGCGATGCCCTGCTCCAGCGAGGCCCAGGCCTCGTCGTTGCGGCCCACGCTGCGGCAGGCGTCGGCGTACATGTGGTGGAAGCCGGTGAAGCCCACGCGCAGGCCGCTCGCGCGGCAATGCTCCGCCGCCTGGCGCATCTGCGCCAGGCCTTCTTCGACGGCGCCCGTGGCCACCAGCGCGCGGCCCTGCAGCCAGCCGTGGATGCTGGTGCCGCCGGTGAGCCAGTGGCCTTCCACCAGCCGGTGGATGCGCCGGGTCTTCTCCAGCACCTGGTCGTATTCGCGCGCCACCGCATTGAGGATGCTCGCCATGTGCAGCGCCACCGCCAGCGTCGGCGGATGCTTGCAGCGCAGGGCCGCTGCTTCGGCCTGGGCGAAATACGCCCGCGCGCGGCTGGGGCATCCCGTCCACCACGCCAGCAGGCCGAGGTAGCCCATCGCCTCCACCCCGGGGTCCTGCACGAACAGCTCCATCGTCAGCTCGGGGCCGGCCGCGGCATAGGCGGCCAGCGCGCCTTCCAGCGCCCGGCGTGCCGCCGCGAAGTCGCCGATGTGGGCCAGCGTCATGCCCAGTGCGCCGCCGCCGGCGACCAGCAGGCTGGGGTCGCCGGCGCTGCGCCCGAGCTCCAGGATGCGCTCGGCGAGCGCGCGGGCCCGCTGCAGCTCACCGCGGCCGAAGGTCACCCACCACAGGCCGTGCAGCGCGCGGGCGTGGGCGGGGCGCGGCGGCAGTTCGTCGCATAACTGCTGCGCGCGGTCGAACACGGCGCCGACCTCCGGGCTGGAGAACACCGTCTGCTGGGCCAGCGCCACCCCTTCCAGCACGCGCAGTTCGAGCTCCTGCTCGCGCGTGTCCTGCTCCTGCAGCCGTGCGAGCAGGGCCAGGCCATGGCGCGCCGACTGCACGGTCTCGCCCGGCGCGAAGCGGCTCAGCGCCGCGGCGGCGCCGCGCTGCAGGTAGTGGATGGCGCGCGCGGGATCCTGCCCGCGCTCGAAGTGCATCGCCAGTTCGCCCGCCAGGCCCGCGTGGCCGGGCGCCAGCGCGCGTTCCAGCACGGCGCCGAAGCGGCGGTGCCAGGCCACGCGCTGCGCCTCGCCCAGCGCCTGGTACAGCACGTGCCGGTGCAGGGCGTGACTGAAGGCGAAGCGCGCGGCCAGCCTGCCGTCGGCGAGGTTCATCCAGCCCGCCGAACGCAGCCAGCGCTGCTGGCGCACCAGGCCGTCGAAGGCCGCGCGCAGGGCCTCGCCGTCAACCTCCAGCACCTCGGCGAGCGTGAGGTCGGGGAACTCCATGCCGGCGACGCTGGCCGCGCCGAGCCAGCGCTGCAGCTCGGGCGACAGGCGCGCGAACTGGCGTTCCAGCACGCCGGCGATGTTGCGCGGCACGGTGAGGGGCGCGTCCTCCGCCTGGGCCAGCCGGCCTTCGGCCTGCAGCGTGTCGACCACGTTGGCCAGGAACAGCGGCAGCCCCTCGGTGTGGCCGTGCAGGCGCCGCACGAAGGTGTCGGGCATGGACTGCCCCGGCAGGCGGCGGGCGAGCCAGGCGGCCACCTCCGCCTCCGAGAAGGACTCCAGCTCGATCTCCTCGCAGGCGCCGTGCAGCTTCAGTTCCTGCCGCAGGCCCTGCAGAGGGTGGTCGGCCGCGATCACTTCGGCCGGCCGCAGCGTGCCCAGGAGCAGCAGGCAGGCCGTTCCGCGCCGTCGCGCGAGGTAGCCGATCGCCTGCACCGTGGCCTCGTCGCTCCAGTGCAGGTCTTCCAGCAGCAGGATCAGCGGCGTGCCGGCAGTGTGCCGGTCCAGCAGCTCGCCCAGTTCGCGCAGCATGCGCTGCTGCGTGGCACCGGCCACTTCGCGCTGCAGCTGCAGGCGGTCGGCATCGGTGAGGTACCAGGGCAGTTGCACCAACCAGGTCGGCGCCACCTGCCGCATCAGCGCACGCAACGCCGCGCCTTCCTGCGGCCGGCACAGCGCGTTGAGCGCCTCCAGGATCGGCAGGTAGGGCTCGCCGGTGCCGTACTGCTCCACGCATTGGCCCAGGGCCTGGGGCACCTGCGCCTGTTCGTGCAGGAAGTGGTTGACCAGCGTGCTCTTGCCGATGCCCGGCTCGCCCGCCAGCAACACGAGCTGGCAGCGGCCCTGGCCGGCCTGGGCAAGGCGGGCGCGCAGCACGGCCAGGGCCGCGTCGCGGGCGATGAGGAGGCTTTCGGGCGCGGGCGCGGGTATTGGCGCGGGCATTGGCGCCGGCATTGCCGCTGTCACGGGCGCGGGCAGCGGCGCTGTCACGGGCGCTGGCAGCGGCGGCGCCTGCACGGCGGGTGGCAGCACCGTCGCCGGCGACGCCGTCGCCTGCAGCGGCGCGATGAAGCGGTAGCCGCGCCGCGGTGCGGTCTCGATGTAGCGCGGGGTCTTGGGGTCGTCGGCCAGCGCGGCGCGCAGCTGGCTCACGGTGGTCTTGAGCACCGATTCGCTCACGAACTGGTGGCCCCACACCTCCTGCAGCAGCGCGTCCTTGACCACCAGCCGGCCGCCCTGGCGGGCCAGCGCGCACAGCACCGCGAAGGCCCGCGGCGGCAGCTCGAGCGCCACGCCGTCGCGCGCGATCCGCGCATTGGCCTCGTCGAGGACGAAGCGATCGAACTGCGCCAGCAGCGGCTGCACATCGGGCATGGCATCCCCCCGGTTGCGTCGCCACTCTAGCCCGATCGCGCGACCGAATCCAGACCGAAACCGGACCGGCGCGAAACGACTTCGGAGGGCCTTTTTTCCACACTGGACGCCATGGTCCTCCACACGCAACCCACCTATCCGCAGTCGCGCGCCTACGTCGTGCAGCTGCATCGTGACGCGGGCGCGCCGGCCGGTGCGCTGCTCGGCCGCGTCGTCCACATCGTCAGCGGCGAGACGGCCGAATTCTCCTCCGGCCGCGCGCTGCTCGACTGGCTGGCCGCGCAGCTCGCGACCGTGCCTTCCGGAGAGCCGCGGTGAGGCCGCAGCTGCTGGCCCTCGCCGCGCTCGCGGCCGTGCCCGCCCTGCACGCCCAGGCGCTGCCCGAGGCCTGGCAAGGCGCCCTCCCCCACGGCGGCGACACGGCCGCCCTGCGGGACTGGTGGGCCGCCTTCGACGACCCGCTGCTGGTTCGCCTGATCGAAGCCGCCCAGGCGGCGAGCCCGGACCTCGCCGCGGCCACCGCGCGCATCGCGCAGGCCCGCGCCAATCGCATCGCGGCGGGTGCGGCTCTCCTGCCCGCGGTGGACGCCAGCGCCGGCGCCGCGCGCGGCCGCGACGAGCTGGGCCAGCCGCTGGCGCGCACGACCAGCGCCGGCCTCCAGATGGCCTGGGAGCTGGACCTGGCCGGTGGCAACCGCGCCGGCGCGCGGGCCGCGCAGGCCCGCCTGCAGGCCGCCGACGCCGGCTGGCACGAGGCCCGCGTCGCCCTCGCCGCGGAGACCGCTTCGGGCTACGTCGCCCTGCGCGCCTGCCAGGCCAGGCTGGTGCAGGCCGAGATCGACGTCGCCTCGCGCGAGGAGACGGCGCGCCTCACGGCCGCCAGCGCGCAGTTCGGCCTGCAGACCGCCGGCAACGTGGCGCTGGCCCGCGCCAGCGCGGCCCAGGCCCGCGCCGGCGCGACGCAGCGGCGCGGGCAGTGCGAGACGCTGGTCAACGCGCTGGTCGCCGCCACCGGCATGGAGGCCGCCCGCCTGCGCGCCGAGCTGGCCGCGTCGACCGCGCGGCTGCCGCACCCGCCCGGCATCGCCGTCACGCAGCTGCCCGCGCAGGCGCTGGCACAGCGCCCGGACCTGCATGCGGCCGAACGCAACCTGCTGGCGGCCGGCGAGGAAGTGACGCAGACGCGGGCGCAGCAGTTGCCGCGCCTGGCGCTGCAGGGCAATTTCGGCTTCGCGCGCGCCACCAGCTCGCTGGGCAGCGCCGACGGCTCGATCTGGAGCTTCGGCCCGATCTCGCTGGTGCTGCCCGTGTTCGACGCCGGCCGCCGCGCCGCCGCGTCGCAGGCCGCGCGGGCGCGCTACGACGAAGCCCTGTCCGCCTACCAGGCCCGCGCGCGCCAGGCCGTGCGCGAGGTGGAAGACGCGCTGCAGTCGCTGCAAGGCACCGAAGGCCGTGCCGCCGACGCCCGCATCGCGGCCGAGGGCTTTCGCATCTCGCTGCAGGCGACCGACGCGCGCTACCGCGGCGGCCTGGCCAGCCTGTTCGAGCTGGAGGAGGCGCGCCGCAGCGACGTGCAGGCGCAGGTCGCGCTGATCGACCTGGAAGAAGAACGCACGCAGGCCTGGATCACCTTGTATCGCGCGCTCGGCGGCGGCTGGCAGGCCCCGGGCGCTCCCACCGCATCCCTTGCCCCGGAGACCCCCCTATGACTTCCCGCTTTCGCATCACCCTCGTGTGGGCCGGCACCGCGGCCCTGGCCGTGGCCGGCGCGGCCCTGATGGTGCTGCAAGACGCCCGCGCCACGCCCGAGCCGGCCGCCACCGCCGCCCCCGCCCCCGCCCTGACCGTGCGGCTCGCCCAGCCGCAGCTGCGGCAGCTGCCGCGCCACCTCGATGCCCACGGCACCGTGATGGCCTGGCAGGAAGCCAGCGTCGGCTCGGAAGCGAACGGCCTGCGCCTGGCCGCCGTGAACGTCAACGTCGGCGACGTGGTGCGGCGCGGCGACGTGCTGGCCAGCTTCGAGCGCGACACCGTGGAAGCGGAACTGGCGCAGATCGAGGCCGCGGTGGGCGAGGCGCAGGCGCATGCCGCCGAAGCCGCGGCGAATGCGCAGCGCGCGCGCGGCCTGGCGAGCAGCGGCGCGCTGAGCGACCAGCAGGTGCAGCAGTTCCTGACCGCGGAGCAGACGGCGCTGGCGCGGCTGGAAGCGCAGCGCGCCGCGGCACGCGTGCAGCGCCTGCGCCTGGCCAAGACTCAGGTGCTGGCGCCCGACGACGGCGTGATCTCCGCGCGCAGCGCCACCGCCGGCGCGGTGGTGCCGGCGGGCCAGGAGCTGTTCCGCCTGATCCGCGGCGGCCGCCTCGAATGGCGCGCCGAGGTCACGCCGCAGGAGGCCTCGCACCTGCGCCCGGGCAGCGGCGTCAGCGTTCAGGGCGCCGACGGAAGCAGCGTGGCGGGACGCGTGCGCCAGGTCGCACCCACGGTCGATGCGCGCAACCGCACGGCGCTGGTCTATGTCGACCTGCCACGCTCGCCGCAGCTGAAGGCCGGCATGTTCGCGCACGGCAGCTTCGACCTCGGCGGCAGCAGCGCGCTGACGGTGCCGCAGCAGGCGCTGGTGCTGCGCGACGGCTTCAGCTACGTGTTCGCTTTGGCCGACGCCGGCCGCGTGCGCCAGGTCAAGGTGCGCACCGGCCGCCAGCTGGCCGACGGCATCGAGGTGCTGGAAGGGCTCGCGCCCGACATGCGATTCGTCGCCGGCGGTGCCGGCTTCCTCAACGACGGCGACCTGGTGAAGGTGGTGACCCCATGAATTTCTCCGCCTACGCGATCCGCAACCCCGTGCTGGTGGTGCTGCTGTTCGGCCTGCTCACGCTGGCGGGCGTCTGGGCCTTCCGGGCCGACCCGGTGCAGGAGTTCCCCGACATCGAGCTGCCGATCGTCACTGTGAACGCGCAACTGGAAGGCGCCGCGCCGGCGCAGCTGGAGACCGAGGTGGCGCGCAAGATCGAGGACAGCGTCGCCACCGTGCAGGGCGTCAAGCACATCCACACCACGGTGCTCGATGGCGAGGTCTCCATGGTGGTGGAGTTCGTGATCGAGAAGGATCCGTCGGACGCCGTCACCGAGGTGCGCGATGCGGTCAGCCGCGTGCGCTCCGACCTGCCGGGCGACCTGAAGGAGCCCGTGATCGGCAAGGCCAGCACCGCCGGCCGCGTGGTGCAGGTGCTCAGTGCCTCTTCGGACAGCCTCGACGAGCAGGAGCTGTCCTGGTACGTCGACGACAAGCTGTCCAAGGCTCTGCTCTCCGTGCCCGGTGTCGGCGCGGTCAAGCGCGTGGGCGGCGCGACGCGCGAAGTGCGCGTGGAACTCGATGCGGTGAAGATGGCGGCGCTGAACGTCTCGGCGCTGGACGTCTCGCGGCGCCTGAAGCAGGTGCAGCAGGAAGCGCCCGGCGGCCGCGGCGACGTCGGCGGCACCGAACAGACGGTGCGCACCATCGCCACGGTGCGCACCGCGGCCGAACTCGCCGCGGTGGAACTGCCGCTGGCCGATGGCCGGCGCGTGCGGCTGGACCAGGTCGCGCAGCTCGCGGACACGGTGGCGGAGCAGCGCAGCCTCGCGCTGCAAGACGGCCAGCGCGTGGTCGGCATCGAAGTATTCCGCTCCCGCGGCGCCAGCGAGCTGGAGGTGGCCGCGGGCGTGCGTTCCGCGCTGAAGAAACTCTCCGCGGAGTCGCCGCGCATCCAGCTGCGCGAGGAGATCGACAACTCCCAGCCGGTGCAGGAGAACTTCGACGGCTCCATGCACCTGCTGTACGAAGGAGCGGTGCTGGCAATCCTGGTCGTCTGGTGGTTCCTGCGCGACTGGCGCGCAACCCTGGTCGCGGCGGCCGCCCTGCCCCTGTCGGCGATCCCTGCCTTCCTCGGCATGGCGGCCTTCGGCTTCACGCTCAACACGGTGACCCTGCTCGCGCTGGCGCTGGTGGTGGGCATCCTGGTGGACGATGCCATCGTGGAAGTGGAGAACATCTCGCGCCACCTGCGCATGGGCAAGTCGCCGATGCAGGCGGCGCTGGATGCGGCCGACGAGATCGGGCTGGCCGTGATCGCGACCACCTTCGCGCTGGTGGCGGTGTTCCTGCCCACGGCCTTCATGGGCGGCATTCCCGGCAAGTTCTTCAAGCAGTTCGGCTGGACCGCCGTGGTGGCCATCCTCGCCTCGCTGCTGGTGGCGCGCTTCCTCACGCCGGTCATGGCCGCGTACCTGCTCAGAGGCGGCCTGCACGAGGAGCAGGATGGCAAGCTCATGACCTGGTACCTGCGCGCGATGCGCTGGTGCCTGAAGCACCGTGCCGTGACGGCCTTCGGCGCCGGCCTGTTCTTCGTCGCCTCGGTCAGCCTCGTCGCCCTGCTGCCCACGGGCTTCGTGCCGGCCGGCGACCGCGCGCAGACCCAGGTGAACATCGAGTTGCCACCGGGCAGCACGCTGGCCGAGACGCTGGCGATCGCGGAGCGGGCACGCCAGGTGGCGCTGACGGTGCCGGACGTCAAGCACGTCTTCAGCTCGGTGGGCGGCGGCTCCTCGGGCGACGTGTTCGCTCCGGGGACGGCGGCCGAAGCGCGGCGCGCGGTGCTCACGCTCTCGCTCACCCACCGCACCCAGCGCCACGCTTCGGTGCGGGCGATCGAGGGGGAGATCCGCAAGCGCCTGTCCGAGATCCCCGGTGCGCGCTTCGGCGTCGGCGCGCAGGACAACGGCGTGAAGATGCAGATCGTGCTGCAGGGCGACGATGCGGCCGTGCTCGCCTCGGTGGCGCAGCGGGCGGAGCGCGAACTGCGCACGCTCAAGGGCATCGGCACCGTGTCCTCCAGCGCCAGCCTCGCGCGGCCGGAGATCATCGTGCGGCCGGACTTCGCGCGCGCCGCGGACCTCGGCGTGACGGCGGCCAGCATCGCGGAGACGGTGCGCGTGGCGACCGCCGGCGACTACAGCACCGGCCTGCCCAAGTTGAACCTGAGCGAGCGCCAGGTCCCGGTGCGCGTCAAGCTGCCGGACAGCGCACGGGCCGACCTGCAGGCGCTGCAGCGCCTCACCGTCCCCGGCAAGGATGGGCCCGTGCTGCTGGCCAACGTCGCTTCGCTGCAGCTGGCCAGCGGGCCGGCGCAGATCGCCCGGCTGGACCGCCGCCGCAACGTGACGCTGGAGGTGGAACTGGGATCGCGCAGCCTGGGTGAACTGCACGAGGAGGCGCTCGCGCTGCCTTCGCTGCGCAAGCTGCCGCCGCAGGTGAAGGTGGTGGAACTGGGCGACGCGCAGGAGATGCAGGCGCTGTTCGTGAGCTTCGGCGTGGCGATGGCCGTCGGCGTGCTGTGCATCTGGGGCGTGCTGGTGCTGCTGTTCAAGGACTTCCTGCAGCCGGTGACCATCCTGGCCGCCCTGCCCCTGTCGATCGGCGGCGCCTTCGTGGCCCTGCTGGTGACGCGCAGCGGCCTGTCGATGCCGTCGATGATCGGCCTCGTCATGCTGATGGGCGTGGTGACGAAGAACTCGATTCTGCTCGTGGAATACGCCATCGTGGCGCGCCGTGGCGGCATGCGCCGCACCGAGGCCCTGGTGGACGCCTGCCACAAGCGCAGCCGCCCGATCGTGATGACCACCATAGCAATGGGTGCGGGCATGCTGCCCTTGGCAATGGGCGTGGGGGCCGACCCGAGCTTCCGTCAACCGATGGCGATCTCGGTGCTCGGCGGGCTGATCACGTCGACATTGCTCTCCCTGCTGGTCGTCCCGGCGGTGTTCACTTATCTCGATGACTTGCAGCAGGCCTGTGCCGGTTGGCTAAAGCGAGGCACCACAGCACCTTCGACGAAGCAAGGACCGCTTTCAGCAGTGGGCTGACTGATGACCGTGCATCTGCCGACTGTCTATGCCAGCGATGGTACGGGCCGGGAGCGTCTGGAACAGCCTGATTGGCCGTCTCCCTCTGAAAAACGCGGTCTTGGAGACGACTTGGGACTTCCAGGGACCCCAATTGGCCTGCCCGGAGGGTGCCCAATACCGGCCGCCTGGGCGCGCCAATGCTGGCGCTTCCTAATTCGATGGATCCAGGTACCGCCAGAGGTACCGTCATTTCTTCCTGCTGGATTCGCAGGTCGAACCGCCGTTCCTCGATCTTCTCCAGAGGGGCCGACAGCGACCATCGAGCTTTGGCTCTCCTACGCCTCACGTTCTGTCAATGGTAGTCTTCCTCGCGCTGATGCCGCACCGCATGGACCACGACGAGTTGGCTGGCGGGGCGGATTTCATAGAGAGCGACATACCCAGTGCTTCCGAAAGGGATGACGAGTTCGCGCCAGACCGGGCTGCGTGCGGCCTTGCGAAAGCTGAAGGGTGTGCGCGCAAGCAGATCGTCGCCGGCCGACTGGATCGCCTCGAGCGCCCGGTCCGCCAGATCGAGGTCTTCCAGGACCGTGGCGCGCTGCAGCAGGAATTCGTGCAGACGCTCAAGGTCGGCCAGGGCTGCCTCGCTCCAGCGAACCGTGAAGCTCATTTGCGGAGCAGTTGCTCGCGCCGCCGCTGCGTCTTGGCCCGCAGCTTCTCCAGGACTTCTTCCGTGGCGTACGAGATCCCGGTGGCGTCGAAGTGCTCCTGCGAGCGTTTGCCACGCGCGTGGAATTCGTTCCGGATCGCCCTGAATTCCACCGCGCTGCGCAGCGTCGCTTCCATGAAGCTGGACAAGGTCTCGCCCTGATCGAGCACCGCCTCGATCTTCTCGCGCAGCTCGGGCTCGACGCGAATGGCGGGCAGGGTTGCAGTCTTCATGCCGGCAGTGTATCGCAAATGCGATACAAGATCGAGGGGCCGCCGGCGGACGCGGCGCTCGCGCCCAAGTCCCTCGCCGCGATCGAGGGCCACACCGGACAGAGCCGGCGCCTGCTGGAGCGGCTGCTGTACCTCTCCTGCGGGCTGGCGACCATCCTCGCCTTCATCGGTGTGAAGCTGGTGCTGCATGCACTGCACGAGAACAACGTGCCCCTCATCAACGACGGCGAGCCGGTGCGGGTGGTCGAGATTTCCACCCTGCAGTCGCTGGTCGTCATCGTGGGGATCCTGGCCGACGCCGAGCAGACCGTGCGCTCCCTGCCCGACGAATACCGCGCCCTCATCCAGGAACGGCATTCCCTGCGCGAGATGCTGGCCGATGCGCATGCGCGGCAGGCGGCAGCAGCCGCCCAGGCCTAGGATGCAGAGTCTCACGGAAGGAGCAGCGCATGAGCCCCTTGACGCAAGCCCTGAAACAGCTTGGACAGCCGCTGCTGGACGAACTCGAGGCGATCTACACCGATGTGCACCGCCATCCGGAGTTGTCCATGCACGAGGTTCGCACGGCGAAGATCGCCGCCGACTACGTGCAGGCCCTGGGCTACGAGGTCACCCGCGAGATCGGCGTCACTGGCGTCGTGGCCGTGCTGCGCAACGGCGCCGGCCCCACCGTGATGCTGCGCGCCGACATGGACGCCCTGCCCATGCAGGAGAAGACCGGCCTGCCCTATGCGAGCACCGTCACCTCGAAGGACGAGGACGGTGCCACCGTCGGCGTCGCGCATTCCTGCGGCCACGACATGCACGTGACCTGGTTGCTGGGAGCCGCGCGCATCCTGGCAGAGAACCGTGGTGCGTGGTCCGGCACCGCGATGCTCGTCTTCCAGCCGGGGGAGGAGACCGCGCAGGGTGCCGCCAGCATGGTGCGCGACTGGGGCGAAGGCCGCTTCCCGCGGCCCGACATCATCCTGGGCCAGCACGTCATGGTCGGCGCCGCCGGCACGGTGAACTTCCGCCCGGGCGTCGCACTGTCGGCCGGCGACAGCCTGAAGATCCGCCTCTTCGGGCGCGGCTCGCACGGCTCGCAACCGCAGACCTCCATCGACCCGGTGATCATGGCCGCGGCCACCACCCTGCGGCTGCAGACGATCGTCTCGCGCGAGATCGCGCCTTCGGAGCCCGCGGTGCTCACCGTCGGCTCGCTGCAGGCCGGCACCAAGGAGAACATCATCCCGGACGACGCGACGATCAAGCTGAACATGCGCACCTTCAGCGACGACACGCGCGAGTACATGCTCAAGGCCATCCGCCGCATCTGCTGCGCCGAATGCGATGCGTCGGGTGCCGAGCGGCCGCCGGAGTTCACCACGATCAACAGCTATCCGCTCACGGAGAACGACGTGCAGGCCACGCGCACGCTGGCCGACGCCTTCCACGCCGAGTTCGGCGCCAGGGCCACGCTGGCAGCGAACCCGGCGTCGGCCAGCGAGGACTTCAGCGTCTTCGGTCGCACCTGGGGCGTGCCCTACGTGTTCTGGTTCGTGGGCGGCACCGACCCGCAGCTGTACGCGAAGGCCGTGCAGGAGAAGGCGGTCAACCGCATCCCGAGCAACCACTCGCCGATGTTCGCGCCGGTGATCCATCCCACCCTGGAAACCGGATTGCGTGCCATCCTTGCCGCTGCGTCGGCCTGGCTGTGCGCGCCACCGGTGGTGGCGCGGGCCGGATAGGCCGCAAGAAGGCCGCATGCCCGATGCTCCGCGAACCGACGCCCGAGGTACTCCGTGACCGAGGCGGCCACGAGTGCGAAAACGCAGGCTGGGGCGCTGGGCGCGGTCCCCGCCGGAGCTGCTTTCGGCGAGGATGGGATCCAGGGATGGGCGCCGTGACCGGTACGAAAACCGGAGACGCAAGATGACCGGGCCGACGGTCAGAGCCCTCATCGATACAGCGGGCGTCCATCCGGTCCTGGCCCTCGCGGTGGTGGGCCTCGTCGCATTCACGGAATCCCTGGCAGTCGTCGGCACCTTCGTTCCCGCCGCGGTCATCCTGTTCTGCGCCGGCGTCCTGGTCGGCCATGGATCGCTGCCCTGGCTGCCGACGGTCTCCATCGCCTTCGCCGGTGCGGTCGCGGGCGACGCCCTGAGCTTCGAGGCCGGCCGGCATCCGCGCCTGCGGGAGCGCATGCGGGAGATCGCGAACACGCGTGCACAGTGGCTCGATCGCGCGCAGGACCTGGTGCGCAGGCGCGGTGCGGCCAGCATCTTCATCGCCCGCTTTGCCGGCGCGCTGCGCGCGTTCGTTCCGCTGCTCGCCGGCCTGGGGGCGATGCCGCGCGCCCGGTTCTACGGGATGAACATCCTCTCGGCCTTGCTGTGGGCGCCCGTGCACATCCTCCCCGGGGCGCTGTTCGGCTCGTCCCTCCAGCTCGCCGAACGGGTCAGTGGCCGCATCGCGCTGCTGCTGATCGTGCTCGCAGCCCTGCTCTGGCTGGCGGCGTTCTCGGTCGGCCTGCTGCGCCGGCGCCTGGCGCCCTTGGCCGCACGCTGGCGCGATGCCGCCGTGGTGTTCCTGCGCCGCAGGAGCTCGCGTCTCGCACGCCTGCCGCTGCTCGTCCTCGAGCCGGCCGGCACGGGTTCGCAGGGCATGCTCGCCGGCATGGGGATCCTGCTGGCCGCAGGTTGGCTGTTCTTCGGCCTGCTGGAGGATGTCGTGGCGAAGGATCCGCTGGTGCAGGCGGACCTGAGTGTGTTCGGCTTCCTGCAGCAGTTGCGCACGCCTGCCGCCGACCAGCTGATGGTGCTGGTCACGCAGGCGGGCAGCGTCGGGGTGATGCTGCCGCTCGTGGCCGTGGTGCTGGCCTGGCTCCTGTGGCGACGGTGCTGGCGCACCGCAACGTACTGGGTGGGCTCGGCCGCGTTTGCGGAGCTGATGGTCCAGGTCCTGAAGAACACGCTCGGCCGGCAGCGCCCGCTCGCACTCTACGACGGCGGCGAGCAGTTCTCCTTTCCGAGCGGCCACGCGACCGTTTCGGTCGTCGTGCTGGGGTTCCTGGCATTCCTGGTCAGCCGCCGGCAGTCCGGCACCTGGCGCAGCGGCGTCGGCATGGCGGTGACGCTGTACGTCGTGATGGTGGCCTTCTCGCGGCTCTATCTTGGTGCCCACTGGTTTTCCGACGTGGCCGCCGGCGCGAGCTTCGGGCTGGCCTGGGTCGCATTCGTTTCCATGGTCTACACGCGCCGCGCCGTGGGCGAGGACCTGGCGCCGCGAAAGCTCGCTGCCGTCGCCGGGCTCGCGATCGTCGTCATGCTGGCGGGCTGGAGCCGCTGGCACGGCGCTGCGGACCAGAAGCTCTATGCGCTGGCGCCGCCGCGGCCGCAGGTGCTCTCCGGGGCCGACTGGCAGCGTGAGGGCTGGCGACGGCTGCCGTTGCAGCGTCGCGAAATGGCGGGCGACGAAGAGGAGCGCTTCGACCTGCAGCTGGCATGCAGCCGCGAGGATGCCCTGCGTCTCCTGCAGCAGGTCGGCTGGCAGCAGGCGCCACGATGGAACACGCAGTCGGTCCTGCTGGCCTTCGCATCGCAGGCCAGCCAGGACGAGAGGCCGGTCCTTCCGCGTCTCGACCAGGGTCGCCGGGCGGTGCTGACCTTCGTCGCGCCGGCTTCCGATCAGCCTGCGATGCGGCAGGTGCTGCGCCTGTGGAGTTCGAACGTGGAGGTGCGCGATGCGGCGGGCCGCACCCACGCGCCGGTCTGGTATGGCGCGGTGTACCTGGAGCGACGTTCCGGCGCATTGCCGCCGCGGCTGGATGCAGCGCAGCCGGCCCGGGCGACTGCGGCCGCACTCGCCCGGACCCTCGTGCTGCAAGGAGCGAGCCGGTTGGCGCCTGGCTCCGCGGGGCAGGCAGCGCTGCCGCCCTTGCTCCTTTCCTGCACGACGGACATCGCGGAACCGGCGCGAGTCACTCCGAATTGATGACCCGTCGTTTGACGCAACGTGTGGGCGGTTTCGTTGGCACCCGTTTCTCTACCTTGCGGAGGACTTCCAGCACCATTGGCGCCGTGATGTCCGGCAGGCGCAGGCCGCCCAGGTACGGAAAGACATCCTTCTCTCTGCGCTCGATCCAGCGCGCAGCGTAGTTCGGACTCCAGGAGCCCGCCTTCGTGGCGTGAAGTTCCCGGGCCACAGCCTCGAACGTGTTCGCCGCAGCGGCGGCAGTGGCGAGCTTCCCGGCCCGCTTGGCGAGGCGAGGGTCGAGGCCTTCCGCCAACAACTCACGGGCCTTGTCCCGCCGCTGGCGAGCCAACAGGTACGTGCCGGCGCCATCCGCGTGCTTGTCGCCGGCCGGCTTGCCGGTGTGCTCTGGAGACGCGGCTTTCGAGACGATTTGGGACTTGGTGGGACGCCGATCTGGCCTGCCCGGAGGGACTCGAACCCCCGACCTGCTGCTTAGAAGGCAGCTGCTCTATCCAGTTGAGCTACGGGCAGGTGGATGCCCTGGGGGAACCAGGGAGCGCGCGGCGACGCAAGGCCGCCGGCGCGCCGATTATCTCAGGCGGACGCGCCCTCGCCCGCTTCGGCCAGGATCGCCTCGGCCCGCAAGGCGATCGGCCGGTCCACCAGCTTGCCGTCCACCGCGATGGCGCCGAGCGGCCCGGACGCCAGCGCCTCGATCACGCGCCGCGCCCAGGCCACCTCCTCCGGCTTCGGCGCGAAGCCGGCATGCACGATGGGCACCTGCTTCGGGTGGATGCACAGCTTGGCGCCCATGCCGAAGCGGCGCGAGCGCCGCACGTCGGCTTCGAGCTGCGCCGCGTCGTCGATCGCCAGCGACACGCCATCGATCGGTGGGCGCAGGCCGGCATGGCGCGAGACCAGCACGAGGTTCGTGCGCACCGCATCGAGCTCCTCGCCGTCGGCCTGGATGCCCGAATCGGCCATGAAATCGAAGGAGCCGAACGCCAGCCGGCTCACGCGCGGGATGCGCGCCAGCGCGCCGGCCTCGAAATGGCCGGCCACCGTTTCCACCAGCGGGATCAGCTCCTGGCCGTCGCCGAGGTGGCGCGCCAGCCGCGCGATGCTGGTGTGGTCCTCCGCCTTGGGCACCATCACGCCGGCGAGCTGGGCGGAATCGACCAGCAGCTCGCAGTCGTCGTCGTGCCACGGCGTGCCCTCGGGGTTGACGCGCACGAAGGCGCGCGCCGAGGTCTGCGCCAGCCACTGCGCGATGGCCTGGCGGGCCTGCACCTTGCGCTCGGGCGTCACGGCGTCCTCGAGGTCGAGGATCACGGCATGTGCGCCGGTGGCGACGGCCTTGTCGAAGCGCTCCGGCCGGTCGCCGGGAACGAAGAGATAGCTGCGGGCGGACGGGTTCATGGAATGCTCCGGATCGGGGCGGCCCCCTTGCGCAGGGGCCGCAGCAAGGCGGCGAGACAGAGGACCAGCGCCAGCGCGACGGCCACGAAGCCGATGCGGTAGCTGCCCGTGGCGCCCGACAGCGCGCCGAAGGCGGGCGGGCCCAGCACCACGCCGAGGAAGGTGATCGCCAGCGTGCCGCCGGTGGCGATGCTCGCCTGGCCCGCCGGCGCTTCGCGGGCCACTTCCGCGAGGTACACGCCGTTCCAGCCGATCGCCGAAGCGCCGAACAGCGCGAGCACCACCAGCACCACGGCGGTGGACATCGCCGGCTGCAGCGCCGCGGTCAGCAGCGCGCAGACGCTCACCAGCGCCGCCAGCGTGGCGAGCATGCGGCGCGCGCCCAGGTAGCGGTCCGACACGTAGCCCCACAGCACCCGCCCGACGACGCCGGCGGCCTGCGACACCGACAGCGCGAGGCCCGCCGCCACCAGCCCGTAGGAGAGGATGTCGTGCAGGTAGGTCACCAGATAGGTCGTGAGCGAGAGCTGCGCGATCGAGAACAGGAAGGACACGCCCGCCAGCAGGCGCAGCGGCGGATGCGCCAGCACGATGCGGATCGGCTGCGCCAGGTTGCCCAGCACCAGCGGCCGGTGCGGATCGCGGTCGGCGTCCAGCGGCGCGCGCAGCGGCTGCGCGACGAAGATGCAGGCGATGTTCGCGGCCGCGACGGCCAGCAGCGCGCCGCGCCATCCGAGCACCAGCAGGGGCGGCACCAGCGCGCCGGCCAGCACGCCGCCCAGCGGCACGCCGGTCTGCTTGATGGAGAACACCAGCGACATGCGGTCGGCCGGCGTCGTGCGGGCCAGCAGGTGCGAGCTGGCCGGCGTCACGGGGCCGTAGCCCAGCCCCACCAGCACGGCGCCCAGGGCCATGGCCCACACCGATCCCAGGGTGGAGAGCGCGAGGCCCGCGGCACAGAGAACGAGTGCGACCTGGCTGACCCGGATCGCGCCGAAGCGGGCGACGGCGGCCCCGGCCGACAGGCTGGCCAGCATCGCGGCGGCATACACGACGCCGACGTAGATGCCGACATAGGTGCTGGAGATGCCCAGGTCCTGCGCCAGCACGGGGGCCATCACGGGCACGGCGATCAGCGCCATCGCCACCAGGGCCTGGATGGCCAGCGTCACGGCCAGCGGCCGCCAGGTGTTCGTCATCGGCCGCCCGCGCCCCATTCGCGCCGCAGCACGGTGCTGTAGCTGAAGCGGTCGGCCGGGTGCGTGCTGATCGCGAGTTCCACCAGCTGGCCGAGGCGGTTGCGGTACTTGCGGCAGACCCACAGCGCCGGACTCTTCGCCGGCGCGTCGAGTGCCTGCGCATCGGCGCGGCCGAGCGCCACGGCGCGGATCTCCTGTTCGACCTCGGTGATCACCTCGCCGAACTGCTGCTCGATCGCCGAATGCACCGCGCTCGTGAGCGCCCCTTCCAGGCCCCGGATCGAGCGGAAGGCCGGGTGCAGCCACAGCTCGGTGGTGCAGATCGGCTGGGGCTGCCCCGGCGCATGGCGGCGGCCCTTCAGGTGCAGCCAGGTCTCGCCGGGCGAGGCCTCCAGCATTTCGGCCTGCGCGGCGTCGATCTCGCGCGTCTCGCGCGATTCGATCCGCAGCGTGGTGTCGGCCGCGTACTGCAGCAGGTCGCCCACTTCCGTCGTGCTCTGGCGGTAGCCCGTGCTGGCGCTGCGGGCGCGCACGGTGGTGCCCACGCGCGGCTGCCGCACCACCAGCCCCATCTGCACCAGCCGCTTGACCGCCTCCCGCGCCGTCGCCCGGCTCACGCCGAACTGCTCGCACAGCGCGAACTCGGTCGGCAGCTGCGAGCCGACCGGGTACTTGCCGCCCTCGATCTCGTTGAGGAGCGTCTGCGCGAGCTGCAGGTAGCGCGGCTGGCCGCCGGCCAGCGCGAGCGGGCGCATGGCGACGGGAGCGGAGGGGCTTTCGGTCATGAAGGGATCAGGTGACGCCGCCGGCCTTCATCGCGGCGACCTGCTCCGCACTGTAGCCGACACCCTGCAGCACCGCTTGCGTGTCCGCGCCCATGGCCGGCGCTGGCCGGGTCGGATGCACGCCGGCGCGCACCGGGGACGCGATCATGCGGATGGGCCCCTTCTCGTGCGGGAACTCCAGCAGGCGCTCCTGCTCCGCGACGAAGTCGTTGTCCAGGGCCTGGGCCACGTCGTACACCGGCGCGGCGGGCACCTTGCCGGCGAAGAGCTTCATCCACTCCTCGGTCGTGCGCGCCTGCAGCACGGCGTCGAGTTCCCCGGTGATGCGATCGCGGTTGGCCAGGCGCTCCTTGAAGGTCCTGTATTCCGGCGCGTCGGCCCATTCGGGCTTGCCGATGCAGTTGCACAGCACGCCCCAGAACTTGTCCTTGTTGCACATCAGGAAGATCCAGCCGTCCTGCGTGCGATAGAGCTGGCTGGGCGTGAGCGAGGGATGGGCCGAGCGCTTCTCGCGGCCGATCGCCTTGCCGGCATTGAGGTACCAGGTGCCGACGTAGGCCAGGTTGTGCAGGGCCACGTCGAACAGGCTCACGTCGATGTCGCGGCCGATGCCGGTGGCGCGCGCGCCGATCACGCCGGCGAGGATGCCCATCGCCGCCGTGGTGCCGGTCATGAGGTCGATGATCGACAGGCCCATGCGCGCGGGCGGGCCGTCCGGCTCGCCGGTGAGCGACAGGTAGCCGGCCTCGGCCTGCATCAGGTAGTCGTAGCCGGGCCAGGCCGCGCGCGAGCCGGTGCGGCCGTAGGCGGACAGGTGGCCGCAGACGATCGCCGGGTTCACGTCCTTCAGGTGCTCGTAGGTGAGGCCGAGCTTGGCCGGCAGGTCGCCGCGCAGGTTGTCGAACACCACGTCGGCATCCCTGGCCAGCCGGCGCAGCGCCTCGCGGCCCTCGGGCTTCTTCAGGTCCAGCGTGATGCTCTTCTTGTTGCGGTTGAAGGACTGGTAGAAGTGGCTGTCGCCGGGCCCGAAGAAATGCGGGCCGACCACGCGGCCGACGTCGCCGCCTTCGTTCGGGTTCTCGATCTTGATCACCTCGGCGCCCAGGTCCGCCAGGTGCTGGGTGCCGAAGGGGCCGGCGCCGTACTGTTCGACGGCGATGATGCGCACGCCGGCCAGCGGCAGGTTCGCGGGCGCCGGGGCTTGCGCGGCATCGGGGGTGATGGAAGCCATGGGGTCGCGCGCGTTCAAGCCGGGTTCCTCTCGATCAGTTGCTTGGCGATGATGATGCGCTGCAGCTCGTTGGTGCCTTCGCCGATCAGCAGCAGGGGCGCATCGCGATAGAGGCGCTCCACGTTGTATTCCTTGGAGTAGCCGTAGCCGCCGAAGATGCGCATGGCTTCCAGCGCGTTCTCCTGCCCCGCCTCGGTGGCGAAGTACTTGGCCATGCCGGCTTCCATGTCGCAGCGCTCGCCGCGGTCGTAGGCTTCGGCGGCCGCGTACACCAGCAGGCGCGCGGCCTGGGTGCGGGTCGCCATCTCGCCGAGCTTCAGCTGGATCGCCTGGTGCTCGCAGATCGGCTTGCCGAAGGTCTTGCGCACCTGCGAATAGGCCACGGCTTCGTCGAGCGCGGCCTGCGCCACGCCGAGGCCGCGGGCGGCCACGTTGATGCGACCGAGCTCCAGGCCACCCAGGATCTGCTGCAGGCCCTTGCCTTCCACGCCGCCGATCAGGCGGTCGGCCGGCACGCGGTAGTCCTCGAAGGCCAGCGCGCACGTGTCGATGCCCTTGTAGCCCAGCTTCTCCAGCTTCTTGCTGACGATGAAGCCCTCGCCCTTCTCGGCGATCAGCAGGCTCATGCCCTTGTGGCGCGGCTCCGCCTTGGGGTCGGTCTTCACCAGCAGCGCCAGGCAGTTGCCGTACAGGCTGTTGGTGATCCACATCTTGGTGCCGTTGACGACGTAGGTGTCGCCCTCGCGCCTGGCCACCGTGCGGATCGCCTGCAGGTCGGTGCCGGCATCGGGCTCGGTCAGGCCGACGCCGCCGCGCAGTTCGCCGGTGGCGAAGCGGGGCAGGAACTGCTTCTTCTGTTCCTCGGTGCCGTTGCGTTGCACCGTCATCGCCATGATCAGGTGCGAGTTGACGATGCCGGAGATCGACATCCACACCGCCGACATGCGCTCGATGATCTTGGCGTAGGTGGAGGTGGAGAGACCCAGGCCGCCGTACTCCGGGTCGATGATGCAGCCGAACAGGCCCATCTCCTTCATCTTCTCCACGATCTCCGCGGGATAGATGTCGTCGTGCTCGAGGTCGTGCACGTAGGGCTTGACCTCCACGGCCAGGAAGCGATCCAGCATGTCCAGGATCAGGCCTTCCTGTTCGGCGTCTTGTTCCACGGCGGGGTGGTGGCGGGCGTTCATTGCTTGTTCTCCAGGCGGGCGCGCACGCCCAGAAGTTGCGCCAGGTCGCGGGCGCTGCCCTGCTCCAGCGAGAGCACGGCGTGAAGGATGCGGTCGGCCTGCGCGCGATCGACGGCGCGGGCGGCGTTGTCGTGGAACTTGGCCACGATGTCGGAATTGCTGATCGGGCGCGTGGCGGCGCCGCGGTTGATCGGCTCGCTGTGCCTGAGCGTGCGGCCGTCGGCGAGTTCGACGATCACCTCGCCGCCGTAGTAGCGCGGGAAGTCCGCCTTGGGGTCGGCTTCGCATTCCACCAGGGCGGCCAGCGCCAGCGTCTGCGGGTCCTGGTAGGCGGCCGGCTCCAGCGCGTCGAGCGTGAAGCGGCCGAAGCGCAGGCCGGTGGCGACGGAATAAGGAATGCTGAACTGCGCCTCGTAGGCATTCGCCGGGCGGCGCTTGTTCTCTATCGGCTCGCAGACGGTCTTCATCACGCCGGCCGGCACGCGCGCCACGATGCGCTGGACCGGTGCGTTGTTCCAGTCGCGATGCAGCAGGCTGGCCGCGTCGGCGCAGGCATGCGTGAAGTGGCAGGCCGGCACCGGCTTGATGGCGACGTTGTTCGTCTCCCAGACCGTGCCCAGCCCCGCGGCGACCAGGTCCAGGTCGCACTTCTCGGCCAGCGCACCGAGGTGGCTGTTGTACAGGCCGAAGCGCCCCTCGTACGCGGCACGGGTGCCGACGAAACCGTTCTTCGCCAGCGTGGCGGCGGTGATGCCCGCCGCGCCAGCCCAGCCCGGATGCAGGCGCTTGGTCCAGGCGCCGTCGTTGAGGAATTCCAGGCTGCCGGAGGCGAAGGACAGAGCGATGCCCTGGGCCTGCACCGTCCTTTCTTCGTCCAGACCCAGCAGGCGCGCGGCGGCCAGCGTGCAGCCGAAGGTGCCGATCAGGCCGGTGGGATGGAAGCCGACCTGGTGGAAGCCGCCCCTGGCCGCGGCGCCCAGCCGCGTGGTGGTCTCCATGCCCAGGATGTAGGCGGCCAGCAGGTCCCGCCCCGAGCTGCCCAGGCGCGTGGCCAGGCCCAGCGCCGCCGGCAGCACCGAGGTGGTGGCGTGGATCACGCCGGCGGGATGCGTGTCGTCGTAGTCCAGGCCGTGCACCAGCAGCGCGTTCATCGCGACTGCGTCGCGCAGCGGCAGCGATTCGCCGTGGCCGATCACCGGCACGTCGCCGCCGGGGCCGGCCAGCTCGCGCAGGCCGGCCAGCGTGACGCGGGCGAAGTCCCATTGCGTGCAGGCGATCGCGATGCCCAGGGCATCGAGGATCAGGTGCCTGGCCCGCGTGCGGACCTCGTCCGGCACGGTTTCGAGGCGGAACCCGGCGGAGAAGCCGGCCAGGCGCGAAGACAGGGTCGGTTGCGTCATGGCCTCAATCCACCTTGGCGCCGGAGAGCTTCACCGCCAGGGCCCACTTGTCGATTTCCGCCTGGATGTACTTCGTGAATTCAGGGGCGCTCATGGTGGCCGGCTCGGCGCCGACGGCGGTGAGCTGCTCGCGCACCTCGGGGGCGTCGCGCCAGGAGGCCAGCGCCTTCTGCAGCGCGTCGATCACTTCCTTCGGCGTGCCCTTGGGCGCGGCGAGGCCGACCCAGGCCGGCGCCTCGAAGTGGCCGAGGCCCGCTTCCGCCATGGTCGGCACGTTCGGCGCCGCGGCGTTGCGCTGCTTGCTGGCCACCGCCAGCACGCGCACCTTGCCGGAACGCATGTGCGGCAGCAGCGCCGGGCCCGTGTCGAACATGACGTTCACCTGGCCGCCGATCAGGTCGGTGACCGCCGCCGGGCTGCCCTTGTAGGGCACGTGGATCAGGTCGATGCCCTGGGCCTGCTTGAACAGTTCCATCGTCAGGTGGCTGGTCACGCCGCTGCCGGCGGAACCGTAGTTGATCTTGCCGGGCGAGGCCTTGGCGAGCTTGACCAGGTCGGCCGCCGTCTGCGCCGGGAACTGCGGGTTCACCGCCAGGAACAGCGGCACCACGGCCAGGATGCTCACCGGCTGGAAGTCCTTGAGCGGGTGGTACGGCAGCTTCGAGTAGAGGCTCGGGTTGATGGCCATCGTGCCGCTGGAGCCCACCACCAGCGTGTAGCCGTCGGCCGGCGCCTTGGCGACCAGCTCGGAGCCGATGATGCCGGCGGCGCCCGCCTTGTTGTCGACGATCACGGGCTGGCCCAGCGTGTCCTGCAGCTTCTTGGCGAAGACGCGGGCGATCATGTCGGTGGCCTGGCCGGCCGGGAAGCCGACGACGAGCCGGATGGTCTTGTCGGGGTAAGCGGCCTGCGCCGCACCGGCGGCGGCCACGCCCAGCGCGAGCAGCGCGGCGCGGACGAAGGTGGATCTGTTCATGGCTTGTCTCCTGGTTTTCGGGTCGGGCGGGTCAGTCGTCGACGGCGTGGCCGCGCTTGGGGATCAGCGACATGCGGGTGAACTCCATGACCGGGGTGCCGTCCTGCTTGAAGGCGCGGGTGCGGGTGGTCACGATGCCCTGCGTGGGCCGGCTCCTGGACTCGCGCACGGCCAGCACTTCCGATTCGGCGTAGAGCGTGTCGCCGCAGAACACCGGCGCAGTCAGCTTGATCTCCGTCCAGCCGAGGTTGGCGATGGCCTTGGCGCTGACGTCGTTGACCGTCATGCCCAGCACCACGGCCAGCGACAGGCCGCTGTTGACCAGCAGCTGGCCGAACTCGCTCTTCGCCGCGAACGCCTTGTCGCAGTGCATCGGGTGGGCGTTCATCGTCAGCAGCGAGAAGTGGATGTTGTCCGCCTCCGTGATCGTGCGGCCGGGCCGGTGTTCGTAGATGTCGCCCACCTCGAACTCCTCGAGGTAGCGGCCGTAGGTGGCACGGATGCGGCGGTCGGTCTTGCGCACGGGAGTCAGCATGGGCGGGTCCTTTTGTTCCATTGGCACATTTGTACGTACAAATGAAATGTAGCGGCCCGCCCACCGGGCCGTCAAGCGCAAGCGCCACGAAAAAACGCCCGCCGGTCGGATCGCCGGCGGGCGTTCGCGGGCCCCTGCTCTATGGACTCTTCAGGACCTCAGGTACACCCAGAGCTGCACGTCCTCGACCCCCAGTGCCGGGGTGCCGTGCAGGTAGATGCGCATGTGCGGTCCCGTGACCTCGAAGCTGTGGATGCGGTTGTCGATCGGCAGGGTGTTGACTTCGCAGCAGTGCGAACCATCCAGCTTGCCCAGGTACATCGAGGCCGAGGACTGGGTTCCCGAGATCATCACGTTGATGCGGCGAAACTGCGTGACATCGAGCAGCGGGGCGTTCGTGGCCGGGGCCAGCGGCACCTCGTAGTTGAACGACGGGTTCTTGCCGCACAGGGCCTTCCAGTCGATGTGCAGGCGCAGGCCGGCGTGGTCGATGAACAGGCTCTTGGGCAGGTCGATGTCGTGCACCGGGCGCACCGGCGCGATCACCGGCTGGACGGGCGTGGTGACGGGACTGGGTTTGGTGATGGGCATCTTCTCGCTCCTGTCATGAGGGGGTGGCACTGGCCACGCCGGCGCTGGCCCGGTTGGCCATCGGGCGGCGCGGCTGACTTCAAGAATCGCGCGGCAGCCCGGGCCCGCCTTGTGGGACGTCAAGATGCGCTCAGGCCATTTCCCTACGGCGAAAGAACGACGGACTGCGGGTGCGGAAAAGCAAAGGGCCGCGGCGAATGGCGGCCCTGGGGGTGGTCGGAGCGACAGGATTCGAACCTGCGACCCTCTGGTCCCAAACCAGATGCGCTACCAGACTGCGCTACGCTCCGAAGGGCGCATTCTACGATGCGGCCTGCGCGCGGCCCGCGCCGCGCCGCGACCCATGCTTTCCTTACCGGCGTCTGAAGAACGCGAATCCGTGGGCGCCGCGCCACGCCGTTCGTCCCGCCGCGGCGACCGCCTGATCCCTTTCCCCCTGTCACGCCGCGCGTCGGCACTTTCGTTCCTTCGGCGCCGCGAGGGGCGCGTGATAGCTTCCGTCTCGCTTACCTTTACTTACAAGGAAAGGCAAGCCTGTTGATCAACGAATCGAACGAGGGGAAGTAACGCATGGGTTTCCAGCTCACCATCGCACGCAAGCTCACCGGCCTGGCGCTGCTGGCATTGCTGTTCGTCATCACCGTGGGCGCGACGGGCTACGTCGCCACCAGCTACCAGGAAGCGAGCTCCGCGCAGATGCTGCAGGCGGAGACGGCGCTCAAGAGCCAGATGGAGGCCGACATGGCGCATGACGCCCTGCGTGCCGACGTGCTGGCGGCGCTGATGGCCGGCCAGGACGCGACGTCCGACGCCGCGGACGCGATCCGCAAGGACCTGCAGGAACACGCGACCCTGTTCGAGGGCGGCCTGCACCGGCTGGAAGCCATGGAGCTGGATGCGCAGACGAAGGCCGCGACCGCGAAGGTCCGCCCGGCGCTGGACCAGTACCTGGCCCGCTCCAAGGCGCTGGTGGCGCTGGCGTTCACGGACCGCAACGCCGCCATCGGCCAGATGAAGGAATTCATGGCCACCTTCCGCAGCCTGGAAAAGGAGATGGAAGCGCTCAGCACCCTCATCGAGCAGCGCGCCCGCGCCGCCCACGAGGACAGCGGCGCGTCCTCCCACTTCGCCAAGGTCGCGATCATCGTATCGATCGCCGTGTCCGCGGTGGTGCTGGCCCTCCTGAGCTGGATGCTCAGTCGCGGCATCGTGGACCGCCTGCGCCGCGCGGTGGAAGTCGCGCGCACCGTCGCCAAGGGCGACCTCAGCTCGCAGATCGACGTGCACGGCAGCGACGAAGCGGCGCAGCTGCTGCAGGCCCTGTCGCAGATGAACGCCAGCCTGGTGGACCTGGTGGCCACCGTGCGCCAATCCAGCGAGAACATCGCCACGGGCACCACGCAGATCGCCACCGGCAACCAGGACCTCAGCCAGCGGACCGAGACGCAGGCGAGCAACCTGCAGCAGACCGCGGCGTCGATGGAGCAGATCAGCGCCACCGTCCGGGCGAACGCGGACACCACGCGCGCCGCCAGCGACATGGCGTCGACCGCCAGCCGCTCCGCGGAGGCGAGCGGGCAGGCGGTCTCGCAGCTCGTGGGCACCATGGCCGGCATCACGGAAGCCAGCCGCCGCATGGCCGACATCATCGGCGTGATCGACGGCATCGCCTTCCAGACCAACATCCTGGCGCTCAATGCCGCGGTGGAAGCCGCGCGCGCCGGCGAGCAGGGCCGCGGCTTCGCCGTGGTGGCGGCGGAGGTGCGCTCACTGGCGCAGCGCAGCGCGTCGGCGGCCAAGGAGATCAAGACGCTGATCGAGACCAGCGTGCAGAAGGTGCAGGCGGGCGAACAGCAGGCCGTGCATGCCGGCGACAGCATGAAGGACGTGGTGGAGCAGGTGCAGCAGATGACGCTGCTGCTGGCCGAGATCAGCAGCGCGACCCAGGAGCAGACCAAGGGCATCGCGGAGGTGAGCCAGGCCGTCACGCAGATCGACCGCGTGACGCAGAGCAATGCCTCGCTGGTGGAGGAAGCCGCGGCGGCCGCGGAGAGCCTCAGCCGGCAGGCGGAGCGGCTGGTGGATGCGGTGTCGCTGTTCCGGATGGGGCAGCACCGGGAGCATCGGCAGCTGCTGGCGGCGTAAGGGCGCCGGGAGAGCCCCCACCCCGGCCCTCCCCCGGAGGGGGAGGGAGGAATACCTCAGAGCTTCACGTATTCGTATTCGACCGGCTGCGCATTGATCCCCCGGTCCGGCGGGGCGATCCAGCCGGCCATCTTGCCGGGCTCGGTCACGCGCTGCATGAGGCTCTTGACGAAGCGGATGTCCTCCTGCGTCGGCAGCCATTCGGCCCGGTGCGCCTCGAATTCCGCCTGCGTGATCGGCTGGCCCTGCGGATCCGTGTGCATGCCCGCCCAGGCCCCCACGCTGCGGCGAAAGCGCGTGGCGGGCAGCTTGAACTCGAAGGCCACGCCGGCGCGCTTGACCAGCATGTTCCAGCGCGTCACGCCGATGTTGCAGTCCTTCGCGTATTCCAGGCGGGTGATCTCGTTGATGCCGTTGCGCACGGTGATCGTCTCGTCCCGCACGCCGCCCTGCCCGTCAGGCACCTGGATGGTCATGGTGGTGTCGGTCTCGACGTGGTCGGCGAACCGGCCCTCGTCCGGCCGGCCCTTGATGCCGTTGCTGAAGTAGTTGGCGGCGTTCGACGAAGCCTCCGACCCGAACAGGTCCAGCGAGCTCGTGAACCAGAAGTTCATGAACCGCTGGATCGTGGGCAAGTCGATGGCGCCGGCGCTGCGCACCTTCTTCCAGTCGTCGGTGTCGAGCTCCTTCATGACTTCCAGCGTGCGCCGGATCACGCGGCCGACGCCGGTCTCGCCCACGAACATGTGGTGCGCCTCCTCGGTCAGCATGAACTGGCAGCTGCGCGCCAGCGGATCGAACGCGCTCTCGGCCAGCGACTTGAGCTGGAACTTGCCGTCGCGGTCCGTGAAGTAGGTGAACATGAAGAAGGACAGCCAGTTGTCCATGGGCTCGTTGAAGGTGCCCAGGATGCGCGGCTTGTCCGGGTCGCCGCTGTGGCGCTCCAGCAGCTCCTCGGCCTCCTCGCGGCCGTCGCGGCCGAAGTAGGCGTGCAGCAGGTACACCATCGCCCAGAGGTGGCGGCCTTCCTCCACGTTGACCTGGAACAGGTTGCGCAGGTCGTAGAGCGACGGCGCGGTGTGGCCCAGGAGGCGCTGCTGTTCGACCGACGCCGGCTCGGTGTCGCCCTGCGTGACGATCAGGCGGCGGAAAATGGAGCGGAATTCGCCCGGCACTTCCTGCCAGGCGTCCTGGCCCATGAAGTCGCCGAAGCCGATCTTGCGGCCCTCCTGCCGGTCGGCCAGGAAGATGCCCCAGCGGTAGTCGGGCATCGGCGTGTAGCCGTACTGCGCCCAGCCCTGCGCGTCGACGCCCACGGCGGTGCGCAGGTAGACCTCGTTGGCGCGGAAGTCGCTCGGCCCCATCTCGTCCCACCAGCGCAGGAAGGCAGGCTGCCAGTGCTCCAGCGCGCGCTGGAGCTGGCGGTTGTCGGCCAGGTGGACGTTGTTGGGGATCTTGGCCTGCAGGTCGATGCTGCTCATGGAGTTCCTGGTGGGTTGCTCACGTCGTCGTCAGATGCGCTTCCAGTCGAACCTGGCTTTCCTGCCGGTGCCGAACAGCTTCAGGGCGCCCTCCTCGCCGACCGCGTTGGGCCGGATGAAGATCCAGTTCTGCCACGCCGACAGGCGGGCGAACACGCGGGTCTCCATGGTCTCCCGGCCGGGAAAGCGCAGCGACGCCTCCATGCCCGTGAGGGCGTCCGGCGACAGCGAGGCGCGCTCTTCCAGCAGCAGGCGGATCTCGTCGTCCCAGTCGATGTCGTCGGGCGTGACCGTCACCAGGCCCAGTTCCAGCGCCTGCGCGGCGCGCAGCACGCTGTCCTTCACGCCTTCGAGCTGCTGCAGGGCCGCCGCGTCCTCGTGAAAGCGCGTGGCCAGGCGCGTGAGGCCGTTCACCTCGGGGTAGCGGCCGAAGTTGGCATCGGTCAGGCGCAGAGTCGGCGCCGCGTCCGGCGCATCGGGCAGGTCCAGCATGTAGATGCGGTCGCAGGCGAGCGCCAGCTCGAACAGCGTGCCGGCGAAGCAGGAGCCCTGGTCGACCAGCGCGATCAGCGAGCGGCTCGTCACGTCCAGCCGGGCGAGCGTGCGGCGCAGCGCGCCGGTGGTTTCGCGCACCAGCCAGTGCGCCGCCTGCTGTGCCAGCACCGCGTCGGCCTGCGCGACACGTTCCGCGTCACCGCGGGTCTTCAGCACCCAGGTGCCGATCTCCAGCTCGTTGGTGCGCAGGTTCAGGATCGCGTCGTCCAGCTCGCGGGCCAGCTTCAGCGGCCACCAGTCCACGCCGGCGGCGACGATCGCTTCGGGCGTGGACTCGATCGCGGCGCCGGGCGCGTTGACGGTGAGGGTCGCGATGCGGCCGGCGCGGTCGATGGCCACATCCACCACTTCGTAGTGGTAGCCCGCGTCGTCGATCTTCGCCTGCACGGGCGTAAGCGCGATGCCTTGCGCCGGCCCGTTGCGCGTCGATGCGCCGCGCAGCGCCGCCACTTCCTGGTCCACCAGCGCGCCGAACTGCTGCGGCTTGGCGAACTCGTCGATCAGCTTCCACGCCCGGGCGCGATCGGCGCGCACGCCCTCGCTCGTCGTGCAGAAGATGTCCGCCAGGTCGCGCCGCACCTTGCGTTTGTCGGTCACGCGCGTGAGGCCGCCGGTGCCGGGCAGCACCCCCAGCAGCGGCACTTCCGGCAGGCTCACCGTGGAGGAACGGTCGTCGACCATCACGATGCGGTCGCAGGCAAGCGCCAGTTCGTAGCCCCCGCCGGCGCAGGCGCCCGTCACCGCGGCGAGCGACTTCAGGCCTTCGTTGCGCGAGGAGTCTTCCAGGCCGTTGCGCGTCTCGTTGGTGAACTTGCAGAAGTTCACCTTCCAGGCGTGCGTCGACAGGCCCAGCATGTAGATGTTGGCGCCGGAGCACCAGATGCGGTCCTTGCCGCTTTCGAACACCAGCACCTTCACCGCCGGATGCTCGAAGCGGATGCGGTTCAACGCATCGTGCAGCTCGATGTCGACCCCCAGGTCGTAGCTATTGAGCTTGAGCTTGTAGCCGGGCTGGATGCCGCCCTCCTCGTCGATGTCCAGCTTCAGGCGCGCGACATCGCCCTCCACGGACAGCTTCCAGTGGCGGTAGCGCGAGGGATGGGTGGCGAAGCTCACCAGCTCTCGCTCCTCGCCGGCCAGCACCTGCCTGGACAGGAGCGGTTCGCTCAGTGCGTTCATCGGGTCTCCAGGCTCGAAGGCTGGCCCGCGGGCACGGCGCGCTCCAGGTCCTTGAGCGATTGCTTGACGCTGCGCGCCGCGGTGTCCACCACGGCGTCGGCGCGGGCGTAGAGGGGTTCGCGGCTGGCGAGGATGCGGCGCAGGTCCTCCAGCGCCTCGTGCATCGCGGCGCGCGAGACCTCGCCCTCCTCGCCGCGCGCGGCCTTGAACGGGCGCATGTCGCCCTGCGCGACGACACGGCTCATGTGCTCCTCGGGGCTGGCCTTGACCCACACGCAATAGAAGTGGCTTTGCAGCAGGTCGAAGGTCTCGCGCTCGCTCACGATGCTGCCGCCGGTGGTCATCACCACGCCGTCGGCATGTTCCTCGGCGATGCGCAGCAGCGCCCGGCGCTCGTAGCGGCGGTAGCCGGCCTGGCCGTGCAGCAGCAGGATCTCCGACATGCTCGTGCCGGCCTCGCGTTCGATCTCGCGGTCCAGTTCGACGAAGGGCACGCCGCGCTGCTGCGCGAGCTGCGCGCCGAGCGTGGTCTTGCCGGCGCCGCGCAGGCCGACCAGCGCGATGCGCTGTTCGCGGCCGTGCGCATCGGCGAGGCCGAACGACGCGGCGAGCAGCGAGTACGCCTGCTCCAGCTGGTGTTCGTCCAGCCGCGCGAGCAGGCCCTGCACGCGCGCGATGGCGGGCCGCGGCGCGTCCTGCAGCAGGTCGAGGATGGTGAGGTTGAGAGCGCGGGCCGCGGCCTCCAGCGAATTGATGGAGACGTTGCCCTTGCCGGTTTCGACGTCGGCGAGGAAGCGCTCCGACAGCCCCGAATCGGTGGCGAGCTGCTTGCGCGTCATGCCGCGGCGGGCGCGCCAGGCGCGGACGCGGGCGCCGAGCTCGGCCAGGGTGGCGCGGGGTTCGATTTCGGTCATGGGGACGCGGGCTTTTCTCCGGAAACTTTGCCCTGGATCAAGATTGCAGTATATTTCTACGACCCGCACTGTCAAGCAATTTACTGCATCAACGGACCCCCCCGCATGAAGCTCAAGATCCTCGTCGGCACCATGACCAGCACGGCCGACTACGTCGCCCAGGCCATCCAGATGGACTGCGCCGACCTCGTGGACGAGATCGAAGTGGCCCTCATGGACGGACTCGACATTGACGCCTTCGAAGAGGATGCGGTATATCTCATCTGTACGTCCACCTACGGTTCCGGCGACGTCCCCGACAACGCGCGGATCCTGTACGAATCGCTGGACAGCCGGCCGAAGTTCCTGGGCCACGTGCGCTATGGCGTGATCGCGCTGGGCGACCGCACGTATGCGCAGACCTTCTGCTTCGGCGGCAGGAAGTTCGACGAGCGCCTGCAGGGCCTGGGCGCGCAGCGCATCGGCGAGGTGTGGTGCCACGATGCGAGCGCCGGCACGATGCCGGAGGAACTGGCGACGGCGTGGTGCCGCGGGTGGCTGCAGGAAGCCCTTGCGGCAACGCAAAAAGTGGCGGCGTAAAGCTCGATAGGCTGCGGCTCGTAGGCTGGCGGTGACCGAAGGGAACCCCAGCGATCCAGCGAGCTGCGCGAAGCGCTGGGGTTCGGCCTTCGGCGCTCACCGCCAGCCTACGGGAGCAGCAACACCGGATCCCGGGATACACCGGGACCAACCAGGAGACAAGCATGCACCTGAGCCACGCCGACCACAGCACCACGCCGCCGCGCGTGGAGATCCCGCGCGACTACAACGCCGCGCACGACCTGCTCGCCCGCAACGCGGCGCGCCCCGACAAGGTCGCCTACATCGATGCGTCCACCGGCCAGCAGCTCACGTACGGCGCACTGGCGGAGCAGGCGCACCGCTTCGCCAACGCGCTGCGCCAGCGCGGCATCGCGCCGGAAACCCGCGTGATGGTCGCGATGCTGGACACGCTGGAGTGGCCGGTCGTGTTCCTGGGCAGCATCCTCGCCGGCGTGGTGCCGGTCGCCGCCAACACGCTGCTCACCACCAAGGACTTCGACTTCATGCTGCGCGATTCGCGCGCGCAGGTGCTGTTCGTCTCCAGGCCGCTGCTGCCCACCTTCGAGCCGCTGATCGGCAGCATCTCCACGCTCGAACAGATGGTGGTCGCCGGCGAAACCGGCACGAACTCGGTGGCGCACATGATCGCGTCGGGCAAGCCCGATGCCGAAGTGGCCGGCACCTGCAGCGACGACGCCTGCTTCTGGCTGTATTCCAGCGGTTCCACCGGCATGCCCAAGGGCACGGTGCACCTGCACAGCCACCTGGTGCAGACCGCGGAACTCTATGCACGCCCGATCCTCGGCATCCGCGAGGACGACGTGGTGTTCTCCGCCGCCAAGCTGTTCTTCGCCTATGGCCTGGGCAACGCGCTCACCTTCCCCATGAGTGTCGGCGCCACGACAGTGCTGCTGGCCAGCCGGCCGACACCCGCGGATGTCTTCTCGGTGCTGAAGAAATTCCAGCCCACCATCTTCTACGGCGTGCCGACGCTCTATGCGGCGCTGCTCGCCGACCCGGGCCGGCCGAAGAAGTCGGAGCTCAAGGTGCGCGTGTGCACCAGCGCCGGTGAAGCGCTGCCGGCCGATATCGGCGAGCGCTGGACGCGCGAGTACGGCACCGAGATCCTCGACGGCATCGGCTCCACCGAGATGCTGCACATCTTCCTGTCCAACCGGCCGGGCCAGGTGCGCTACGGCACGACGGGCCAGGCGGTGCCCGGCTACGACCTGCGCATCGTCGCGGACGACGGCCACGAGTGCGGCCCCGGCGAGATCGGCGAACTGCAGATCAGCGGCCCCAGCGCCGCGATCATGTACTGGAACAACCGCGCCAGGACCAAGAGCACCTTCGCCGGCGAGTGGACGCGCAGCGGCGACAAGTACACGCGCGACGCCGACGGCTACTACACCTACGGCGGCCGCAGCGACGACATGCTGAAGGTGGGCGGCATCTACGTGTCGCCCTTCGAGGTCGAGGCCTGCCTCATGACGCACGACTCCATCCTCGAGGCGGCGGTGATCGGCGTGGCGGACCAGGACGGCCTCGTCAAGCCGAAGGCCTACGTGGTGCTCAAGGCCGGCCGGCAGGCCTCGGCGGAGGACCTGCAAGGCCACGTGAAGTCGCGCCTCGCACCCTACAAGTACCCGCGCTGGATCGCCTTCGTCCCCGAGCTGCCGAAGACCGCGACGGGCAAGATCCAGCGCTTCAAGCTGCGCGCGCAATCGGGCGCGTGAGGGAAAGCCATGTGGCGCGCACGCGCCGCATGCAGCCACAATTTCGCTGGCAACGAAACAGAAAACCCGGCGCGTCCTCTCCCTTGCGCGCCGATCGAACGAAGGAGCTTTCATGACCACCCGCCGCCTCGTGCTCTCCCGCGGCGCCGCCCTTGTCGGGGCGGCCTCCACCGGGCTGCTGCTGCCGCAGATCGCGCGCGCGCAGTCCAACAAGATCCGCGTGGGGCTGATGCTGCCCTACACCGGCACGTTCGCGCAGCTCGGTGTGGCCATCGAGAACGGCGTGCGCATGGCGATCGGCGAGCGGGGCGGCAAGCTCGGTGGCCGCGAGATCGAGTGGTTCAAGGTCGACGACGAATCGGAGCCGTCCAAGGGCGTGGAGAACGCCAACCGCCTGGTGCAGCGCGACAAGGTCGACGTCCTGATCGGCACCGTGCACTCGGGCGTGCAGATGGGCATCCAGCGCGTCGCGCGCGAAAGCGGCGTGCTGAGCCTGATCCCGAACGCCGGCGTGCATGCGGCCACGCGCGCGCTGTGCGCGCCCAACGTGTTCCGCACCTCCTTCACCAACAGCCAGCCGACGCTGGCCCTGGGCAAGCCGATGGTCGACAAGGGCCTGAAGAAGGCCGTGTGGATCACCTGGAAGTACGCTGCCGGCGACGAGGCCTTCGAGGGCTTCCGCGACAGCTACACCAAGGCCGGCGGCACCATCGTCAAGGAACTGGGCCTGCCCTTCCCCAACGTCGAATTCCAGGCGCTGCTGACCGAGATCGCCTCGCTGCGTCCGGATGCCGTGGCCTGCTTCTTCGCCGGCGGCGGCGCCGCCAAGTTCATCAAGGACTACGCCGCCGCGGGCCTGAAGGACAAGATTCCGCTGTGGGGCTCGGGCTTCCTGACCGAAGGCGTGCTCGACGCCGCCGGCGCCGCGGCCGAGGGCATCATGACCACGATGCACTACGCGGATTCGCTGGACATCCCCAAGAACAAGCAGTTCCGGCTCGAATACGCCAAGGCCTTCAAGATGCAGCCGGACGTGTACTCGGTGCAGGGTTACGACACGGGCGTGCTGCTGTCGCAGGGCATGGCCGCGGTCAAGGGCGACATCGGCAACAAGCAGGCGCTGTACAAGGCGCTCGAGACGCAGACCATCGACAGCCCGCGCGGCAAGTGGAGCATGAGCAAGGCCCACAACCCGGTGCAGGACATCTACCTGCGCCGCGTGGAAAAGGGCGACAACAAGGTGATCGGCGTGGCCGCGAAGGCGTTGTCGGATTCGGGGGCGGGCTGCAAGATGGCGGCGGCCTGAGGCCGCGCCCGTTCACGAGGGTGAAGCCGCCCACGTAGGCTGGCGGTGAGCGCCGAAGGCCGAACCCCAGCGCTCGCGGCGCTCGCGCATCGCTGGGGTTTCGCTGACGCTGCACCACCAGCCTACGGGAGCGCCCTGCGCGTGCCCTGTTTTCCATGGACTTCCCCAACTTCCTCATCCAGCTCCTGAACAGCGTGCAGTACGGACTGCTGCTGTTCATGCTCGCGGCCGGCCTCACGCTGATCTTCGGGATCATGGGCGTGGTGAACCTCGCGCACGGCAGCTTCTACATGCTGGGGGCCTACCTCGCCTGGTCGCTCGCCGCCAGGACCGGCAGCCTCACGCTGGCGATCATCCTGGGCACCGCCTTGTCGGTGCTGTTCGGGCTGGTGCTCGAGCGCATCCTGTTCCGCCACTTCTACCATCGCGACCACCTCGACCAGGTGCTGCTCACCTTCGGGCTGATCTACATCTTCGAGGAGTCGCGCTCCATCCTGTGGGGCGACGACGTGCATGGCGTCACGATCCCGCAGCTGCTCTCGGCCTCGATCCCGCTCACGGACAACCTGTCCTACCCCGTGTACCGCCTGTTCATGTCCGGCGTGTGCGTGATGCTGGCGCTGGGGCTGTACTTCCTGATCTCGAAGACGCGCCTGGGCATGAAGATCCGCGCCGGGGCGTTCAACCACGAAATGGCGGAGGCCCTCGGCATCAACGCCAAGTTGATCCACGCCGTGGTGTTCGCGCTGGGCGTGGGGCTGGCGAGCGTCGCGGGCATGATCGCCTCGCCGATTTCGAGCGTCTATCCCAACATGGGCTCGCAGGTGCTGATCATGTGCTTCGTGGTGGTGGTGATCGGCGGCATCGGCTCGGTGCGCGGCGCGCTCATCTCCGCCCTGCTGGTCGGCCTGGTCGATACCTTCGGCAAGGTGCTGCTGCCGCACGTGGCCGGCATGCTGGTCTACATGCTGATGGCCGCCGTGCTGCTGTGGAAGCCCGAAGGGCTCTTTCAACAGTGAGCGCAGCCAAGGCCAACCTGGAAACACTGCCGCGCGGGCTGCAGGCGGTGCTGCTCGCCGGCCTCGCCGCGCTGCTGGTGTTCCCCTTCGTGGGCACCGAGTTCTACGCGCAGATGGTCGCGCGCATGATGATCCTGGCGATCTTCGCCATGAGCCTGGACCTGCTGCTGGGCGTGACGGGCCTGGTGTCGCTGGGCCACGCCGCCTACTTCGGCATGGCCGGCTACGCCCTCGCCTTCCTCACCCCGCAGGACAGGGCCGTGAGCCTGTGGTGGACGCTGCCGGTCGCCGTCGCGGCCGCTGGCCTGGCGGCCCTGGTGATCGGCTTCTTCGTGGTCCGCACCCGCGGCATCTACTTCATCATGGTCACCATGGCGTTCGCGCAGATGGTGTTCTTCCTGTTCTTCGACAACAAGGTGCTGGGCGGCTCCGACGGCGTCTACATCAACTTCAAGCCGGACGCGGGCGTGTTCGACCTCGAGGACAAGCGCGTCTTCTACTACTTCACGCTCGCGGTGATGGTGCTGGTGTACCTGTTCCTGCGCCGGCTGCTGTTCAGCCCCTTCGGCCGCGCACTGGCGGGCATCCGCGTCAACGAGCACCGCATGCGCGCGATGGGCTTCGGCACCTTCGGCTACAAGCTGGCGGCGTTCACGCTGGCCGGCGCGCTGGCGGGGCTCGCCGGCTACCTGTGGGGCGCGCAGACGGGCTTCATCAACCCGGAGCTGATGGGATTCCACATGAGCGCGCACGCGATCATGATGGTGATCCTGGGCGGCATGGGCAACTTCGCGGGGGCCATCGCCGGCGCCTTCGCCTTCGAGTACCTCCTGCACGCGTTCAAGGACCTGCCCGCGATCGGCGGCTTCGACACCGGCAAGCACTGGCAGCTGTGGATGGGCCTGTTCATCGTGCTGGTGGTGGCCTTCGCGCCGCGCGGGCTGCTCGGGCTCGTCGCGCGCGTGCTGCGGCGGCGCGACACGCAGATCGAGGAAGTGCCGCCGCTGCCGGCCGCGAGGCAAGCCCATGTCGACTGACGCCCTGCTCGCCGCGAGCAAGCTCACCAAGCGCTTCGGCGGGCTCGCCGCGGTGCAGGACGTGACGCTGGAGCTCTGGCGCGACCGCATCCACGCCGTGATCGGCCCCAACGGCGCGGGCAAGTCGACGCTGACGAACCTGCTGGCGGGCGACATCGCGCCCACCACCGGCACGGTGACGCTAGCCGGCCGCGACGTGACCGGCTGGAGCCCCGAGCGCATCGCCCGTGCGGGCCTGGGCCGCAGCTACCAGAAGACCAACATCTTCCTGCCCTTCACCGTGTGGGAGAACATCCGGCTGGCGGCGCAATCGCGCACGCCTTACGCGGCCCGATGGCTCAAGCTCGCCGACGACGTGCGCGAAGCCAACGAACGCGCCGAGCGCGCACTCGAACTCGCCGGCCTGCAGCACCGCCGCGGCCTCATGGCCGCCGCCACCAGCCATGGCGAGCAGCGGCAGCTCGAGATCGCCATGACGCTGGCGACCGACCCGCAGGTCCTGCTGCTCGACGAGCCGCTGGCCGGCATGGGCACGGCCGAAGCGGAACGCATGGTCGAACTGCTGCTGCGCCTGAAGAAGGAACACGCGATGCTGCTCGTGGAGCACGACATGGATGCCGTGTTCACGCTGGCCGACCACCTGACGGTGATGGTCAACGGGCAGGTGATCGCGAGCGGCACGCCGGCGCAGGTGCGCGCCGATGCGAACGTGCAGTCCGCGTACCTCGGCGAGGAAACCGGCGACGCCGGGCCGCCCCAGGGCGCCGCAGCCCCCTCGGGGGGCAGCGCAGTCCACGAAGTGACAAGCGCGGGGACGCCGGGCCATGGCTGAACGCCTGATCTGCGCGCGCGGCGTGCACACCTATTACGGCACCAGCCACATCCTGCGCGGCATCGACTTCCACGTGGACCGCGGCGAGACGATCGGGCTCATGGGTCGCAACGGCATGGGCAAGACCACGCTGCTGAAGTCGCTCATGGGCATCGTGCCGCCGCGCAGGGGCACCGTCGAGATCAAGGGCCGCGACATGGTCGGCCGCCCGCCCTACGAGGTCGCGCAGCGCGGCATCGCCTACGTGCCGGAAGGCCGCGGCATCTTCGGCAACCTCAGCGTGAAGGAAAACCTGGTGATGGCGGCGCGAGCGGGCACGCAAGGCCAGCGCGACTGGACCTACGAGCGCGTGCTCGACACCTTCCCGCGCTTGAAGGAACGCCTCAAGCATGGCGGGCAACAGCTGTCGGGCGGCGAGCAGCAGATGCTCACCATCGGCCGTGCCCTCATGACCAATCCCGACGTGCTCATCCTCGACGAAGCCACGGAGGGACTCGCGCCGCTGATCGCGCGCGACATCTGGCGCATCTGTGCCCTGATCCGCGCCAGCGGCATCTCCAGCGTGATCGTCGACAAGGCCTGGAAGCACGTCACCCAGGTCACGGACCGCAACGTCATCCTCGTCAAGGGCGAAGTGGTCTTCGAAGGAACTTCGGCCGAGCTGCGCGCGCAGCCGCAGCTGCTCGAGCAATACCTGGGCGTCTGACGAGCGGCCGCGCGCCAGCTCGGCGTCGGTAGTACACCGACGCAGGACTGACGATTCCCTTCTGGTCCGTATGTAGGTTCCTGCCTACGTTGCTTGGTCGGTGCATCCTTCATCGCCGAAACCGGGCCGAATCCAGAATTGCCGGTCGAAAAACGACGCAGGCCATGAAGCCCCACCTACAGCCCGAGGAGAAAACCACGCCGGTCCCCATGCGGCCCGATCCCCAGGTCCAACGCAGGGCGAGCCACCACCATCGGCAGTTCGAGGTGATGGGCGCCCACTGCACCGAGAAGGGGACATGGTTCACCGTTTGGGCGCCCAATGCACGCAATGTGGGCGTGATGGGCAGCTTCAACCACTGGAACTGCCAGCCGCTGCAGCGCGTGGAAGACGGTAGCGGCCGCTGGA
This sequence comes from Ramlibacter sp. AN1133, assembly GCF_037890035.1. Taxonomy (NCBI): domain Bacteria; kingdom Pseudomonadati; phylum Pseudomonadota; class Betaproteobacteria; order Burkholderiales; family Comamonadaceae; genus Ramlibacter; species Ramlibacter sp. AN1133. The sequence continues at coordinate 38,491 of NZ_JBBKTQ010000024.1, forward strand.
CCGGCTTCGTCGAGGGGGCGCGCACCGGGGACTGCTACAAGTACCGCGTCCAGAACCCGTGGGGCCACTGGATGGACAAGGCCGACCCGTACGCCTTCCGCATGGAAGCCGCACCCGGCACGGCCTCGCAGATCTGGGACCTCGCGCACCAGTGGGGCGACCAGGAATGGATGCAGACCCGCTGGCAGCGCCAGGGGCAGCAGGCGCCGATCTCCATCTACGAGGTGCATCTCGGCTCCTGGCAGCGCGAGGAGGACGGCCGCTTCCTCAACTATCGCGAGATCGCCAATCGCATGGCCACGCATTGCCACAACATGGGCTTCACGCACGTGGAGCTCATGCCGATCACCGAGCATCCCTTCTACGGCTCGTGGGGCTACCAGACCACCGGCTATTTCGCGCCCACCTCGCGCTACGGCACGCCGCAGGACCTGATGGCCTTCGTCGACACGCTGCACCAGCAGGGCATCGGCGTGTTCCTCGACTGGGTGCCTTCGCACTTCCCGGCCGACCCGCATGCGCTGGCGCGCTTCGACGGCACGGCGCTGTACGAACACGAGGATCCGCGGCGCGGCTTCCACCCCGAGTGGAACAGCCTGATCTTCAACTACGGCCGCTACGAAGTACGCGATTTCCTTATTTCGAATGCGCTGTTCTGGCTGGAGAAGTACCACTTCGACGGCCTGCGCGTGGACGCCGTGGCCTCCATGCTGTACCTGGACTACGCGCGCCGGCACGGCGAATGGATTCCCAACCAGCACGGCGGGCGCGAGAACCACGAGGCGGTGCGTTTCTTGCAGGACCTGAACACCACCGTCTACGCACACTTCCCGGACGTCCACATGATCGCCGAGGAATCCACTGCCTGGCCGGCCGTCTCGCGGCCGGTGGACTTCGGCGGCCTGGGCTTCGGCATGAAGTGGAACATGGGCTGGATGAACGACACGCTGCGCTACATGTCGCGGCCGCACTTCTACCGGCACTGGCACAACGACGACATCCGCTTCTCGCTGGTCTACGCGTTCCACGAGAACTTCATCCTGCCGCTGTCGCACGACGAGGTCGTGTACGGCAAGGGCAGCATGATCAACAAGCAGCCCGGCGACGAGTGGCAGCGTTTCGCCGGCCTGCGCAACCTCTACGGCTACATGTGGGCCCACCCGGGCAAGAAGCTGCTGTTCATGGGCGGCGAGTTCGGGCAGGTCGACGAGTGGCACCACGAACGCACGCTCGACTGGCACCTGTGGGCGCGCCCCTACCACGCGGGCCTGGCGCGCTGGGTGGCGGACCTGAACCGGGCCTACCGGCACCTGCCCGCCCTGCACTGCAACGATTTCGACGCCAGCGGCTTCAGCTGGCTGCCCTGCGAGCGGCACGAGACGACCCTGCTGACCTTCCTGCGGCGCGGCCGCACCGAGGAGGACATGGCAGTCGTGATCTGCAACATGACCCCGGAGCCGCGGCAGGCGCTGCGCGTGGCGATGCCCGAGCCCGGGACCTGGCACGAGATCCTCAACAGCGACGCCGCCTTCTATGGCGGCAGCGGCGTCGGCAACCTGGGGCGCGTGACCGCCACGGCCCACCCCGTGGGCGGCTGGCCGGCCAGCGCCCTCGTCACCGTGCCGCCGCTGGGCACCGTGATCCTTTCCAACCGCCCGCTCACCAACCTGCTCCAGGAAGTACCCCATGCCCGCGAATAGAAACGTACTGGCCTTCGTCATGGCCGGCGGCGAAGGCTCGCGCCTGCACCCGTTGACAGCCAACCGTTGCAAGCCGGCCGTGCCCTTCAACGGCAAGCACCGCATCGTCGACTTCGTGCTGTCCAACCTGGTGAACTCGGAGATCTACTCGACCTACCTGCTGGTGCAGTACAAGTCGCAGTCGCTGATCGAGCACGTGCGCCAGTCCTGGACCATGGCGCGCTTCATGCCGCAGCACTTCATCACGGTCGTGCCGCCGCAGATGCGCCACGGCCCGGCGTGGTTCCAGGGCACGGCGGATGCGGTCTACCAGAACATCCACCTGATCGAGAGCATGCAGCCCGACATCGTGGCGGTGTTCGGCGCCGACCACATCTACCGGATGGACATCCGGCAGATGATCGACTTCCACATCCGGAGCAACGCGCACGCGAGCGTGGCGACCATCCCGGTCGCGCTGGACGAGTGCGACCAGTTCGGCATCGTCCACATCGACGACAACCACCGCATCGTCGACTTCAAGGAAAAGCCGCAGACCACGCAGCCGATGCCGGGCAGCCGCACCCACGCGCTGGCCTCGATGGGCAACTACATCTTCAACGCCGACGTGCTGCTGCGCCAGTTGAAGCGCATGCACGAGAGCGGCGAGACCGATTTCGGCAAGCACATCCTGCCCTCGATGGTGAACAGCCACCGGCTGGTGGCCTACGACTTCGCCACCAACGAGATCCCGGGCACGGAGCCGTACGAGGAGCACGCGTACTGGCGTGACGTCGGCACGATCGACGCGTACTATCAGGCCCATTTCGACACCCTCGGCGCCCAGCCCAAGTTCCGCATGACCAACCGCCACTGGCCGATCTACGCCAGCCCAGACCAGGCCGAATCCGCCCAGATCGAGAACGGCGTGATCAACCGCTCGGTGGTGGGCTCGGGCAGCATCATCGACGGCGCCGAACTCGATCACGCCATGCTGCGCCGCTCCGTGCTGGTGGAGCGCGGCGCGCGGCTGGAGCACTGCATCATCATGGAGCGCTCGCGCATCGGGCGCGGCGCGCAGGTCCGCAACGCCATCGTCGACCAGGACAACGACATCCCGCCCGACGAGCGCATCGGCTTCGACCTCGACGTCGACCGCAAGCGCTTCCCGGTCACGCCCTCCGGCATCGTCGTGGTGCCGGCCGGCGCCTATCCGGCGCGCGCCAAGGCGCGCTCGCCCTTCCTCGCGCCCATGGGTGAAGACGCGCAGTTCGGCGAGGCGGTCCCGAGGATGGAGGTGCTTGCATGACGGCGCAAGCCGTCGGCAAAACCCGCGCGCACCGCGTCAGCAGTCCACCGGCGCCAGCCGGCGCCACGGCCGCCTGTTCCGCAGGCCGGCCCTGGCCACTGGGCGCCACCCTCGCCGAGGGTGGCGTCAATTTCGCCGTCCATGCCAGCGCCGCCGAGCGCGTCGAGGTCTGCCTGTTCGACGCTGGAGGCGACCACGAGGAACGGCGCGTCGCCTTGCCCGCGCGCACCGACGACACCTGGCACGGCTTCATCCCCGGCCTGCAGGCCGGCCAGCGCTACGGCCTGCGCGTGCACGGCCCCTACGACCCGCACCACGGCTGGCGCTGCAATCCGCACAAGCTGCTGCTGGACCCTTACGCGAAGGCGATCGACCGGCCGCTGCGCGGCGCCCCCTGGCAGTACGCCTATCCCCTCGGGCACGAAAAGCGCGACCTGCACCTCGACCCCGCCGACAACGCCGCGAGCGCGGCCAAGTGCATCGTGGTGGACCCGCACTTCGACTGGGGCGACGACCGCCATCCGGGCACCCCGATGGAGGACAGCGTCTTCTACGAAGTGCACGTGCGGGGCTTCACGAAGCAGATGCCCGAGGTGCCCGAGCCCCTGCGCGGCACCTTCGCCGGGCTGGCCAGCGAGCCCGCCATCGCGCACCTCAAGCGCCTGGGCGTCACCGCGGTCGAACTGCTGCCGGTGCAGGCCTTCAACGACGAGCGGCGCCTGATCGACCTGGGGCTGGCCAACTACTGGGGCTACAACACCATCGCCTTCTTCGCGCCGGATCCGCGCTACCTGTCCGGCGGCGACCCCGACGAATTCCGCGCGATGGTCAAGGCCCTGCACGCCGCCGGCATCGAGGTGATCCTCGACGTGGTCTACAACCACAGCTGCGAGGGCAACCACCTCGGCCCCACGCTGTGCTTCAAGGGCATCGACAACCGCAGCTACTACCGCCTGACCGAGGACCACCGGCACTACCTGGACTTCACCGGCACCGGCAACACCCTGAATGCCTCGCACCCGGCGATGCTGCGGCTGATCATGGACAGCCTGCGCTACTGGGTGGACGAGATGCACGTGGACGGCTTCCGCTTCGACCTCGCGCCGGCCATCGCCCGCAACAGCCACGGGGGCTTCGACCACCGCGGGCCCTTCCTCTCCGCCATCGCGCAGGACCCGGTGCTCAAGCGCGCGAAGCTGATCGCGGAACCCTGGGACCTCGGCGACCACGGCTACCAGGTCGGCGGCTTCCCGCAGGGCTGGAGCGAATGGAACGGCCAGTACCGCGACCGCGTGCGCGACTACTGGCGCGGCGTGGAGGGCAGCCTGGGCGATTTCGCCGCGGCCCTGTGCGGCTCGGCGGACATCTACTCGCATTCGCGCCGCTCCCCGCGCGCCAGCGTCAACATCGTGACCGTGCACGACGGCTTCACGCTCCACGACCTCGTGAGCTACAACGACAAGCACAACGAAGCCAACGCGGAGGACAACCGCGACGGCGAGAGCCACAACCGCAGCTGGAACTGCGGCGCCGAGGGGCCGACGCTCGATCCCGAGATCCTGGCCTTCCGCGAGCGGCAGAAGCGCAATTTCCTCACCACGCTGTTCGCCTCGCGCGGCGTACCGCTGCTGCTGGGCGGCGACGAGATGAGCCGCACCCAGGGCGGCAACAACAACGCGTATTGCCAGGACAACCCGGTGAGCTGGTTCGACTGGAGCGAAGAGCGGCGGCAGGACCCGCTGCTGGCCTTCACGGCGGGCATGATAGGCCTGCGGCGACAACTTCCCGTGCTGCGGCAGGCCAACTGGCTCAGTGGCCGCCCGGACCACGACCGCCGCCGCGACATCGTCTGGTACAGCGTCTGGGGCACGGAGATGCGGGGCGAGGAATGGACCAATCCGGCGGTGCGCTGCATCGCCGCCGTGCTCGACGCGCGCTTCGCCCCGCCCTGCGAGGACGGGTCGCGCCAGTCGGTGCTGCTGGTCTTCAACGCCACGGGCCAGGACGTGAGCTTCACGGTGCCCGAAGCGGCAGGCCACGGCGGGCAATGGTCGCTGCGCGTGTACACCCCGGAGGGCTTCTTCGAGGCCGGCGCCGCGCGGCGCTTCGTCGCCGACGACAAGCTGGAGTTGCTGGCACACTCGATGGCCCTGCTGACGCAGCCCGTGGAGGAGTGACCGTGCGCTGCCAACACGACATGCCTTTCGGCGCCCGCCTGGACAAGGGGGGCGTCACCTTCCGCCTGTGGGCACCGGCGGCACGGATGGCCGAAGTGGCGCTGGCCCGCGGCAGCGCGGCGCCCGAGCTGCACCCGGCCGAAGCCGACGCCGAGGGCTGGTGGGAATGCCACGTGTCGCATGCGACCGCCGGCACGCCGTACCACTGGCGCATCGACGGCAAGCAGCTCGTCCCCGACCCGGCTTCGCGCCAGAACCCCGAAGGCCCGCATGGCCCGAGCTGCGTGGTCGACCCCAGGCAGTTCGAATGGGACAGCGGCTGGAACGGCCGGCCCTGGCACGACACGGTGCTGTACGAGCTGCACGTGGGCACCTTCACCCCCGAAGGAACGTTCGATGCCGCGGCGCAGCGCCTGCAGCACCTGGTGGACACCGGGATCACCGCCGTGGAGCTGATGCCGGTGGCCGCCTTCGCCGGCCGCTTCGGCTGGGGCTACGACGGCGTGCTGCCCTATGCGCCGCACGATGCGTACGGCACGCCCGACGAGCTCAAGCACTTCGTGCAGCAGGCGCATCGCCTGGGGCTGATGGTGTTCCTGGACGTGGTCTACAACCATTTCGGCCCCGAAGGCAACTACCTGCCCCTGTATGCGCCGGGCTTCTTCTCGAAGACCAGGGGCAGCCCGTGGGGCGCGGCCATCAACTTCGACGGGCCCGAGAGCGCGCAGGTGCGCGAGTTCTTCATCCACAACGCGCTCTACTGGGTGCAGGAATTCCGCTTCGACGGCCTGCGGCTCGACGCGGTGCACGCGATCCACGACGACAGCACGATGCACGTGCTGCAGGAACTCTCGGACCGCGTGCGCAAGGCCACGCACGGCCGCCACGTGCACCTGGTGCTGGAGAACGAGGACAACGGCTACGTCCACCTCGCGCCCGCGCCGCAGCCGGGCCGCTTCGACGGCCAGTGGAACGACGATTTCCATCACGTGCTGCACGTGGCGCTGACCGGCGAGACGCAGCGCTACTACCACGACTACGGCGATGCACCCATGGACCTGCTGGCGCGCTGCCTCACGCATGGCATGCTCTTCGAAGGCGCCAGGCGCAGGGAAGGCGGCGCGCGCGAAGTCGTGCAGGCGGCACCGCCGCAGCCCCTGTGGGCGCTGGTGAACTTCGCGCACAACCACGACCAGGTCGGCAACCGGGCACGCGGCGAGCGGCTCGCGCAGCTCGTGCCGCGCGAAGCCTCGGCGCTGCCCACCCTGCTGGCGCTGCTCACGCCGGCGATCCCGATGCTGTTCTTCGGCGAGGAATGGGGCGCGCCCGAGCCCTTCCTCTACTTCGCCGACTGGGAAGGCGAACTGCGCCGCGCGGTGCGCGAAGGGCGCCGGCGCGAATTCGGCCACGGGAGCGCGGCGGACCTGCCCGATCCCTGCAGCAGCGAGACCTTCGACGCCAGCCGGCCCGACCCGGCCCATGCGCGCACGCCCGCCGGCCGCGAGCGCCTGGCGGAAGTCCGTGCCGCGCTGGCAGCCCGCCGCAAGTGGATCACGCCGCGGCAGCCGCTGCTGCTCACCGGCAAGCACTCGTCGCAGCGCATCGGCGCACGCGGCCTGGCCGTGCAATGGCGCTATTCGGATGGGCGGATGCTGGCGCTGGAACTGAACCTGGGGCCGGAGACATTGCAGGTCGAACCGCAGCACCTGGGGTCGGTGGAAGCGCAGCTGGTGTTCGCGCACCGTTGTCCGCCGGACACGCCGCGCGGGACCTGGCCGGCGTGGTCGGCGCGTTGGACCCTCGGGGAGGAGATCACCTTATGACCGTCGCCGGGCCGTCCCAGGACGCGAAGGCCCCCGCGGGGGGCAGCGCAGTACACGAAGTGACAGGCGTGGGGGCACCATGAGTTCCGTCCTCGAGGCGGAGTCCGCCTCGCTGGCGGAACAGGCGCGCCGGCTGGGCGTGTCCGACCGCTACCACGGCTTCTGGGGCAAGGAGGAGGTCGTCCCGGAGGCGGTGCTGCAACGCGCGGTGGCCGCGATGACCGGCGAGGGCCATACGAGCGCGCCGCAGTACCTGGGACTGCCGCCGATGCACGTCGCCCGCGAGGGCAGCCGCATCGAACTGCGCTGGAGCAGCCACGAGAGCACCGGCGCGCGCTGGCACCTCGCACCCGAGGACAACGGCAGCGAGGTCGCGACGGGCGACTTGCAGCGCAGCTACCAGCAGGCGGCGATCGCGCTGCCCGAGGGACTCGCGCCGGACTACTACCGCCTCGCGCTCGAAGGCGCACCTGCCCACGAGCACTGCCGCGTGGTGGTCGCACCCCGGGCCTGCCACGTCGCGCCCGGGCTGCAGCAGGGCGAGCGCTGGTGGGGCTGCACGATCCAGCTCTATGCGCTGCGCTCCTCGCGCAACTGGGGCATCGGCGATTTCGGCGACCTGCGGCGGCTGTGCGACGCGGCGGCGCACCAGGGCGCCTCCTTCATCGGCCTGAGCCCGTTGCACGCCCTCTTCCCGCACAACCCCGCGGCGGCCAGCCCCTACAGCCCCTCCAGCCGCAAGGCGCTCAACCCGATCTACCTCGACGTGCAGACGCTGGTGGACCTGGGCGGCTGCGAGGAGGCGGTGCAGAAGGTGCAGTCCGAGCCCTTCCAGGACCGGTTGCGGGCGCTGCGCGAAGCCGAGATGGTGGACTATCCCGGCGTCGCGGCGGCGAAGAACGAAGTGCTGCGCATCCTGTGGCGCCACTTCGAGCGCCACGAGCTGGACAAGGACCGCTCGCGCGGCGCGCATTTCCTCGCCTACATGCGCGAGCGCGAGCACACGCTGGGCCGCCATGCGCTGTTCGAGGCACTGCAGGACCACCTGTTCGCGCAGGACGCCAACGTGTGGGGCTGGCCCGCCTGGCCCGAAGCCTGGCGCGATCCGCACGGCGCCGCGGTGCGCGCCTTCGCGCAGGAACACGCCTCCGAGGTGCGTTACCGCTTCTGGCTGCAGTGGCTGGCCGAAGTGCAGCTCGAATCCTGCCAGCGCTACGCGCGCACCCGCGGCATGGGCATCGGGCTGTATTGCGACCTCGCCGTGGGCGTCAACGGCGGCGGCGCCGAGACCTGGGTCGAGCACGACATGTTCGCGCACGGCATGCACGCCGGCGCGCCGCCCGACCCGCTCGCGCCCACGGGGCAGGACTGGGGCCTGCCGCCCTGGAGCCCGCAGCGCCTGAAGCAGGCCCGCCTGCAGCCCTTCATCGACACGCTGCGCGCCAACATGCGGCACAGCGGCGCGCTGCGCCTGGACCACGTGATGGCGCTGATGCGCCTGTTCTGGACCGGCCCCGACGGCGGCACCTACGTCGAGTACCCGCTGGAGGACCTGATGGGCGTGCTGGCCCTGGAAAGCCAGCGCCACCAGTGCATGGTGATCGGCGAGGACCTGGGCAACGTCGCCCCGCGCATGCGCGAGCACATGCGCGAGGGCAACCTCCTCTCGTACAAGCCGCTGCTGTTCGAGCGCGAGGAGGACGGCAGCTTCCGCCGGCCCTCGCAGTGGCAGCCCAAGGCACTGGCGGTGGTCAGCACGCACGACCTGCCCACGCTGCGCGGCTTCTGGCTCGGCGAGGACATCGAGCTGGCGGCAAGGCTGCAGCTCTATCCCGACGAGTCGGCCCACGAGCAGCACGTGCTCTCGCGCGCGCAGGACCGCGCGCGGCTGCTGCTGGCCCTGCAGCGCGAGGAACTGCTGCCTGCGGGCAGCTCGGTGCAGCCGACCTCGCTGCCCGATGCCACGCAGGCGCTCGTCGACGGGGTCTATGCCTACCTCGCCCGCACGCCCTGCTGGCTGGTGGGCGTGCAGCTGGAGGACGTGACCGGGCAACTGCTGCAGGTCAACGTGCCCGGCACGACCGAGGACCGGTTTCCCAACTGGCGCCGCAAGCTGTCGATCACGGTCGAGGGCCTGGCCAGCGACGCGCGCTGGGCCTCGCTCGCCGCCGTCCTGCGCGCCGAACGCAGCGGCCCGCAGCCGCTCGACGAAGCGCCCCTGGAGCTGCCCTCGCTCGACACTGCGAGCATCCCGTGCGGCACCTACCGCGTGCAGTTCCACAAGGGCTGCACCTTCGAGGACATCACCCGGGCGATCCCCTACCTGCAGGCGCTGGGGGTGAGCCACCTGTACAGCTCGCCCTACCTGCGCGCGCGCCCCGGCAGCACGCACGGCTACGACATCGTGGACCACGGCGAGCTCAACCCAGAGGTCGGCGACGAACGCGCCCACGCGCGCCTGTGCCAGGGCCTGCGCCGCAGCGGCATGGGCCAGATCCTGGACATCGTGCCCAACCACATGGGCGTGCTCGAGGCCGACAACGGCTGGTGGCTGGACGTGCTGGAACATGGCCGCGCCTCGCCGCATGCGGAGACCTTCGACATCGAGTGGAAGCCCGCGCAGCCGGAGATGGCGGGCCGCGTGCTGCTGCCGGTGCTGGGCGACCACTTCGGCCGCGTGCTGGAAGCCGGCGAGATCCAGCTCCACTTCGACCCGGAGGCGGGCGAGTTCGGCCTGCGCTACTGGGCGCACCGCTTCCCGATCGATCCCGGCAGCTATCCGCAGATCTTCGCTGCCCTGCCCGCGCCGCCCGCCCACGACGACAGCGAAGGCGACAGCCATGCGGTGGTGGCGGCGCTGCTGGACTCCTTCGGCCGGCTGGCTCCGCGCGACGATCCCGATGCCGAAGTGCGGCGCGCGCGCGTGCGCGACAGCGGCGTCTACAAGCGCCAGCTCGCCCGCCTGGCCACGCGCCACGAGTGGCTGGCGCGCTGGATCGAAGCGTGCGTGCAGCGCCTCAACGGCCAGCCAGGCGACGCGGCCAGCTTCGACGCGCTGGAGCAGCTGATCGCGGGCCAGGCCTACCGGCTGGCCGACTGGCGCGTGGCCGGCGACGACGTCAATTACCGCCGCTTCTTCGACGTCAACACGCTGGCGGCGCTGCGCATGGAGCGGCCCGAGGTGTTCGACGCCACGCATCGCAAGGTGCTGCACTGGCTGCAGGACGGCCTGCTCTCGGGCCTGCGCATCGACCATCCCGACGGGCTGTCCGACCCGCAGGCGTACTTCGAGCAGCTGCAGGCCCGCTACGTCGCGCAGGCGGAGGTCGGCGGCCACCAGCCGCGCGCGCTCTACCTCGTGGTGGAGAAGATCCAGGCCGAACACGAGTCGCTGCCGGAGACGTGGCCGGTGCACGGCGACACCGGCTACCGCTTCGGCACCCTGCTCAATGGCGTGTTCGTGGAATCGCGCAACGAGAACGCGATCGTCGCCGCCTACCAGGCCTTCACGGGGCAGGACACCGAGTTCGAAGAGGTCCTGTACGAGTGCAAGAAGCTGATCATCGAGACCTCGCTGTACTCGGAGCTGAACTGGCTGGCGCACGCGCTGCACCGGCTCACGCGCGGCAACCGGCGCCGTTGCGACTTCACCCGCAACCGCCTGCGCTGGGCCATGGCCGAAGTGGCGGCGGCCTTCCCGGTCTACCGCACCTACCTGCGCGTGGACGAGCCCGCCAGCGCCATGGACCGCCGGCATCTCGACTGGGCCATCGCCAGCGCGCAGCGGCGGCTGGGGCCCGCGGAGACGACGGTGCTGGAACACCTGCGCGAAGTGCTGCTGGGCGAAGGCGAGGCCCGGAACATGCCGCGCGAGGAGCGGCAGCGCTTCCTGGCGCGGTGGCAGCAGTTCACCGCGCCCGTCACCGCCAAGGCGATGGAGGACACGGCGTTCTACCGCTACGTGCCGCTGCTGTCGCTCAACGAAGTGGGCAGCGAGCCGCGCAGCTTCGGCGTGTCGGTTTCGGCCTTCCATTTCGCCAACCAGAAGCGCCAGCGCGACCGCCCCCACTGCCTGCTCGGGACCTCCACCCATGACAGCAAGCGCGGCGAGGACCTGCGCGCGCGCATCAACGTGCTCTCGGAGCTGCCCGCGCAGTGGGAGGACTGCCTGCTGCGGCTGTCGCAATGGGCGCAGCTCTATGTCACGCGCACGCCCAAGGGCAACCTGCCGTCCACCAACGACATCTGGCTGCTGTTCCAGACGCTGGCGGGGCTGTGGCCGGCCCGCACCCCCGACGACCTGGAGCGCGCCGACTTGCGCGATCGCGTGCAGGCCTACATGAAGAAAGCCGTGCGCGAGGCCAAGCTGCACACCACCTGGGTCTGCCCCGACGAGGAATACGAAACCGCGCTGGAACGCTACATCGACGGCGTGCTGCGCCCGGGCGCCAATCCCTTCGCCGACGAACTGCAGAAGTTCGCTGCACGGATCGCGCCCTTCGGCTTTCGCAACAGCCTGGCGCAGCTGGCGCTGAAGTTCACCTGCCCCGGCGTGCCCGACGTGTACCAGGGCTGCGAGCAATGGAACTTCAGCCTGGTCGATCCGGACAACCGCCGCCCGGTCGATTACCCGGGCCTGGCCGGCTCGCTGGAAGCGCTCCAGGCCTTGTATCGCCAGGGCTGGCCGATGGCGGAGCACTGGGACACGCTGCACGCGAACGCCGGCGACGGCCGCATCAAGCAGCTTGCGACCTGGCGCCTGCTGGCGCTGCGGCGCCAGCACAGCGAGCTGTTCCGCCAGGGCAGCTACGTGCACCTGGACGTGGAGGGCCCGGCGGAGGAACATGCGCTGGCGTTCGCGCGCATCTGCGACGGCCATGCCGTGCTGGTGGTGGCCGCGCGCCTGACCTGCACCCTTTGCGGCGGCGACGACGGCAACTGGTCACCCGCGCTGTGGGAGGAGACGCTGCTGCGCGTCGGCAGCGAAGGCGGCATCCGGCGCTTTCGCCGCTGGCGCAACTGGCTCACCGGCGAAGACTGCGCCGTGGTGGGCACCGATGAGGCCACCATCGCCCTGCGCGACGTGTTCGCCGGCGCCGGCGGGCTGCCGTTCGCGGTGCTGGTGGCGCAAGCGGAGGAGGGAGCATGAAGATCCTGTTCGCGACGCCGGAGTGCGCCCCGTACGTGAAGACGGGCGGCCTGGGCGACGTCAGCGCCGCCCTGCCGGCGATGCTGGCGCAACTGGGGCACGACGTGCACCTGCTGATGCCGGCCTACCGCGGCATGAAGGTCAGCGGCGAGATCGGCGACGGCGTGGACCTGCCCCCCTACAGCCACTGGCCGGCGGCGCAGCTCGTGCCGGTGAAGATCGCCAACGGCGTCACGCTGCTGCTGCTCGCCTGCCCCGCGCTGTACCAGCGGCCCGGCGGCCCGTATGTCGATGCCAGCGGCCGCGACTACCTGGACAACGCGATGCGCTTCGGCCTGCTCTCGCGGGTGGCGGCGCAGCTCGGCACGGTGCATTCGCCGCTGCGCGGCTGGACGGCCGACGTGGTGCACGCGAACGACTGGCCCACCGGCCTCGCGCCGCTGTACCTGGCGCAGTCGCGCATGATCGCGCCGCACGAGCCGACGGCGGCCGGCATCCTCACCATCCACAACCTCGCCTTCCAGGGCGTGTTCCCCATGGGCGAGGCCGACGCGCTGGGCATCCCGCATCCCTGGCGCGGGATGGAGGGCGTGGAGTTCTGGGGCGACCTGTCGATGCTCAAGGCCGGCATCCAGTTCGCCGATGCGATCACCACCGTGAGCCCGACCTACGCGCGCGAGATCCAGACCGCGGAGCACGGCGTGGGCTTCGACGGCATCCTGCGCGCGCGCGCCTCGCGCCTGCGGGGCATCCTCAACGGCATCGACCGCAAGCTGTGGGACCCGTCGCAGGACGCGCTGCTGCCCCAACGCTTCAGCCGCAAGGAGCTGGAGGGCAAGGCGCAGTGCAAGGCGGTGCTGCAGCAGCGCGTGGGGCTGGCGGCGGACAAGGCAGCACCGCTGTTCGCGGTGGTGAGCCGCCTGACGGCGCAGAAGGGCATCGACATCGTGCTCGATGCGCTGCCGGCGCTCGTGAAGGCCGGCGGCCAGCTCGTGGTGCTGGGCCAGGGTGTGCCGGAGCTGCAGGCCGCCCTGGCGGAAGCGGCCCGCAAGCATCCGCGCCAGGTGGCGGTCACGCTCGGCTTCGACGAGGGCCTGGCGCACCTGATCGAGGCCGGCGCGGACGCCTTCCTGATGCCTTCGCGCTTCGAACCCTGCGGGCTGAACCAGATGTACAGCCAGGCCTACGGCACGCCGCCGATCGTGGCGCCGGTGGGCGGCCTGCTCGACTCCGTGACCGACGCGACGGCCGATCCGGCGCACGGCAGCGGCTTCGTCATGAAGTCCTGCGACGCCGCGGGCCTGGGGGACGCGCTGGCGCGCGCGCTGGCGGCGTGGAAGCAGCCGCAGCAGTGGCGCCGCATCCAGTCCAACGGCATGGCGCGCGACTTCGGCTGGGAAGACAGCGCGCTGCAGTACATCGATGTCTACCGGGCCGCCGCGCTGCTGGCCAACGGCGGCACCGCGAGCGAGCTCACGGCAACGTAGGCTGGAAGGTGACGCGCGACAGCGCCGGGACCCCAGCGCTGGGGTTGCGCTTCGCTCCACCGCCAGCCTACGAGTCCGCACCTTGCTGCGGATCGACGATCCGCTCGCCCACCATGTTCTCGCCGAGGAAATCGAGCAGGCGGCGCACCGCAGGCACCATTCCCCGCCGCGAGGGATAGACCGCCAGCACCATAGCCGTGCGCGGCTCCCAGCCCGGGAGCACCGCGGCCAGTTCGCCGCGCTGCATCTCCGCGCGGGACAGGTAGTCCGGCAGCACGCACATGCCCACGCCCTGCAGCACGGCGTATTTGAGCGTCATGAGGTCGTCGGCGGTGTAGACCGGCCGGTGCTGCAGCTCGAACTCCGCCCCGCGCGGCCCGAGCAGGTGCATGGCGGCGCGCCCGTCGGCGGCCGACATGGCGACGGTGGGCAGGTGCTGCAGTTCCTCCGGGGCCCTGGTCGCGCCGAAACGCTGCAGCAGCTGCGGGCTGGCCACCAGCACGCCGTGCGTCTGGCCCAGGTTCTTGATCACCAGCGTGCCGCTGTCGTCCAGGTTGGAGCGCACGCGCAGCGCCACGTCCACGCCCTCCTGCACCAGGTCGACCACGCGGTTGGTGACCTGCATGTCGATGCGCACCTGGGGGTGGACGGCGAGGAAGCGCGGAAGCAGCGGGCCGATCGTGGTCTGCGCGAGCGTGACGGGGCACGTCATGCGCACGGTGCCGCGCGGCTCCGTCTGCACGTGGACCACGGCTTCCTCCGCCGCCTCGGCCTGTTCGCGCATGGCGACGCAGTGGCGGTGGTAGATCTCGCCGGCCGGCGTCAGGGACAGCTTGCGGGTGGTGCGGTGCAGGAGGCGCACGCCCAGCCGCCCTTCGAGGTCCGCCACCCGGCGCGAGAGCCTGGACTTCGGCAGGTTCAGCGCCCGGCCGGCCGCCGCGAAGCCGCCGCGGTCCACCACCTCGGCGAAGAACAGCATGTCGTTGAGGTCCTGCATGGATCGTCCTATGGATGGAACAATCTAACCCGGAATTGCCGTCTTATCAAGGAATCGATCCATCCGCACAATCATCTTCTCGGGCCGCTCCCCTCACGGCCCCTACCCCCAGGAGATGCCATGAAACTGCTGCACATCGATTCGAGCCCGCTGGGCGCCCACTCCGTCTCGCGCGAACTGACGCGCCGGATCGTGGCCCAGTGGCAATCCGCCCACGCCGGGACCGTCGTCGAATACCTGGACCTCGCCGCGGATGCGCCGAGCCACCTGAACGTCGACTCGCTGGGCTTTCGCCTCGGACTGGACGCCGCGGCGCTGACCGAAGCGCAGAAGCGCGAGAACGCCGTGTCCGAGAAGCTGGTGAGCCAGTTCCTCGCCGCCGACGTCGTCGTGCTCGGCGCGCCCATGTACAACTTCAGCATCCCCAGCCAGCTGAAGGCCTGGATCGACCGCGTCGCGCAGGCCGGCCGCACCTTCAAGTACACCGAGACCGGCCCCGTGGGCCTGGCCGGCGGCAAGACCGTGATCGTGGCCTCCACCCGCGGCGGTGCCTATGCCGGCGCGCCGCAGATGGACCACCAGGAGAGCTACCTGCGCACCGTCCTGGGCTTCTTCGGCGTGACCGACGTGCGCTTCGTGCGCGCCGAAGGCATGGCGATGGGCGACGCCGCCAAGGCCGCGGGCCTGGCGTCCGCCGAGGGCGACATCCACGCGCACGTGACCGAAGCGGCGAACGAAGGCAAGGCCGCCATCCGCGCCTGAACGTCACCAGAAACCCGACAGCCGGACGCAGAGAGCGCAAAGGGTACGCAGAGAACGCAAAAGAAGACATCCATCATCGGATGTCCTTTGCGTTCTCTGCGTACCCTTCGCGTCCTCTGCGTCCGGCTGTTCGGGCTTTTCTCGCCGCTACTTGCGCGTGAAGACCTGGTCGAAGCTGGCGCCGTCCGCGAAGTGCTCCTGGTCCGCCTTCGCCCAGCCGCCGAAGGCCTCGCCGATCGTGAACAGGTTCAGCTTGGGGAACTGCTTCGCGTACTTCGCCTGCGCCGCCTTCGAAACCGCGGGCCGGTAGAAGTTCTTGCCGATGATGTCCTGCCCTTCCTCGGTGTAGAGGTACTTCAGGTACTCCTGGGCGATGGCGCGCGTGCCGCGCCTGTCCACGTTGCGGTCCACCACGGCCACCGGCGGCTCGGCGAGGATCGACAGCGTCGGGTACACGATGTCGACCTTGCCGCCGAATTCCTTGCTCAGCAGCCAGGCCTCGTTTTCCCACGCGATCAGCACGTCGCCCTGGTTGCGCTGGGCGAAGGTGATGGTCGCTCCGCGCGCACCCGTGTCCAGTACCGGCACGTTGGCGAAGATGCGGGCGACGAAGTCCTTCGCGCGGGCGTCGCCGCCGAACTTGCGCTTGCCGTACTCCCAGGCGGCGAGGTAGTTCCAGCGCGCGCCGCCCGAGGTCTTCGGGTTCGGCGTGATCACGGACACGCCCGGGCGCACCAGGTCGTCCCAGTCGCGGATGTTCTTCGGGTTGCCCTTGCGCACCACCAGCACGATGGTGGAGGCGTACGGCGAGGCGTTGTGCGGCAGGCGCTGCTGCCAGTCCCTGGCCACCCAGCCGCCGTGGGCCACGAGGGCATCGATGTCGCCGCCGAGGCCCAGCGTCACCACGTCGGCCTCCAGGCCGTCGATCACCGAGCGCGCCTGCTTGCCCGAGCCACCGTGCGACTGCTTGACCTGCACGTCCTGCCCGGTCCTGCCCTTCCAGTACTTCGCGAAGGCCTGGTTGAACTCCACGTACAGCTCGCGCGTGGGGTCGTAGGAGACGTTCAGCAGCTGCAGCGGCTGCGCCAGCGTCGGCAGGCCGGTGAGGCCCAGCGCCGCCGCCGCGGCGAGGGCGAACGGAATCTTGATAAAGTCGCGGCGAAGGCTCATGGGGGCGCTCTCGTTGTGGATGGGCGCATTCTGGAAGCCGGCGCGCGCACCGCGAACGACAGAGTTCTTGGTTGCATATCCGCATTAGCAAATACGAAGAGAGCCTCACATGGCACGCACCGTCCACTGCATCAAACTGGGCCGAGAGGCCGAGGGCCTCGACTTCCCGCCCTACCCCGGCGAACTGGGCAAGCGCATCTACGAGAACGTCAGCAAGGACGCCTGGCAGCAGTGGCTCAAGCACCAGACCATGCTGGTCAACGAGAACCGCCTGAACCTCGCGGACCAGCGCGCGCGCGAGTACCTCAAGCGCCAGATGGAGAATCATTTCTTCGGCAGCGGCGCAGACGCGGCCGCGGGATACGTCCCGCCGAGCGAGTAAGTCCATGACCGAAGTCGTCGCCTGGGACGACGACGGCACGCCGCGCAGCCCGCGCTTCGACGACATCTATCGCTCCGCGACCGGCGGCCTCGCGCAGGCCCGCCACGTGTTCCTGCAAGGCTGCGGCGTGCCCGCGGCGTGGGCCGGGCGCGCGCAGTGGCGCGTGCTGGAGACCGGCTTCGGCCTCGGCCTCAACTTCCTCGCGACCTGGCTCGCGTGGATGCAGGATCCGCAGCGGCCACGCGTCCTGCACTTTGCCTCGATCGAGGCGTTTCCGGTGGCCGCCGACGACCTGCTGCGCAGCGCCCGCAACGAGGCCGGCCTCCTCCCGCTCGCGGAGGAACTGGCCGCCCGATGGCAGGGCCTCACGCCCGGCTTCCATCGCTTCTCCTTCGCCGAGGGGCGGGTGCTGCTCACGCTGTGCGTGGGCGACGTCGCGCCCATGCTGCGCGAGCAGTCCTTCCGCGCCGACGCCGTGTTCCTCGACGGCTTCGACCCCGAGCGCAATCCGCAGATGTGGAGCCTCGACACGCTCAAGGCCGTCACGCGCCTGTGCCATCGCGGGACGGCCCTGGGCACCTGGTCGGTCGCGGGACACCTGCGGCGCGACCTGCAATCCTGCGGCTGGAAGGTGGACCGGCGCGCCGGCCTGCCGCCCAAGCGCGACTGCCTGTCGGCCCGCTACGACCCGGATTGGGAGGTGAAGGGCCTCCAGGCGCAGCAGGACACCGATCCCGACGAGTGCATCGTGATCGGCGGCGGCCTCTCGGGCGCCGCGGTGGCGGCCAGCCTCGCGCGCCGGGGCTGGACGGTGCGTGTGTTCGACACGGCGGCCGGGCCGGCGACGGGCGCATCCGACCTCCCCGCGGGCCTGCTCGCGCCGCACCAGTCGCCGGACGACAACCTGCTGTCGCGCCTGTCGCGCGCCGGCGTGCGCATCACGCTGCAGGAGGCGCAGGAGCGGCTGGCCGACGGCCTCGAGTGGCGGCGCACCGGCGTGCTGGAATGGCGCGGCGACGATCGCCGGCCCCTGCCCGCGCTCGGCGAGGCGCTGGAACCCTGGAGCCGCGAAGCGTCCGAAGCGCAGAAGCGCGCCGCGGGCATGGATCCCGCGCAGCCCGCGTGGTGGCACGACAACGCGGGCTGGATCGAGCCGGCGGCCCTCGTGCGCTCCTGGCTGCGCGCGCCCGGCGTGCGCTTTTGCGGCGGCCGCAAGGTGGCGCGCATCGTGCGGCACGGCGAAGGCTGGCGCCTGGAGAATGCCGCGGGCGAGACGATGGCCCAGGCGGCGCTGGTCGTGGTGGCGGCCGCGCACGAAAGCGCTGCGCTGCTGGACAACCGCCTCCAGCTCAACCCGGTGCGCGGCCAGGTCACCTGGGGGCCGCATGGCGACGACGCAGCGCTGCTGCCGCCCTTTCCGGTCAACGGCAACGGCCACTTCCTGCCGCGCGTGCCGCTGCTCGAACGCGACGCCTGGATCACCGGCTCCACCTATGGCCGCGGCGATGCGGACGAATCCCTGCGCCGCGAGGACGATGCCGCCAACCTTCAACGCGTGCGCCGGGTGCTGCCGCGCGCCGCCCAGGCGGTCGAAGGGGCGCTGCAGCGGCGCGAGACCCGCTCCTGGAGCGGCGTGCGCTGCGCTTCGACGGACCGCCGCCCGCTGGCCGGCGAACTGGAGCCTGGCCTGTGGGTGAGCACCGCGATGGGCTCGCGCGGCCTGACCTTCGCGGCTCTCTGCGCCGAGCTGGTGGCGGCGCGCCTGCATGGCGAGCCGCTGCCGCTGGAGGCGCGGCTGGCCCAGGCCCTCGATGTCAGGAGGCAGGACCGAGCTCGATCCGGCTGAGCCAGGCGTCGAGCCGGCCGGGGTGCGGCGGGTTCTCCAGCAGGGCGTCCGCCCCGCCCAGCCAGGCGCGCAGGCGCTCGGGCACGCTGCGCTCGGCCTGCGTCATGGCCACGTGCACGATCGCGTGGGGGCCCTGGCGCAACTGCCGCAGCAGCGCCCAGGCGTCGATGTCGGGCAGGCTGCAGTCGACGAGGGCCAGGTCGTACTTCTTGCCGCGGGCCAGTTCCAGCGCCTGGGCGCCCGTTTCAGCCTCGTCGGCCAGCGTGAGGCGGGCGAGCGCCAGGCGGGCCCGCAGGTACAGGCGCTGGTCCCGGTTGGCACTGATGATCAGGGCCTGCTTCTGCGACATGACGGAGTCGGGACCCTGGGCGAGGTCGACGTCGATCCCCGCTTCCGGCGCGAACATCTGGTCCAGTGCCTCGATCACGTCCGGCCAGGGCAGCGGCCGCGGGAAGGCCCGCCAGATGGTGGCCGGGGGATTGGCCCCGACCCACAGCAGGCGCAGGTCGCGGTGCAGCGGGGATTCGGCCTCGACCCGCGCCTCCCAGCTCTGGCCGTCCAGCAAGGCGACGCGGGGCGGCTCCGGCGCCACCGGCGTCCAGAGCTGGTACATGGTCAGGCACTGCTCGGACAGGCGGAATACGGTATTGAGGGCGTGGCGCTCCTCGTCCGAAAAACCGACCACCTTGATGAAAACTCGCTGGGCCATGTAACTAATTGCTGGTCGCTTCATTATCAGCCGAGCTGACAGCTCGTTGAAACAGGCAAATCCGGATATTTGCGAAAATGCCGCGCCAGCCCGCATGCCTTGGGCTGCATAAGCTTATCCGCATAAGACCCGAACAAAAAAATAGTTCGGCTCCATAAAGCCCTTCCCTAAAGTCTCGGCTCCGGCTCCGCGAAGGGGCCGCCCATGTCCGCTCCCATGTACCAATACACAGAATTCGACCGGCAGTTCGTGCGCGCCCGCGCCGCCCAGTTCCGCGACCAGCTCGAACGCTGGCAGGCGGGCAAGCTCTCGGACGAGGAATTGCGCCCGCTGCGGCTGCAGAACGGCTGGTACATCCAGCGCTACGCCCCCATGGCGCGCATCTCCGTCCCCTACGGCGAGCTGTCCAGCGCGCAGCTGCGCGTGCTGGCCAGGGTGGCGCGCGAATACGACCAGCCCGATCCCGCCCTGCTGGCCGAAGCGCAGGAAAAGCAGCTGGCCCTGGGGCCGGTGCCGATCCCGGGCACGGACCGCCAGGTGGTCACCAAGCTGAACTACGGCTACGGCCACTTCAGCACCCGCACCAACGTGCAGTTCAACTGGATCCCCATCACCAAGGCTGCCGACGTGATGGAGCTGCTGGCCGGCGTGAACATGCACGGCATCCAGACCAGCGGCAACGCGATCCGCAACATCACCACCGAGGCCCTGGCCGGCATCGCAGTCGACGAGATCGCCGACCCGCGCCCCTTCGCGGAAATCATCCGCCAGTGGGCCGCGCTGCACCCCGAATTCGTCTTCCTGCCCCGCAAGTTCAAGATCGCGCTCAATGGCGCGAAGGAAGACCGTGCGGCGCTGGGCTGGTACGACATCAGCCTGCAGATGGTGAAGGACGAGCACGGCGAACTGGGCTTCAAGGTGCTGGTGGGCGGCGGCATGGGCCGCACCCCGGTGATCGGCACCGTGGTGCGCCAGTTCGTGCAGTGGCAGCACATCCTGTCCTACCTCGAGGCCTGCATCCGCGTCTACAACCAGTACGGCCGCCGCGACAACGTGTGGAAGGCGCGCATCAAGATCCTGGTGAAGGCCGAGGGCCAGAAGTACATCGACAAGGTGGAAGAGGAATTCCGCCAGATCGTGGAGCTCGATGGCGCGCCGCACACGATTCCCCAGGCCGAATACGAGCGCGTCGCCGCGCAATTCGTCGCGCCCGAGATCAGGCGTGCGCCGCGCGATTCCGCCGATGCGCGCGTGCACGAGATCATCCGCGCCGACGCCGAGGCGGACCCGCTGTACGACCGCTGGCTGCAGCGCAACGTGCTGCCGCACCGCAACCCCGAACTGCGCGCCGTGGTGCTGTCGTTCAAGCGCCTGGGCCAGAACCCCGGCGACTGCACGGCCGACCAGTTCGACGCCTGCGCGGAACTCGCCGAGCGCTTTTCCGCCGGCGAAGCGCGCGTGACGCACGAACAGAACCTGCTGCTGCCCTGGGTGCACCAGGACGACCTGCCCGAGCTGTGGGCCGCGGCCCGCAAGCTGGGCCTCGCGCGCCCGAACATCGGCCTGATCACCGACATGATCGCCTGCCCCGGCGGCGACTTCTGCTCGCTGGCCAACGCGCGCTCGCTGCCGATCGCCGAAGCGATCACCGAGCGCTTCCAGGACCTCGACGAGGAACACGACATCGGCGAGATCGACCTGAACTTCTCGGGCTGCATCAATTCCTGCGGGCACCACCACGCCGGCCACATCGGCATCCTCGGCGTCGACAAGGACGGCAAGGAGTGGTACCAGATCACGCTGGGCGGCTCCAACGGCACCGACCTGTCCGGGCCGGCCACGCCCGGCAAGATCGTCGGCCCCTCCTTCGCCAAGGAGGAAGTGCCGGGCGTCATCGAGGCGCTGGTCGACACCTACCGGCAACTGCGCCAGCCCGCGGGCAACGGCAAGTTCGAACCCTTCATCGCCACCCTGCGGCGCGTGGGCCACGAGCCCTTCAAGGCCGCCGCCAACGCCGCCCGCTTCGTGGAAAAGGAAATCGCATGAGCCGCCGGGCCGCCCCAAGGCGAATTTCGCAGCGCGTAGCGCGGAGAACTTTCCAATGACCGAGCGACTGATCAGGATCCTGCAGGCCTCCGACCTCGAGACGGAGACCGAAGTGAACGTGCTGGTGGTCGGCAACGACGCCGACGTGGCCGAACTGTCCCTGGAGGGCGTGGACCGCGTGGAGCTGAACTTCCCGAAGTTCAGCGACGGCCGCGCCTTCAGCCAGGCCTACCTGCTGCGGCAGCGGCGCAAGTTCGCGGGCGACATCCGGGCCACCGGCGACGTGCTGATCGACCAGCTGGTGCAGATGCAGCGCACCGGCTTTTCCAGCGCGGTGCTCAAGGAAGGCAAGGACGTGGCCGATGCGCAGCGCCAGTTCGAGCGCTACGCGGCCTTCTACCAGGCCGACGTGGTGGCGCGCCGCCCCCTGTTCGCCCGGAGCTGAGACACGCCATGGGTGCCATCGACCTGCACGCCCGGCCTTCGAAGGATTTCGAGGCCAGGCTCGCCGAGACGCAGAAGCTGCTGATCCGCGCCGCATCCGAGTTCAGCCCGCTCAAGCAGGCCTCCAGCCTGGGCGCCGAGGATGTCGTGATCACGCACCTGATCAACGCGCTGGAGCTGGACATCCCGGTGTTCGTGCTGGAAACGGGCGCGCTGCACCAGGAGACGCTGGATCTCCTCGCGCGCACGCAGGCGCATTCGCGGGCACCGGTGGAGGTTTATCGGCCGGTGCAGGAAGCGGTCGTCCAGTTCGTCGCGCGGGAAGGCCAGGACGCCATGTACCGCAGCATCGAACTGCGCAAGAGTTGCTGTCACATCCGCAAGCTGGAGCCGCTCGCGCGCGCGCTGGCGGGGCAGAAGGCCTGGATCACCGGCCTGCGCCGCGAGCAGTCCGCCGCCCGCGCCGACGTGCCCCTGGTGGATGTGTCCGAGGTCCGGCAGAACGGCCGCATCAAGCTGAACCCCCTGGCCGACTGGACCTGGGGCGACGTCTGGCACTACATCGGCATCAACCAGGTCGACTACAACCCGCTGCACGACCAGTTCTACCCCAGCATCGGCTGCGCGCCCTGCACCCGGGCGATCAGCCTCGGCGAGGACTTCCGCGCCGGCCGCTGGTGGTGGGAAAGCGAGTCGGCGAAGGAGTGCGGCTTGCACGTGAACAAGGAAGAAAAGGCTGCCGCATGAACGCACGCACCGAACCCCGGCTCCTGGGGCGCATCAGCAACAAGCACCTCGATGCGCTGGAGGAAGAGGCGATCTTCATCCTGCGCGAGGTGGCCGGCGCCTTCGAGCGCCCCACGCTGCTGTTCTCCGGCGGCAAGGATTCGCTGGTGCTGCTCAAATGCGCCGAGAAGGCCTTCGGCACGGGGCGCATCCCCTACCCGCTGCTGATGATCGACACCGGCCACAACTTCGAGGAAGTGACCGACTTCCGCGACCACCGCGCCAAGGAGCTGGGCGCCGAGCTGATCGTGCGCAGCGTGGAAGACTCGATGAAGCGCGGCACGGTGCGCCTCGCGCGCCCCGACGAGAGCCGCAACGCGCACCAGTCGGTCACGCTGCTGGAGGCGATCGAGGAATTCCGCTTCGACGCCCTGATCGGCGGCGCGCGCCGGGACGAGGAGAAGGCCCGCGCCAAGGAGCGCATCTTCTCCCACCGCGACAGCTTCGGCCAGTGGCAGCCGAAGGCGCAGCGGCCCGAGCTGTGGACGCTGTTCAACACGCGCCTGCAGCCCGGCGAACACTTCCGCGTGTTCCCGATCTCGAACTGGACCGAGCTGGACGTGTGGCAGTACATCGAGCGTGAAGACATCGCATTGCCCTCGATCTATTACGCCCACCAGCGCGAGGTGGTGGAGCGCCGCGGCCTGCTGGTCCCCGTCACGCCGCTGACGCAGCCGAAGGCCGGCGAAGAGGTCGTCACGCGCACCGTGCGCTTCCGCACCGTGGGCGACATCACCTGCACCTGCCCGGTGGAAAGCCCCGCCTCCAACGCGAGCGAGGTGGTGGCGGAGACGCTGCTGGCCGAAGTGAGCGAACGGGGCGCGACGCGGATGGACGACAAGACCTCCGACGCCTCGATGGAAAAGCGCAAGAAGGACGGGTATTTCTGATGACCGTGACCATCACCGACCACGACGCCGCGCTGCGCTTCATCACCTGCGGCAGCGTCGACGACGGCAAGAGCACCCTGATCGGCCGCCTGCTGGTGGACAGCCGCGCGGTGCTGCAGGACCAGCTCGCCTCGGTCTCGAAATCGGGCGAGGCCGACCTCGCGCTGCTGACCGACGGCCTGTCCGCCGAGCGCGAACAGGGCATCACCATCGACGTGGCCTACCGCTACTTCGCCACGCCGGCGCGCAAGTTCATCATCGGCGACGCCCCCGGCCACGAGCAGTACACCCGCAACATGGTGACGGCCGCCTCCAGCGCCGACGCCGCCGTGGTGCTGGTCGACGCGACCAAGCTGAAGTGGGGCAACCCCGGGCTGGAGCTGCTGCCGCAGACGCGCCGCCACACGCTGCTGGCCAACCTGCTGCGGGTGCCCGCGATCGTGTTCGCGGTGAACAAGCTCGACGCGGTGGAGGACCCCACGGTGGCCTTCACCAACATCCGCGACGCGCTGGAGCGCTTCACCGAGGCGGCCGGCATCCACGCCCGCGCCATCGTGCCGATCTCCGCGCTCAAGGGCCACAACGTGGTCGAGGCGCAACCGGGCTGGTGCGGCTACCAGGGCCTGTCGCTGCTGACCTTGCTGGAGCAGCTCGATGTCACGCCCGCCGAGACCACGGAAGCCTTCGCCTTCCCGGTGCAATGGGTGGAAAAGTTCTCGTCCTCGTCGGACACCTCGCAGGGCCGCCGCGTGTTCTGGGGCCGCGTGGCCACCGGCAGCGTGAAGCCGGGCGACGAAGTGACCGTGCTTCCGAGCGGCCAGGCCGCCAGGGTCGCCCAGGTGCTCGATCACGCGCGCCATCCCACCGAGATCGGTGCCCGCCACAGCGCCGGCATCATCCTGGACCGCGAAGTGGACGTCTCCCGCGGCGACTGGCTGCTGGCGCCGGGCGCCTTCGCGCCCGCGCGCGAGATCCGCGCCACCATCGCCTGGCTGGACGACGAGCCCCTGGTCGCCGGCCGCGCCTACTGGGCGCTGCATGGGCACCGCTGGGTCAAGACCAAGGTCAGGCGCATCATCCACAAGCTGGACGTGAACACGCTGGCCGAAGAGGACGCCGACCACCTGGAGCCCAATTCGATCGGCCACGTGGAACTCGTGCTGCAGGAGCCGCTGGCCACCCTGCCCTATGCGCGCTCCCGCACGCTGGGCTCGCTGGTGCTGGTGGACACCGCCACGCACAAGACCTCGGGGGCCGTGCTGGTCGGTTGACGCAACGCAAACCCTCCGGGCCGTACGGGCAGGCGCCAGGGCGCACCTGCCCGACCCGGTAAAATCAAGCGTTACCTTCCGACCACGCCGTACAACAATGACTCACGTCGTCACCGAAACCTGTATCCGCTGCAAGTACACCGATTGCGTGGACGTCTGCCCCGTGGACTGTTTCCGCGAGGGGCCGAACATGCTGGTGATCGACCCGGACGAGTGCATCGACTGCGCGGTGTGCATCCCCGAGTGCCCGGTCAACGCGATCTACGCCGAAGAAGACGTGCCGGCGGACCAGGTCGCGTTCATCAAGCTGAACGCGCAGCTGTCGCATGCCGGCGGCTGGAAGAGCATCACGAAGCGCAAGCCCGCGCTGCCGGATGCGGAGGAATGGAAAGACAGGAAGGACAAGCTCAAGGAGCTTGTCAAGTAAGGACCATGGAACCGAACCTCAACGAAGAAGTGATCAAGACCGCCGCCGCCCATGACGGCCCGATCGAGACGGATGCCGTGATCATCGGCGCGGGTCCCGTGGGCCTGTTCCAGGTGTTCGAACTCGGCCTGCTCGAGATCAAGGCCCACGTGATCGACTCGCTCGGCTACCCCGGTGGCCAGCCGATCGAGCTGTACCCGGACAAGCCGATCTACGACATCCCGGCGATCCCGGTGTGCACCGGCAAGGAACTGACGGACGCGCTGCTCAAGCAGATCGAGCCCTTCGGCGCCACCTTCCACCTGGGGCAGACCGTGACGGTGGTCCAGAAGCAGGACGACGGCCGCTTCTACCTCGAGACCTCCAAGGGCACGATGTTCCTGACCAAGACCATCTTCATCGCGGCGGGCGTCGGCGCCTTCGAGCCGCGCACGCTGAAGGTGGAAGGCCTGGACAAGTTCGACGGCAAGCAGCTGTTCTACCGCGTGCGCAACCCGGCCGACTTCGCGGGCAGGAACCTGCTGGTCGTCGGCGGCGGCGACTCCGCGCTCGACTGGGCGCTGAACTTCACGCCCGGCAACGACGACGGCAACCCCCACAAGGCCGAGAGCGTGATCCTGGTCCATCGCCGCGACGGCTTCCGCGCCGCGCCGGCCTCGGTGGCCCGCATGCACGAACTGTGCGATGCGATGGAGATGCAGTTCATCGTCGGCCAGGTCACCGGCTACGACGAGAAGGACGGCAGGCTCACCGCGGTGAAGGTCACCGGCGGCGACGGCGTGACGCGCACCGTGCCGATGGACGTGCTGCTGGTCTTCTTCGGCCTGTCGCCCAAGCTCGGCCCGATCGCCGACTGGGGCCTGGACATCGAGCGCAAGCAGCTGAAGGTGGACACCGAGAAGTTCTCGACCAACGTGCCGGGCATCTTCGCGGTGGGCGACATCAACACCTATCCGGGCAAGAAGAAGCTGATCCTCTCCGGCTTCCACGAGTGCGCGCTGGCCGCCTTCGGCGCCGCGCCCATCATCTTCCCGGAGAAGGGCAAGATCCACCTGCAGTACACGACGACGAGTCCCAAGCTGCACAAGGTGCTGGGCGTCGAGTCGCCGGTGTTCGACTGAGCAGGCTGGCGGTGGAGCGCAGCGGAACCCCTGCGCCGCGAGCCACCGAACTGACAGTTCGCTGAATGTCGGCTCTCCCAAGGATGAGCCAAAAAACCTGGCTATAATTTAAGGCTTGTTCCCCGATAGCTCAGTCGGTAGAGCGCCGGACTGTTAATCCGTAGGTCCCTGGTTCGAGCCCAGGTCGGGGAGCCAATAAATCGACAGGTTAGCGACGCAAGTCGCTAACCTGTTTGTCTTTCTGAACGGCCCGTGTCCGACTCGTGTCCGAAATCTTGACGGATTCGGGGTTGGGTCCGCCTGGTTTCTGCGCCAACAGGCGGCACGTCGCCGGCGGGTCCTCCGCACCTCCAGCGACACCCTACCTCGCATGGCCGGCGAACGGCGGACGGCGGCGCACCATTGCGCCGTCGGCCGTCGTCAAGGCGAGGCTCATCGAACCCATTCGGAAGCGTGCCGAAGCGGCTCGTGGGTGCGCTGGCTAACGGCGGAATCTGGCGCGCCCTGTTCGAGCTTGGCTTCCCGCGCGCAGCTTTTGCGACGCCCGGACATCACGCTGTAGCGATACGGATCAAGTTGGTCGTGCCCGGCGTGCCGAAGGGCATGCCGGCAATGGCGACGATGAACTGCCCGGCTTGCGCAAACCGCTCGCCACGCGCCAGCTCGCAGGCAAGCCCGGCCATCTGGTCGACGTCGGCCACATCGTCGATATGCACGGAGTGCACCCCCCAGGCCAGCGCCAGGCGTCGTGCCGTGGCCAGCCGGGGCGTGAGGCTCAGGATCGGCGACTCCGGGCGCTCCCGCGCAGCCCGCAGGCTGGTGTGGCCCGAACTGGTGTAGCAGACGATGGCCGCGGCATGCAGCAATGCCACGGCGCGGCGCATGGCGCAGCACACCGCTTCGGCGACGTCGCCGCCAGGCCTGGCCGAACTGTGGGACGCATCGATCAGCTGGCGATACGCGGGGTCGGCCTCGACCTGCTGGATGATGCGGTTCATCATGTCCACCGCCGCCACGGGGTGCTTGCCGGACGCCGACTCGGCCGAGAGCATCACGGCATCGGCGCCGTCGTAGATGGCCGTGGCCACGTCGGAAGCCTCGGCCCGCGTGGGCACCGGGCTGTCGATCATCGACTCCAGCATCTGCGTGGCCACGATGACCGGCTTGCCCAGCGCGCGGCAGGTGCGCACGATGCGCTTCTGGATCGCCGGAACGCGCTCGGCCGGCAGTTCGACACCCAGGTCGCCGCGGGCCACCATCACCGCATCGGTCTGCGCCACGATCTCGTCGAGGCGCTCCACCGCCGAGGGCTTCTCCAGCTTGACGACGATGGCCGCACGGTCGCCGATCAGGGCGCGGGCCTCGGTCACGTCCTCGGGCCGCTGCACGAACGACAGGGCGATCCAGTCCGCCCCCAGTTCCAGCGCCAGTGCCAGGTCCCTGCGGTCCTTCTCGGTGAGCGCCGTGATCGGCAGCACGACCCCGGGCACATTGACGCCCTTGCGCTCGGACAGCCGTCCCCCCACCGCGACGCGCGTCTCGGCGAAGTCCGCCCCGCAGCGCTCGACCACCAGGCGCAGCTTGCCGTCGTCCAGCAGCAGCTCGGCACCCGGCACCAGCGCCGCGAAGATCTCCGGGTGCGGCAGGCCCACGCGCTGCGTGGTTCCTGGCGCCTGGTCGAGGTCGAGGCGGAAGGCCTGGCCCTGTGCCAGCATCACCGGCCCGTCGGCAAAGGTCCCGACGCGCAGCTTGGGCCCCTGCAGGTCGGCCAGGATGCCGATCGGCCGGCCGGTCTCCTGCTCCAGCGCCCGCAGCACCCGGAAGCGCTGGCTGTGATCGGCATGGCTGCCGTGACTGAAGTTGAGCCGGAACACATCCACGCCGGCCATGAAGAGTTGACGGACGACCGCCCCATCCGAGCTGGCCGGGCCGAGGGTTGCGACGATCTTGGCGTTTCGGTTCCTGCGCATGCTTACTCGCTCGAAGGCGCCTCGATGAAGATGGCGCGGAAGTCGTTGACATTGGTCAGCGTCGGCCCGCTGACCACCGAATCGCCCAGCGCCCCGAAGAAGCCGTGGCCGTCGTTGTCGGCCAGGCGGTCTCGTGGCGGCATGCGCAGGGCCCAGGCCCGCGCCAGCGAGTCCGGCGCGAGGAAGGCGCCGGCGATTTCCTCCTGGCCATCGACACCGTCGGTGTCGCCGGCGAGGGCATGGATGCGCGGGTGGCCGTCCAGCGCGATGCCCATCGACAGCAGGCATTCGACGTTGCGCCCTCCCCGGCCCTGCCCGCGCACCGTGACGGTCGTCTCGCCGCCCGACAGCAGCACGCAGGGGGCGGCCACCGGCTGGCCGCGCCCGGCGACCTGCAGCGCGATGCCGGCCAGCACCTTGCCGACGTCGCGCGCCTCGCCTTCGATGGCGTCGCCGAGGATGTACGGCGTGAGGCCCGCTTCGCGCGCCACCGCCGCCGCGGCTTCCAGTGCCATCTGCGGCGTGGCGATCATGCGCAGCTCGGCGCGCGCGAGCCGCGGATCGCCGGGCTTGACCGATTCACCGCGGCCGCTTTCCAGCACGGCGCGCACCATCGGCGGCAGCTCGATGCCGTAGCGGCGCACGATGGCCAGGGCGTCTTCGCAGGTGGTCGGGTCGGGGGCCGTGGGACCCGAGGCGATGTCGATCGGGTCGTCGCCCGGCACGTCGGAGATCAGCAGCGTCAGCACGCGCGCCGGGTGGCAGGCCGCGGCCAGCCGGCCCCCCTTGATCGCCGACAGGTGCCGGCGCACGCAGTTCATCTCGCTGATCGTGGCGCCGGACTTCAGCAGCGCGCGGTTGACGTCCTGCTTGTGCTGCAGCGTCAGTCCGGGTGCCGGCAGCGGCAACAGCGAGGAGCCGCCGCCCGAAATCAGGCACAGCACGAGATCGTCGGCCGACAGCCCCCGCACCAGTGCGAGCATGCGCTCGGCAGCGGCCAGGCCGGCCGCGTCGGGCACCGGATGCGCGGCCTCGACGATCTCGATGCGTTCGCAGGGCACGCCGTAGCCGTAGCGCGTGACGACCAGGCCGCCCAGCTGCGACTTCGCACCCGGCCACAGGTCTTCGACCGCGCGCGCCATCGCCGCCGAGGCCTTGCCGGCACCGATCACGATCAGCCGGCCACGGGGTGCCGCCTCCCGGTCCGGCAGGTGCGGGGCGATGCACCGCGCCGGCTGCGCCGAGGCGACCGCCGCATCGAACATGCGCCGCAGCAGCTCGCGGGGCGTGGTACGCCTCATGATGCCTTCTGGCCGATTTCGAAGTTCGCCAGCTTTTCCAGGGCCCGCACCATCGCCGAATGGTCCCAGGCCTTGCCGCCGTGGGCAGCGCAGGCGTTGAACAGTTCCTGCGCGGTGGCGGTGTTGGGCAGCGAGACGCCGAGCGAACGCGCGCTGCTCAGGGCCAGGTTCAGGTCCTTCTGGTGCAGCTCGATGCGAAAGCCGGGATCGAAGGTGCGCTTGACCATGCGTTCGCCGTGGACCTCCAGGATCTTCGAGGACGCGAAGCCGCCCATCAGCGCCTGGCGCACGCGCGCCGGGTCGGCCCCGGCCTTGGCCGCGAACAGCAGCGCCTCGGCCACCGCCTCGATGTTGAGGGCGACGATGATCTGGTTGGCCACCTTGGCGGTCTGGCCGTCGCCGTTGCCCCCGACCAGCGTGATGTTCTTGCCCATCCGCTCGAACAGCGGCCTGACCTTCTCGAACGCGGCCTCGGGCCCGCCGACCATGATCGACAGCGTGGCGTTCCGGGCGCCGACCTCGCCGCCCGACACCGGCGCATCGAGATACTCGCACCCCAGCTCGTTGATCTTCCGGGCGAAGGCCTTGGTCTCGATCGGCGAGATCGAGCTCATGTCGACCACCGTCTTGCCCGGGGCGAGGCCCGACGCCACGCCGTGTTCGCCGAACAGCACGTCGGCCACATGCGGCGTGTCGGGCACCATGATAAAGACGATGTCGGCCTGCTGCGCGACTTCCCTGCCGCTCGTGCAGGCCTTCGCGCCCGCCTTCACGACCTCGGCCGGCACCGAAGGCACCGAGTGCACGAACAATGGGTAGCCGGCCTTGAGCAGGTGGCCCGCCATCGGCGTGCCCATGATGCCCAGGCCGATGAAGCCCAGCTTGAGTGATTGCGTTGTCATGAGGTCTCCGGGATGTGTCGAGGGATGGCGTCAGTGCGCCAGGGCCTGGCGCCAACCGAGCCCGGCTTCGGTGCTGGTGGCGGGCCTGTATTCGCAACCGATCCAGCCGTCGTAGCCGATGCGATCGAGGTGGGCGAACAGGAACGGGTAGTTGATCTCGCCGCTGCCGGGTTCGTTGCGGCCCGGGTTGTCGGCCAGCTGGATGTGGCCGATGCGCGGCAGGTACTTCTCGATCGTCGCCGCCAGTTCGCCCTCCATGCGCTGCGCGTGGTAGATGTCGTACTGGATGAACGCGTTGTCCGCGCCGACCTCGACCAGCATGCCGGCCGCCTGGACCGTCCGGTTCAGGTAGAAGCCGGGAATGTCGAAGGTGTTGATCGGCTCGATCAGCAGGCGCAGGCCCGCCTTCTTCAGCGCATCGGCGGCGAAGCGCAGGTTGTCGACGACCGTGCGGCGCAGCACCTCGTCGGCCACGCCCGCCGGCGCCTTGCCGACCAGGCAATTGAGCTGGCGGACGTTCAGCACCTGGGCGTATTCGATCGCCCTGGCAACGCCTTCGCGGAACTCGCCGACGCGGTCGGGATGGCAGGCGATGCCGCGCTCGCCCGCCTCCCAGTTGCCGGCGGGAAGGTTGTGGAGCACCAGTTCCAGCCCGTTGGCGTCCAGGCGGCGCCGGATCTCGCGCGCGGGAAAGGCGTACGGGAACAGGAATTCGACGGCCTTGAAGCCGGTCCTGGCGGCGTGGTCGAAGCGTTCGAGGAAGGGATGCTCGGTGAAGAGCATCGTCAGGTTGGCTGCGAATCTGGGCATGGTGGGGTCTCCGTTCAATCGAGCATCGACACCGCGGTGGGCACGTCGCCGCGGCCGGTGGCGAGTTCCTCGAACTCCACGACGTTGTCGATCTCGGTGCCCATGGCGATGTTGGTCACGCGCTCGAGGATGATCTCGATGACCACCGGCACCTTGAATTCGTCCATCCAGGCCTCGGCCCGCCGGATCGCCGGGGCGATCTCTTCCTGTTTGTGCACGCGGATGGCCTTGCAGCCCAGGCCTTCGACGACCTTGACGTGGTCGACGCCATAGCCCTGGGCCGTCACATCGCCGGGATCCGCGTTGATGTTCTCGAACCCCAACTGGACGCAGTAGTCCATCGCGAAGCCACGCTGCGACTGGCGGATCAGGCCGAGGTAGCTGTTGTTCACCACCATGTGGATGTAGGGCAGCTTGAACTGCGCACCCACGGCCAGCTCCTCGATCATGAACTGGAAGTCGTAGTCACCCGACAGCGCGACGATCTTGCGGCTGGGATCGGCGGCCCGCACGCCCAGGGCGGCGGGCACCGTCCATCCCAGCGGGCCGGCCTGCCCGCAGTTGATCCAGTGCCGCGGGTGGTAGACGTGCAGGAACTGCGCGCCGGCGATCTGGCTCAGACCAATCGTGGACACGTAGGTCACGTCCTTGCCGAAGGCGTTGTTCATGCACTGGTACACGCGCTGCGGCTTCATCGGCACGGTGTCGAAGTTGGTCTTGCGCAGGTAGTCGAGCGAGCCCTTGCGGCCCCGGCACTCGGCCACCCAGTGCGACCAGTCACGCAGCTTGCCGGCGGCCTTCCATTCGCGGGCGACTTGCACGAACAGGGCCAGGGCGGCCTTCGCGTCGGAGACGATGCCGTAGTCGGGCGCGAAGACGCGGCCGATCTGGGTCGGCTCGATGTCGACGTGGATGAACTTGCGGCCCTTGCAGTAGACCTCGGGGCTGCCGGTGTGGCGGTTGGCCCACCGGTTGCCGATGCCCAGCACGAAGTCGCTGGCCAGCAGGTTGGCGTTGCCGTAGCGATGGCTGGTCTGCAGGCCGCACATGCCGGCCATCAGCGCATGGTCGTCGGGGATCGACCCCCAGCCCATGAGCGTGGGGATCACCGGGATGCCGGCCAGTTCGGCGAATTCGACCAGGAGCTCCGACGCGTCGGCGTTGATGATGCCGCCGCCGGCGACGATGAGCGGCTTGTCCGCCGCCATCAGCATCGCCAGCGCCTTCTCGACCTGCTTGCGGCTGGCCGCGGGCTTGTAGACCGGCAGCGGCTCGTAGGTCTCGATGTCGAACTCGATCTCCGCCATCATCACGTCGAACGGCAGGTCGATCAGCACCGGGCCGGGCCGCCCCGAGCGCATCAGATGGAATGCCTGCTGGAAGGCGCGCGGCACCTGCGCGGGTTCGAGCACGGTGGTGGACCACTTGGTCACCGGCCTGGCGATGGTCGCGATGTCCACCGCCTGGAAATCCTCCTTGTGCAGGCGGGCGCGCGGCGCCTGGCCGGTGATGCACAGGATGGGGATGCTGTCGGCCTGCGCCGAATACAGGCCGGTGATCATGTCGGTGCCGGCGGGGCCCGAGGTGCCGATGCACACACCGATGTTGCCGGCCCTGGCGCGCGTGTAGCCCTCGGCCATGTGGGAGGCCCCTTCGACGTGGCGCGCCAGCACGTGCGAGATCGACTGGCGCTCGCGCAGCTGCGCGTACAGGGGATTGATCGCCGCGCCGGGCACGCCGAAGGCCTGCGTGACCCCTTCCTTCTCCATCACCAGCACCGCGGCCATCGCGGCCTTCATCTTCGCCATGGGAGCCTCCTAGTCTGCAAGCCCGGATCATCTTCAAACGGAGGCTGCGTGCGAATCCAAGTGCGCGCATAAGCACTATTCCGGGGCGAGGCAGGTACCCCCGGCGATACAGTCGGCCATGGACAGAGTCAACGCCATCCAGGTGTTCATCCGCGTCGTCGAGACGAGCAGCTTCAGCCGGGCCGCCGCCGAACTGGGGATCACCCAGCCCACCGCCACCAAGGCCGTCGCCGCCACCGAGCAGCGGCTCGGCGTGCGCCTGCTGCACCGATCGACCCGCGGCGTCACGCTGACCGAGGTCGGCAACGGCTACTACCAGAAGTGCAAGGCCATCGAGCGCGCGATCGACGAGGCCGAGAACCACGCGGCCCAGGAGCAGCGTGGCGAAGGCGGCCTGCTGCGCGTGAGCACCTCGGTCGCCTTCGGGCGCCGCGTGCTGGTGGCCATCGCCTTGCAGTACATGCGGATCAACCCCAAGGTCCGCATCGACATCAGCTTCGACGACCGCTACGTCGACCTGGTGGAACAGGGCATCGACCTGGCCGTGCGCATGGGGCAGATGTCCGATTCCAGCCTCGGTGCGCGCTACCTCGGGCTCAACCCCTGGGTCATGGTCGGGGCCGAGGCCTACCTCCGGCAGCATGGCGAGCCGCGCTGCGTTGCCGACCTCGCGGACCATGCCTGCATCGTCTACAGCAGCGTCCAGGGCGACGACCGCTGGCGCCTGACGCCACCTGGCGCTTCGAGTACCTCCGTGCCGGTCAAGGGGCCGTTCCGCTCCAACAACCTGTCCGCCGTGCTGGCCGCCACCACCGCGGGCATGGGGCTGTCGATCCTGCCGTGGTACGTGGCGCGGGAGTCGATCGCGGCCGGCACCGTCCAGCGCGTGATGGCCGACCACAGCCTGCCCGCGCAGGAAATGCATGCCGTGTTCCCCTCGCCGAAACTGGTCCCCAGGAAGACCACGGCCTTCATCGACCACCTGCAGGGGACGCTGGGGGGCGACTGGTGGCTCAACGCCTTCTAGCTGGCGGGTCGAGGCCCTGTTCCCGAGACGGCGGCAGGCCCGGTGGCCACGAGGCGCGCCCCCCTGGAGGTCCTTGCCGCGCAGGCGCTTCATTGCTGCCACATCGGCTCAGGCAGCTTTGCGTGTTCGCCACCCAATCCCGAGGGTTTGCCCTGATCTGGGCGGAAACGGCGTTGCGTACATTGCTTGTATGCAAGCTTGTCGGCAAGGGGCCGGCACTGCAACCCTGAGGAGACTGCCCGTGCTCAAGTTCTTCAAGTCACTCTTCGGCCAGGTCGTGCTGGCGCTGGTGGTCGGCGTCATCCTCGGCCTGCTCGTGCCGGACTTCGCCATCAAGCTCAAGCCGCTCGGCGACGCCTTCATCAAGCTGATCAAGATGATCATCCCCGTGCTCGTGTTCTGCGTGGTCGTGCACGGCATCGCCGGCGCCGGCGACCTCAAGCGCGTCGGCCGCGTGGGCGTCAAGGCGCTGATCTATTTCGAAGTCGTGACCACGATCGCACTGGGACTGGGGCTCGCGCTCGCGTTCCTCTTCCAGCCCGGGGTCGGCATGAACGTCGACCCGAAGCTGCTCGATGCCAAGGCCATGAGCGCCTATGCCGAGAACGCGAGCAAGCTGACCGGCGGCGGCACCGTCGACTTCCTGATGAAGCTGATCCCGACCACGGTGGTGAACGCCTTCGCCACCGGCGACGTGCTGCAGGTCCTGGTGTTCGCGGTGCTGTTCGGCTGTGCGCTGGCGCTGCTCGGCGAGCGCGGCGCGCCCGTGGCGAGTTTCATCGACACGCTGAGCCACGCCCTGTTCAAGGTGATGGGCATCATCATCAAGGCCGCGCCGCTGGGCGTGCTGGGCGCCATCGCCTTCACCGTGGGCAAGTACGGCATCGGCTCGCTGAAGCAACTCGGAATGCTCGTCGTGCTGTTCTACGCCGCGGTGATCATCTTCGTCGTCGTGATCCTGGGCGGGATCATGCGGCTGGCCGGCTTCTCGATCTTCAAGTTCCTGGCCTACCTGCGCGAGGAGCTGACCATCGTGTTCGCGACCACGTCGTCGGACAGCGTACTGCCGCAGATCATGTCCAAGCTCAAGCGCATGGGCATCCGCGATTCCACCGTCGGCCTGGTCATTCCCACCGGCTACTCGTTCAACCTCGACGCGTTCTCGATCTACATCACGCTGGCCGCCGTGTTCATCGCGCAGGCCAC
The DNA here is from genome assembly GCF_037890035.1 of Ramlibacter sp. AN1133. Taxonomy (NCBI): domain Bacteria; kingdom Pseudomonadati; phylum Pseudomonadota; class Betaproteobacteria; order Burkholderiales; family Comamonadaceae; genus Ramlibacter; species Ramlibacter sp. AN1133. The sequence continues at coordinate 73,990 of NZ_JBBKTQ010000024.1, forward strand.
GAACACGCCGATCTCGATGACCGACCTGCTGACGATCCTCGCGATCTCCCTGGTCACGAGCAAGGGCGCGCACGGGGTGCCGGGCTCGGCGATCGTCGTGCTCGCCGCGACGCTGCAGGCCATCCCGGCGATTCCCGCGATCGGCCTCGTGCTGCTGCTGTCCGTCGACTGGTTCATGGGCATCGCGCGGGCGCTCGGCAACCTGGTCGGCAACTGCGTGGCCACCGTCGCCATCGCAGCGTGGGAGGGCGACATCGACCGCGAGCGCGCCCATGCGGTGCTCGACGGCCGGCCGGTGCCCCCGACCGAGGACGATGCCGACGTCGCCCCGACGGGGTTGCCGATGCCGGCCAATGCCTGAGCGCGGGACCGTTCCGATGGCCAGCCAGACCCAGATCGCGCAGCAGGTCGTCGAGTCGATCCTGGCGCAGAAGCTCAGGCCCGGCGAGCGGCTCGGCGAGCAGGAGCTGGCCGATCTGTTCGGCGTCAGCCGGACCCTGGTGCGCGAGGCCCTGATGCAGCTGCAGGCGCGGGGCTTCGTCGAGGTGCGCACCCGCAAGGGCTGGTACGTCGTCGAGCCGTCGCTCGAGGAGGCGCGCGACGCCTTCGCGGCGCGGCGTGCGGTCGAAGGCGGCATGCTGCGGCAGACCGACGGCAAGCCGCTGCAGTCGGTGATCCGGCGGCTGCGCCAGCACATCGCCGAGGAGGAGCGCGCGGTCGCCGGCAACGACGCCGCGGTGCGTGCCTTCCTGCTCGCCGACTTCCACGTCTGCCTTGCGGACTGCCTGGGCCACCGCCTGCTGTGCGACATCCTGCGCGACCTGACTGCGCGCACGACGCTCGTCGCCACGCTGTACCAGAGCCAGCACGACGCGGGCGAATCGTGCGCCGACCACGCGGAGATCGTCGCCGCGCTGGAGGCCGGCGACCGCGCGCGCGCCGAGGCGCTGATGCTGGCGCACATCGGCAGCGTCGAGTCGGCACTGGGCCAGGCGATCGCCGGCGGCCTGTCGGGGGTGGACAAGCTGCGCGCGACGCTCCAGCCGCTGGCTCCCACGTAGGCGGCGCGGGTGCGGCCGGTCGCCTGAGCGCGCCGGGCCGCACCCACGCGAATACCGGCGTGCGCAGCACCAAGGTACGCCAGCGAGCGCGGCCCGCCGGCCCGCCGCAGCCTCATCTTCCCGGCACTGCAAGCTCGTGCACCCGTCCGACGCCAGGACCGCCACCGTATCGGAATGACCATGACCGCGACCCTTTCCATCGAGCAACTGAACCAGGCCTCCCGCGAGGAGTTCACCGCCCTGCTCGAAGGCACTTACGAGCACTCCCCTTGGATCGCGTCCCGGGCCTGGGAGCGGCGGCCCTTCAAGTCGATCGCCGCGCTGAAGCTCGCGCTGGTGGCCGCCGTGCGGGACAGCGAACGCGAGGCCCGGCTCGGGCTCCTCCGCGCCCACCCCGATCTCGCAGTGGACGCCCGATACAGCGAGAAGTTCGGATTCCCCTTCATCCTGGCCGTGCACGGTCCGCGCGGCACGGGGCTGGACAGGCAGCAGATCATCGCAACGTTCGAACGCCGGCTGCACAACCATCCCGATTTCGAGTTCGCCGAGGCCCTTCGCAACCTCCACCGCATCGCCGAGATCCGTCTGGACGACAGGTTCGGCACGCAGCCGACGCAGGGCAGCCTGGTCTGGGACTGGGCGGAGCGCCTGGCGACCCACAGCGAGCCGGGGTATGCGGAGCGCGACGAACTGACCGTCACCTACCTGACCGACGCGCATCGGGCCGTCGCCCAGCGGCTGGCGCACTGGATGAAGTCCGATTGCGGATTCGACGACGTCGAGATCGACGCGGTCGGCAATGTGGTGGGCATCTATCACGGCACCGACCCCGCCGCCCCTCGCCTGCTGACGGGGAGCCACTACGACACCGTCCGCAACGGCGGCAAGTACGACGGGCGGCTCGGGATCCTCGTGCCCATGGCCTGCGTGCGCGAACTGTCGCAGGCGGGCCGACGGCTTCCCTTCGGGATCGAGGTCGTGGGCTTCGCCGAGGAGGAAGGCCAGCGGTACAAGGCGGTCTTCCTCGGCTCGAGTGCGCTCACGGGTCATTTCGACATGGCCTGGCTGGAGCAGCAGGACGCGGACGGCGTCACCATGCGCCAGGCCATGGAGCATGCCGGACTGTGCATCGCCGACATCCCCAGGCTCCGGCGCGATCCGAAGCGCTACCTGGGATTCGTCGAAGTCCATATCGAGCAGGGCCCGGTGCTCAACGAGCTGGACCTGCCCCTGGGCGTGGTGACGTCCATCAACGGCAGCGTCCGGTATGTCGGCGAGATCGTCGGCATGGCGAGCCACGCCGGGACCACGCCCATGGACCGCCGCCGGGATGCGGCGGCCGCGGCGGCCGAACTGATCCTGCTCGCGGAGCGCCGCGCGGCCGCCGCTGCGGACCTGGTCGCCACCGTCGGCATGCTGGAAGTCCCGAACGGGTCGATCAACGTCGTGCCGGGCCGCTGCCGGTTCAGCCTGGACATCCGCGCCACCACGAACGAGGTGCGCGACGCCTGCGCCGACGATGTCCTCGTGGGCCTGCGCGCCATCTGCGAGCGGCGGGGACTGTCGTACACCCTCGAGGAGACCATGCGGGCTTCGGCCGCGCCGAGTGCACCCGAATGGCAGGCCCGCTGGGAGCAAGCCGTCGCGCAGCTCGGGCTGCCGGTCCACCGCATGCCCAGTGGTGCGGGGCACGACGCGATGAAGCTCCACGAGATCCTGCCGCAGGCCATGCTCTTCACCCGCGGCGAGAACGCGGGCATCAGCCACAACCCGCTGGAATCGACGTCCAGCCACGACATCGACCTCGGCGTCGCGGCCTTCGGGTGCCTCCTCAACCAACTCACCAGAGAAATGCAATGAGCACGTCCCATTCCTACCAGGTCATCGACGCGTACGTCGACGCGCACTTCGACGAGCAGGTGCGCTTCCTGCAGGAGCTCGTTCGGGTGCCCACCGACACGCCGCCCGGGAACAACACCCCGCACGCCCTGCGCACGCGCGACCTGCTCGCGGCGTTCGGGTTCGACGCCCAGGCGCACGAGGTGCCCGCTGAAGTCGTGAAGGAGCACGGACTCCAGTCGATCACCAACCTGGTCGTGCGCCGGCGCTATGGCAAGGGCGGCCGGGTGGTCGCGCTGAACGCCCATGGCGACGTGGTCCCGCCCGGCGAAGGATGGACCTTCGATCCGTATGGCGCGCAGATCGTCGACGGCAAGCTCTATGGTCGCGCCTCCGCCGTCAGCAAGTGCGACTTTTCGACCTTCACCTTCGCCACGCGCGCGCTGGAGGCCGCCGGCATGCCCCTGGCCGGCGGCATCGACCTGCTCTTCACGTACGACGAAGAGTTCGGCGGCGAGCTCGGGCCCCGATGGCTGCTGGACCAGGGCCTCACGAAGCCGGACCTCGAGATCGCGGCGGGCTTCAGCTACCAGGTCGTCACCGCCCACAACGGCTGCCTGCAACTGGAAGCGACCGTCCACGGCAAGATGGGCCACGCCGCCGTCCCCGAGACGGCCGTCGACGCGCTGCAGGCGGCCACGCGGGTCCTGGTGGCGATCTACGAGGAGAACGCCCGCCTGCGCCGGACGAAGAGCGCAGTCAAGGGCATCGACTGCGGGTACATCAACGTCGGCCAGATCTTCGGCGGCACGAACACGAACGTGGTCCCCGGCAAGGTCGTGCTCAAGATCGACCGGCGCATGATCCCGGAAGAGGATCCGGTGGCGGTCGAGGCGGCGCTGCGCCGGCTCATCGAGGATGCCGTCGCCACCCTCCCCGGAACCTCCGTCGACATCAGGCGACTCCTGCTGGCCCATGCGATGAAGCCGCTCGCCGGGAACAAGCCCCTGGTGGATGCGCTTTGCGCCCATGCGACCGAACTGATCGGCGAGCAGGTCGAAGCCTCCGGTACGCCGCTCTACACGGACGCGCGGCTGTTCAGCGAGCGCGGCATCCCGGCGGTGATCTACGGCGCCGGGCCGCGCACGGTTCTCGAGTCCAACGCCAAGCGGGCCGACGAGCACATCGTGCTCGAAGACCTGCGACGCGCCACCAAGGTCGTTGCGAGAACTCTGCTCGACCTTCTGAAGGCCTGAACACCAGACGGGCGGCGCTGATTCCTGACTCCAACTTGCGCCCGGCGGTCGGCCCGCCGGCACCCAGCGCGCTCTGCCGGGCCCTACCCGCGGTGCCTGTCGTTGGGGTGGTCGTCCCGCCGGTTACGGATACCGTCGCCGTCGCGGTCGTGATCGTTGCGGTTCCTGATGCCGTCGCCGTCGAGATCGTTGCGAGGCCCGGTGCGGCCCACTTCGGCGACATCCTTGCGGTTCGGGTGCGGATCGCGCCGGTTGGCAATGCCATCTCCATCACGATCCTTGTCGTACCGGTTCTGGATTCCGTCGCGGTCCAGGTCGCCGCGCGGACCCTTGCGCGCGATCCTGCGGTCAAAACGGTCCGGATGCGGATCGCGCGCATTGACGAGGCCATCGCCGTCGCGATCGCGGTCGTAGCGGTTCTGGACCCCGTCGCGGTCCAGGTCGCCGCGCGGACCGGTGCGCGCGACGCGGTCGAACCGGTTCGGGTGATGATCGCGGGCATTCGCGATTCCATCGCCGTCTCGATCCCGGTCATGGCGATTGCTGATGCCGTCATGGTCCATGTCGGCGCTGCCGACGATGTACTGCTGCGCGTTCGCGCCGCACCCGATGACCAGCAAGGACGCGGCCAGCGCCGCCTGGACGATTGATTTCGACTGCATGTTCGGATCTCCTCACATTGGATGCATCCAGGATTGGGGGCCCGGCACTGCGATTCCATCGGACTGCACGCGTCAACGCTGTACGCGCGCTCCGACGGTCTCGGCCCGACCGGCAGTCGAATTGCTACAAATGCACTATCTTTCCGCGGCGACACCTTGATCGGATGTTCAGCGCGCAGGGGCAAAGTTGCGTCGGCGGAGCTCGAACTGCGCCTGCAGCGCCTCTGCGCGTGCGAGGTGCTTGCGAAGCATGGGCAGGCTGGCGGATGCAAACCGCACCAATGCGCGGTCGCGACCGTGCTCCGCCTCCTGCCGAAACAGTTCGACCGCATCCCGATGCGCCTGCACACCGGCGGACGCGACGAACTGGCGATCGAACGCGACGCCGCGGAGCCCCTCGAGGCCGAACTCGGCGGCAACCCCGTCGCCCCGCACCGCGGCGGGCACGCCAAGGCCCCGGGAGGCGCCCAGCCTCTGGAAGTGCACGTTGGCGGCCGAATGCTCGCGGACCAGCACGCGAGCGAACTGGCGCACCCGAACGTCCCGCGAGCGATCCATTGCAAGCCGCGCCGCCCCGAGTTCCTGCACATTCGCGCGCCACGCCCGCAACAGGAAGTCCAGGTCCGCAGCAACGTCCGCAGGCGTGGTTGCCGCCGCCTGCGCCACAAGCTCATCGCCCATGGACAGGGATGTGCCTGCTGCTGCGGGCACGGCGCACAGGGCGGCGGCAGCGGAGATCACCGAAAGCAATGGTGGAAAGTTCTTCATCGTCGACCTCCGGTATTCGATGCGCAATCGGGCGCGTTGCCGGAGCCAGGCGGCAGCGGGCCATCCGGGTTGGAGCGGATGCGGCGTGACAGGTTGCGCAGGCCCGATGCCGGCGCGGTGACTGCAAGTTACACAGGTGACCATCTGGCGCTGGGGCGCACGCGAACCGCATTTGCCGAAATGCGTGCTGCCGTACGTGGCCCCCCGTACGTCCGATGCGTGACAGGGGAACCAGCTGCGCCGTGCGGCCGAAGATCTCCTGCGCGCCGGGCAGCCAGCCGATGCCAGCCGCGCGGCCCGGACAGGCGGACATCGCCTCGCCCCGGCCACCTGCATTTGTGGCAATCTGTTCGGCACCGAGGGCGAAGCCCCGCCCGTGCAGAGCGAGGCGCGAAGCGACCTGCCACGCCGCCCCCGGGCACTGATGAAGGAAGGAAACATGCACCACAACCAGCGATTCGAAGCCTGTATCGATGCCTGCAACAGTTGCGCCGCGGCCTGCAACGAGTGTGCCGTCGCGTGCCTGCAGGAGCAGGACGTGAAGATGATGGCGCGCTGCATCGCTCTGGACATGGACTGTGCAGCCCTCTGCCAGCTCGCGGCTGCCCTCATGCAACGCGGCAGCGAGAACGCGGCGGAGATCTGCCGTGCGTGCGCAGAGGTCTGCCGGCGCTGCGGCGAGGAGTGCGGCAAGCACAAGGCCGAACACTGCCAGCGCTGCGCGGTCCACTGCGCGCGCTGCGCCGACGAATGCCGCCGGATGGCGGCCGCGTGAAGGGTTCGCCGGCGGATTCCTCCGCCGGCCGCGCGGGACGTCCTCGCCCGGCACGGTATCGGTGCCACCGCATTCGACGAGGCCCTGCGCGCGGCGTGCATGCCGAATGCCCGTAAGGGATGACCCTTGCTCTTTGCATTGCCAGCAATGCATTGGCGCCCCCTCCTACAGCCGATGCCAGTGGTCTCCTGGCTGCGGCCCGCAGCAGGAGCTTCCAATATCGACGTCACGGAAGGCGCGAAGCACCCTCCGTGCTCCTTGCGAGAGAGGGGAACCGGATTCGCAAGCGTCCGGCAACGAGATTGAGCCCCGGGTCGGGGCTCTTTTTTTTTGCGAGTGAAGGTGTCAGGCATGAAGTTCTTCCACGGCCACCAGGTGGGCATGCAGCCCCGATCCGCGCGGGCCACGTTGCTCCCGCGCGCGCTGGCGATCGTCGTCGCCGTCGTTGCCGCGTGCCTCGTGACCGGCGGCGTCTGGCTCGCGGGTCTCGGCGGTTCCTGGTACTACCTCGGAGCAGGCATGGCGCTCCTCGCGACGGCGTGGCTGCTGTGGCGCCGCAGGGCGGGCGCGGTCCTGCTGTTCGCAGCCGTCTTCATGGCGAGCGTCGCGTGGGCCGTGTGGGAGAGCGGTCTCGACTGGTGGCCCCTCGCGGCGCGGCTGGACGTGCTGTTCGTGCTGGGCCTGGTCCTCCTGCTGCCCGGAATGGACGGCGGCGCCGCAGCGGGTGCAAGGGCGTCGCGCGTGGTCCTGGGCGTGGCGCTCGCTGCCTTCGCCCTCCTCGCGGCCGCCAGCTGGCTGCGCGACCCGCACGACGTGGACGGCACGCTGGCATCGAACACCGCCGTGACGGCACCGGGAGGCATGGCCGCGGCGGACTGGACCGCGTACGGCGGCTCCGGCTTCGGCCAGCGCTACTCCGCCCTGCGGCAGATCACGCCGGACAACGTGCGGCAACTCCAGCCCGTCTGGCATTTCAACACCGGCGACGTGCGCGGTCGCCCGGGCGACCCGAAGGAGACGACGTTCGAAGTGACGCCGCTGAAGGTCGGCAACCGCCTGTTCTTCTGCACGCCGCACCAGAACGTGATTGCGCTCGACGCGACGACCGGGGCACAGGTCTGGAGGTACGACCCGCGCATCCAGGACAAGCTCGCGCTGCAGCACCTGACATGCCGCGGCCTGAGCTGGCAGGCTGCCGCCTCCGCGCCCGCCGCCTCCGCGCCGGCCGGCGCTGCGCCTGCCGGCGCGCCGGCCGCGGGCTCGCTGCCGATCGCCGCCCTCGACGGGCCCACCGACGCCCGTTGCAGCTCGCGCCTCTTCCTGCCCACGGCAGACGGACGCCTCATTGCCCTCAACCCGGACAACGGCCACGTCTGCGCGGAGTTCGGCGGCGGCACCGGCCAGATCGACCTGTGGGCAGGCATGCCGAATCGCCAGCCCGGCGCCTATTACTCGACCTCGCCGGTGGTCGTCGCGCGCGGGCTGCTGGTGGTCGGCGGAACGGTGCTGGACAACGTCTCCACGCACGAACAATCGGGCGTGATCCGCGCCTTCGACGCCGACTCGGGACGCCTGGTGTGGAACTGGGACTCCGGAAACCCGACGCAGACCGCCCCGCTGCCCGCCGGCCAGACCTACGTGGCCAACTCGCCGAACAGCTGGAGCATCTCCGCCGTCGATGAGGCGCTGGGCCTGGTGTACGTGCCGCTCGGGAACCAGCCACCGGACCAGTGGGGCGGAAACCGTTCGCCCGCGGTGGAAAAGTATTCGTCCTCCATCGTGGCACTGGACCTCCAGACCGGCCAGGTGCGCTGGAGCTTCCAGACGGTGCACCACGACCTCTGGGACTATGACGTGCCTTCGCAGCCCAGCCTCCTCGACCTGCGGGTCGGCAGCAGCACCATTCCCGTCCTGGTCCAGCCGACCAAGCAGGGCGAGCTGTTCGTGCTGGACCGGCGCAACGGGCAGCCGGTCGTCCCCGTCACCGAGCAGCGCGCGCCGCAGGGCGCAGCGGACGGCGACCATGCGGCGCCGACGCAACCGCGCTCCGGTGTCTCCTTCGATCCGCCGCCGCTGGCCGGCCGCGACATGTGGGGCGCGACGATGTTCGACCAGCTGTACTGCCGTATCGCTTTTCACCGCCTGCGCTATGAAGGCCGCTTCACGCCACCGTCCCTCCAGGGCTCGCTGGTATACCCCGGCAACTTCGGCGTCTTCAACTGGGGCTCGATCGCGGTCGACCCGGTGCGGGGCTGGGCGTTCACCACGCCGACCTACCTGGCATTCGTCTCGCAGCTCGTGCCGCGGCCGGACGAGACTGCGCTCGTGGTGCAGGGTGACGGGCGCCCGCAAGGCAGCCTGCCCGCCCTCAACGAGAACTTCGGCGCGCCGTATGCCGCGAAGCTGTACCCGTTCACCTCCCCCCTCGGCATCCCGTGCCAGCAGCCGCCCTGGGGCTACGTGGCCGGTGTGGATCTGGCCAACGGGCACATCGTCTGGCGGCACCGCAACGGCACGGTGCGCGACCTCGCGCCGGTGCCCCTTCCCTTCCGGATGGGGGTGCCCAGCCTCGGCGGGCCCCTCATCACGGCCGCAGGCGTGGCCTTCCTTTCCGGCACGCTGGACTACTACTTGCGTGCCTACGACGTGTCCACCGGGCACGAGCTGTGGCGCAGCCGCCTGCCGGCGGGCGGCCAGGCGACACCCATGACCTACGAGGCGGCCGATGGACGCCAGTTCCTGGTGGTGGTCGCCGGCGGGCACGGATCGCTCGGCACCCGGGCAGGCGACGACGTGATCGCGTACGCGCTGCCTCGCTAGTGTCCCGTCCCGTAAATATCCATCTGCGGGACAGGACCCTAGCCTGCGTCAGCCGAGGCCTGCCGCCACGTGCCGCAGGCGGCGCCGCAGCGGCGCGGAGCGCCGACGCGGGCGGATGCGCGCCAGCTCCGAGCGCAGCTCGGCGACGCAGGGCCGCAGGGCCGCCTGGCGGCCGGCATCGGGCAGATCGTCGCGGATGGCCTCCAGCGCAGCAAGGACGTGCGCCAGCACCTGGAGATCGCCCGCCGCGTGGTGCAGCACCGGGAGCAGAGCCTCGTCCATCATCTGCCCGAACTCCGGAGCGGGTGCGATGACACGCAAGTCGCCGCCGGCGAAACGATGGGCCTGCGGCATGGCGCGGCAGCCCAGGCGCGCCAGAAGCCGCCCGAGCTCGTTGATGCACATGCATGCCGTCGTGGGGTCGTTCACGCCGGGCGAGAGGGCCCGCAGCGCGATGTCGACCAGCTGCTGCAGGCCGAAGGCGGCGTCCTGTTCGACGGTCCGCTGCCTGCCCACCACGACGGATTCGCCCAGGCCATCGAGGTCGTCGTCGGCGACGCGACCGGTGCCCGCCTCGAGCAGTGTCGTGCGTTCCGAGACGTACTGGCCGATGCGCACGCGCAGGCGCACGACCGTGTCGCATGCGCACGCGTGCCGCAGCAGCGCATCGGCGTCGATGGATTGCACGTAGCCGCTGCGCCGCGCACGGACTGCATGCCAGCCCGGCGGCAAGCGGATCTCTCCCGCCTCCGGCACGGGCGCACCGGGCTCCCCGATCTGCTGCGGGAACAGGTGGTCGATCGCCAGCTCCGTGTCGGCGGCGATCCGTCCCAGGATCGACGACGCCTGGATGCTGAGCGCCACGTGATGGATGAAGTAGATCAGCACGCCGATGCCGGCGAAGGCATAGCCCAGTCCGCCCAGAACGGCCAGGGACGGGATGAACTCGCCCTCGTCACCGCCGCGGATCGTGCGCAGGACGACCAGGCAATAAGCGAAGATCCCGACGAACACGCCGAGCACCACCTGCGTCGGCGCGTCGCGCATGAAGTTGCGCAGCACGCGGGGCGAGTATTCGGTCGCCGTCAGGGAAAGGGTGACGATGGTGATCGAGAACACCACGCCAGCCACGGTCACCATGGAGGTCGCGATGGCCGAGAGCATGGCGCGCGAGCCGTCCGCGCCCGCCCCGAAGAGCCGGGGCGACCAGAGCGCGAGGTCCGCCGTGCTTCCGACGTCGATTTCCACCAGCAGCACTGCCAGCAGCATGGACCCCAGCACGATGAGCGCAGGCGTGAACCAGAAGCTGGCCCGCAGCCGAAGCCACAGCCGCCCGGGGGAGAGCCGGGCCCGAACGCGCAGAAGCACTCCATTTTGCATGGACGCTACTGTGGCCCAAAAAGCGGCGGTGCGGGCGTCGCGCGGCTGCGCGAGCGCGCCGGAAGAGGCGCCGCTCGTGCGCAGACGCCTGGTCTTGCTAGTGTCCTGTCCCGTAAATATCTAGGCTCTCGCTGCCCCGTATCGGGCCGCAGGCAA
>NZ_JBBKTQ010000025.1:0-80162 GCF_037890035.1 Ramlibacter sp. AN1133
CCGGCGCGACGATGGGCAGTATCTTCCTTGGCGCGACGATCACCGTGCGGTGGCCGGCCGTCCAGCGCTTCGCGCTCTTTGGGTTCCCGCCTGCGCGGAACGACGGAGAGGAGCGGATGGCCCCTGCACGGCCCAACGTCGCGGCAGGTGGTGCGCGGTGCGGGACCGCGTTGGTGCTGCCCGAAAAATCGGGCCCGCCGCCGCAGGAGGCTACACAGCGTCAGCGATGTGAGCCTCCGTACGTTTCTGACTGGCGACTTCTGTTTGAACGGAGCGTTTGCCGCGAGCGGCAAACGCGCAGTGAGTTATGGCGCCGCGGCGGCGGGCCCGATTTTTCGGGGAAGCCCGGCGCGCGAAGCCGCCGGGCCAGCACCTTCGCGGGCACGCACCGCGCACCACCTGCCGCGACACCCCCGGAAGAACTCAAGACGCACAAACGACGAAATCACGCCCGCCCCACCGGCGTCAACGCCCCCGCCTTCAACATCCGCACCAACTGCTCCGCCGGCACCGGCGGACTATAGAAAAAGCCCTGCGCCTGGTCGCAATTCAGGTCCCGCAGCTTCATCGCCTGCGCCTCGGTCTCCACGCCTTCCGCCACGACCTTCAGGTTCAGGCCGCGCGCCAGCGAAACGCAGGTCCGCACGATCCCCTCGTACGCCGGATCGGCCGTGATCTTCTTGACGAAGGCGCGGTCGATCTTCAGTTCGTCGATCGGCAAGGTGACGATGTAGGCGAGCGACGAATAGCCCGTGCCGAAGTCGTCGATCGCCACCGGCACGCCGAGCGCCCTCACCTGCTGCAGCACCTCGATGGCACGCTCCATGTTCGAGATCAGGATGCTCTCCGTGATCTCGATGCCCAGCGCGGAGGAATCGCCCTGCAGCCCCTGCAGCGCCCGCTGCAGCGCGGGCACGAAGTCGTCGTTGCGCAACTGCGCGGCGGCGACGTTGACGGCGATGCGCGGGGCGGGCAGGCCGGCATCGCGCCAGCCGCGCCAGTCGTCGATCGCGCGCTCCATGATGGTCTGCGCGACCTCGCCGATCAGGCCGATGGTCTCCAGCGCGGGCACGAATTCGCCCGGCGGCACGAGCCCGCGGCCCGGGTCCATCCAGCGCACCAGGGCCTCGACCCCCGCGATGCGGCCGGTGGCGAGTTCCACCTTGGGCTGGTAGTAGTTGACGAACTCGCGCTTCTCCAGCGCGCGGCGCAACTGCGGCTCCAGGCGGAAGTGCATGCTGCGCACGTTGTCCACCGAGCGGTCGAAGAAGGCCATCGGCTGCTCGCGCTCGATCGCCACCTGCAGCGCCGTGTCGGCCGCGTTCACGACTTCGTCGAGCGTCTTGCCGTTGTCGGGGTAGGCGGCGAATCCGAGGTTCACCGGGCACACCAGCGACAGGTTGTTCACGTCGTACGGCTTGTTCAGCAGGGTCGCCAGCTCCGGCGCGACCTTCTGCGCGAATTCCGCGGGCCGGCTGTCGGGGAAGAACAGCACGAACAGGCCGCGCTTGATGCGGCCGATGAAGGCGCCACGGTCGCCGAACACGCGCAGGCGGTCCGCCGTCTGCTTGATCAGCGCATCGGCCACGCGGAAGCCGTGCGCCGAGTTGATCTGGTTGATGGTCTTCAGGCGCAGGAAGCAGACCATGCCGCACGCGGGCTTGGAGTGGTCGAACTCCGCTTCGAAATGGAACCAGTTCGGCAGGCCCGTGAGCCGGTCGGTCTCCGTGGCGATGCGCAGCTGGCGGCGCAGGTTCAGCAGGCTGGCCACCGACTTGGCGATCTTCACCAGGCCGTCGCGCTGCAGTTCCGTCAGGCGGCGCGGCACGGAGTCCATCACGCACAGCGTGCCGATCGCGCTGCCGTCGCGGGTGCGCAGCGGCACGCCGGCGTAGAAGCCCAGCGTCGGCCCCTGCGGGCCCCACGGCTGCGGGTCGGCCCAGCCGAGACGCGCCACGTCGGGAATCTCCAGCACGCGGTCGGGCTCCAGGATGGCGTGGGCGCAGAACGACTTCTCGCGCGCGACCTGCTGCACCGGCACCCCGACGCGCGACTTGTACCACTGGCGCTGGCTGTCGACGAGCGTCAGCGCGCCCATCGGCGCGCCACACAGCACGGTGGCCAGCTGCAGGAGCCGGTCGTAGTCGTCGTCGGGTTCGGTGTCCAGGATGCCGAAGCCGCGGAGTTCGGCCAGGCGCTGCGGCTCGTCGGCCGGCTGCAGGGCGGCCGTGTACAGCCAGGCCGCACGTGCCGGTCGCTCGCCGCGCTGGATGGGCGGATCGAGCATCAGCGTCGAGGCCTCGACGGAAAAGGGTCGTTGCTGCACCACGGCCATGGGGGAGATCCTCGTTAGTAGCGGCTGATGGGGGCGCGCTCGGAAGCGACGGCCGCACTGAAGGCATCTTCAGCCTCGCGCGCCGCCCGCTCGGCCGCCTGGCGCGCGGCTTCCTTCTGCGCCAGCAGCAGCGCGGCAAGCTCCTGCGGATCGGGCTCGTGCGCCTTCTCGGGCAGGGTCACGGGCACGACGGACAGGTCGACGTCCAGCGCGAAGCGGTCGCCGCCCACGTCCTCGGCGACGGCCTGCGTGAAAGCGTGGGCCTCGCCCAGGTGTTCCGCATGGGCCCACGGGGCCAGCGGCTCGTCCTGCGCCCCGCGCGGGGCGATGCTCGCGTCGGTGGCAAGCAGCATCGCGACGTCGTGGAGGCAGATCAGGTCGCGCGCGGCCTGCACCGTCAACGCCGCACCGGGCGCAAGGACGTCGAACAGGGCGTGCTCGATGACGGGCAGCACGTCGGGGGTGCCCCAGGCGCGCGTCACGCGTTCGGCCAGCGCGCGCTGCTGCTCCAGGCCGGTGGCGGCGCTCACCTGCGCCAGCGTCGGCGCCGGCACGCCATGCACCTTGGTGTAGCGGCGCTGCACGGCCTGCACCGCCTGCGGGTCGTCCGCCAGGCTGCAGATGCGCATCAGCTCGAAGAACGCCACGGGCGCAGGGTTGCCGCTGTCTTCCAGGTAGCCCTTGAGCACGTCCATCGCATCGGAATGCAGCCCCAGCGAGGACAGGAACTCGACCTCCTCGAAGATCGCGGCGAGCGTCTCGACGCGCAGCAGTCCGCTGCTGGCGGGCCGGGGTGAGGCTGGCGGCTGCCCGCCCCCGGCCGGCGCGAGATCGAACTCCAGGGGCTCGAAGGCGCTGGCGGTGTTCGCGGCCTGCGGCAAGGAAGCCGACAGGGGCCGATCCGAAGACGTCGTGTCCGCCGCGACGATGCCCTCGGCGCCGCGCTGCGCCACCAGCGGTGCGAACGAGGAGTCGCCCGCTTGCGGCGCGCCGGCGGACTGCGGCAGAAGCGGCGCGCGTTCGCTCGGCGTGTACCAGGGCAGGCCGCCGGCGGCTCGCCGCGTGCGCCATGCGAACAGGGCCACCGCCCCGGCCGTGGCGAGCACGATCAGCGCCAGCCCCTGCACCATGCGCGGCGACAGGTACCAGGGCTGCGCCTCGTCGAAGCGCCGGCGCAGGCTCGCCATCTCGGTGCGCGTGCTGCCCGCCGCGGACCGCAACTGCGCCAGTTCGTTTTCCAGCTTCTGCAGGGCGGCGTCGCCGCGCACCAGGTCCTGCGGATCCGCGCTGATCGCCTGCCACAGCATCGCGGCCCGGGCGCGCAAGGCGGCATCGCCCGGCGGCGAGAGATGGGCGCTGACGCGCAACAGCGAAGAGGCATCGGCCTCGATCGCATCGAGCCGCAGCCGCGGCCCGGCCGCTGCGGGGCGCTGCGCGCGATAGGCCCTGGCGGTGCGCAGGTGCGCGGGGGCAGCGCCCATGCGCGCCATCGCGGGCGTGAGGTGCAGGCCGGCGGGGCGAGCGTCCGCGCGCACGGCCATCCTGTTCGCCGCGGGACGCAGCGGCATCGCCGCCGCCACCGCCCTCGGCGCGGGCTGCATCAGCCGCGCGAGCACCGCCTCGGAAGGCATGTCCGGCAACAGCGCGTAACTGCGTGTCAACGTGCTGCCGCAGCCCGCGCGCAGCGTGACGGTGACCAGCGGTTCGTCCACGACCTGGTCGGACGTGATGCGCACGCTCCGGTGTTCGCCCTCCCCGATCACCGTGGTGTTCACCTTGGCGGCCGCCAGGCGCGCATCGCCATAGGCGACCTCGGCATGGACGCAGGCATCGCTGCTGTCGGCGGAACGGAAACGGGCCGGGACGGTGAGCTCCAGCGGGCGCCCGATCCAGAGCTCGCCCGCGGCCTGGCCCAGCGATTGCGCCCACGCCGGCCACGAGCACGCAAGCACTACGGCGACTGCCAGTTTGCGACCGTGCGTAAGCAAGTTTTTCATGGCTGACGCACTGTACGAAGCTCGGCAGAAGGCCGCGGGTAGGATGCGCAGCGTTTGCCTTGTAGGACGCCGACTACCTCGGTTTCTGGCCCGCAGCGAGGCCTTGCACCAGCGAGGAACCAACGTAGCGCGGGCCTTCGAACAGGTAGATCGGGAAGCCCTCGTAGGTGGCGAGCTGCGGTTGCAGCTCCTGCAGCGTCGCGGGGCGGAAGCCGCCGCCCGGGTTGGGCCGGAAGGCCTCCGCGATCAGCCGCACGCGCTCGCGCCCGAGGCGGCGCGCCAGCACGTTGGCGTAGTGCCGCGCCACATAGGCCTCGCGCGCATGCACGCCCACGCCATCCTGGAAGAACACCCCCACGTCGGGCGGCAGCCACTCCACGAGGCTCTGCGCGAGTTCTTCCGGGCCGACGTTGGCGCTGTCGTAGACGCTGATCCACAGGGGCCTGGGCAGCGGCGCGAGCAGCGCCTTCAGGCGGAACGCTTCCATCCACGTGGGATCGATCTCCACCGGGAAGTACCAGCCGGTGACGTTGACCGGCGGCGGGGTCCTGGCGATGCGGGCCGAGAGCTGCGCGAGTTCCTCGAGGCTCGCGCGCGCGTTGCGCTCGTCGAAGCGGCCCGCCAGCCCCAGGATCACTTCACGCGCCCACGGCTGGCCGGCAATGCGCTGCCAGTCCGGCATGTTCTTGCCCGCGGGCAGGTCGGTGCCGGGCACGAAGGCGAAGTTGTCCACCACCGTCCACTGCACCAGCAGCCGCTGCACGCCCAGGCGCTCCCAGTCGCCGCGCGGCTGGGTGTGCTCGTTGTCGATCTGCCAGACCACGCCCTCGATGGGAGGCACCACCTTCGAGGCGCAGCCGGCCACCAATGCGGCGGCCGCGACGAGGCCGCAGAAGAGGATGCGCATCGTGTCAGTAATTGAGCAGGCCGTTGATGAACAGGCCCTTCATGCGGTCGTCGCCATTGAGCTTGAAGCGGTACTGCATCGTCACGTCCCAGTAGGAGCGCGGCGCGGTGTACACGTCCTCGCGGAACCAGCGCCGCAGGCTCACGCCCGGGCCGGCGCCGGCGGCCGTCTTCTCGGCGGCCAGGCTGGAGTCGTACTCCACGCCCGCGAACAGGTGCGGGAACAGCACGGTGCGGCCGTCGCCTCCCACGAGGTAGCTGCGCCCCACCATCAGCGAACCGATGCCGTAGTTGATGTCGTTCTCCAGGTAGCGGCCGACTTCCGCGTAGAAGCGCATGGTGGTCCAGTTGCGGCGGTCCACCCGCAGGTCGTTGCCGATGTCGTAGGAGTAGCCGATCTGCGCCAGCCAGTCGTCGTTGACGTTGGGGCCGAAGGTGCGGCTCAGGGACAGCAGCAGGTTCTGCGAGGTGAAGGGCTTCCAGCGCGCGCCGACGCCGCCCTGGAAGCTGTCGCCGCCGGTGAAGCCGCCGGCGCGGTCGTCCAGCGTCATGAAACCGCGCGCGAACAGCTCGACGAACTCGCCGTTGCGCCAGCCCCAGGGGCGGTAGTAGCCCTCGATGCCGGCCTGCGTGGTGCGCCGCCCGCCCGTGCCGCCGGTGACGCCGAAGCCCGGCTGCACGCCGCCGCCGTTGCGCAGCGTGACGGACGCCAGCACGCCCCACTTGCGCGTGAGGTCCGCCACGGTGCGGCGGGTGTCGTACACCATCTGCGGTTCCATGCGCAGCTGCAGCGCGTTGGTCGCATCGATCGCCCGCCGGAAGTAGCCCACCGCCTCGTCGTCGTGGCGGCTCTTCATCGCGGCATAGCCCGCGTCGAGCAGCGAGGTGGGCGGCAGGCCGCCCGCCCCGTCCGCCTGCGCGAAGGCCTGGCGCGCGGCTTCGGTGTCGCCGATGCGGGTGGAGAGATACGCCATGTCGAGGCGGTTCTGCGGCGTGACCGAACCGGCCGGCAGCGCGGCGAGCCGCTCGCGGGCCTCGCGCGTGCGGCCCAGGTCGGCCAGCAGCGCCGCTTCGGTCTGCGGCGGCAACTGGCCCGCCTGCAGCGCCGCCTCGGCATCCGCGTTCGCCCCTGCGATGTTGCCGAGCTTGCGGCGAACCATGGAGCGCTGCGCCAGTGTCTGCGCATCCGGCCGCAGGTCCAGCGCCGCGGTGGCGGCGCGTTCGGCCTCCGCCCACTCGTTGGCCGCGAGCGCCGCGTTCATGTGCATCAATTGCCAATCGCGCTGCGCCGGCGCGGCCGCGGTGGCGAGCCGGGCCTGGTCCAGCGCGCGCTGGACGTCCTTCTGCTCCAGGGCCCGGTAGGCGGCGGTGGCGTTGGCGAATCCCGGCGCGGGTGGCGCGGCCGCGGCTTGCAGGGTGCAGGTCTGCGAGGTATCGACGTTGCTGCAGTCGATGCCGGGCGCCCGCAGCACGTAGGCCGCGGCGGCCGTGGCGTTCGCGATGCGCTGGCGCGCGAATTCGCGCCGCGCATCCGCCTCGGCATCGCCGGCCGGCAAGGCCGCCAGCAACTGCATGGCGCGCTGGCCGTCGCCCTGCGCCAGCGCGAGATCGGCGGCGAGCAGGCGCAGCTGCCGCTGCGTGGCGGGCTGCAGGCCGCGCTGCTGCAGCGCGCGGTCGACGTCGGCGGTGGCTTCGGCGGGCCGGTTCAGGCCCTGGCGCGCATACGCGCGCAAGGCGAGCGGCGCGGCACTGTCGGGCAACAGCGCGATCGCCTCGCTGGCCACGCGTTCGGCCTCGGGGAAGCGGCCGTCGCGCAGCAAGGCATGCACCAGCACCAGCCGGTAGCCCGCGTTCTCCGGCGCCCAGCGCACGGCGTCGGTGCCGTTCGCGATCGCGCCCTTCACGTCCCCGGCCTGGAGCGCCTTGTACATCGCTTCGCCGGCCGCCTGCGCGCGGGTGCGCGCGAGGTCGGCACGCGCGCGCGCCAGCGCGGCGTCGTCCCCGGCGGCCTGGCCCGCGCGGGTCAGCGCTTCGTCGGCGCCGGCGGCATCGCCCGCGCCCAGCAGCGCCTCTGCGAGCAGCAGCCAGTAGTCGCGCCGGTCGGGCGCGAGCTGCGTGGCGCGCCGCGCCATTTCCGCGGCGGCCTGGTAGTCGCGCCGTGCGTACGCCTTGTAGCCGGCATCCGCGGCGGCATGGGCCGCCTGGGGCCCACGGGTGGCGCCCGCCGAAGCGGGCTGCCCTGTCGCGGAGAAGGAGGCCAGCGCCAGCACGGCGACGAGTGCCAGCGCCTTTCGTTGTTGTTGTGACATGGACGTTGTGGTGGAACTAGGTTGGTTGCATGGTGGGCTTGCCGAAGAATCCCCTCTGTTGTTCCGGTTGAGCCGCGGCTCGCGCGAAGTAGCTCCTTTGTTCCTGGGCCACCTGCTCCAGCATCTCGCGCTGGATCACGCGGCGTTCGACCAGGTAGTCGCCGATGCGCCCGTGCTGGTCGGGCTTGTAGTCGGCCATCGCGGCCTCGAATGTCTCGCGGCGCAGCACGCCGCGCTCGATCAGCAGGTCGCCCAGCAGCGGTCCCTGCGGGATGGCGGGCGCCTTGCCGTCGTGCCTGCCCTCGCGCAGCATGCGCAATGCCACCGACACTTCGCCTTCGCGGGCGATGCGCTGCACCGGCTCCTCGCCGATCGCCGCGGTGATGTCCTGCAGCGACTGCTCCGATAGCGGGCTGGCCACGGCGAGGACCGCGCGGTTGTTCTTGTTGCGCCCCATGTGGATCGCGCGGTGGCGGATCGCCAGTTCGGCCGGCATGTCGGAGGCATGCTTGCGCACCAGTTCGGCGGTGAGGTGCGCGCGCGGCAGGTCGGCCTGGTAGGCGATGGCTTCGGCCAGCGTCTCCTCATCGAGCCAGCCGTTGGAGACCAGCACGCGGCCCAGCGGCACCTGGCCCTGCGCCTGCTTTTCCAGCGCCCGTTCCAGCGCACCGTGCTCCACCGCGTTCCAGGACGTGAGCAGCTCGCCCAGGCGCTGGCGCCGGCGCGCGAGTTGCGCGCTGCTGGGGAATTCGTGCGCGGTCTTGTCCCATGCCAGGCGCGTGCCCTTGAACAGGTAGGACAGGTACATCTTCCAGGCGCGGGCCACCGCCATGCAGTTGACGAAGTTGCCCACCACCATGCGCGGCAGCGCCATCAGCCCGTGCTCCCAGCCATAGAGCTGCGACGTGAAGTACACCCGGTGCGCCGCGCGGATCGCGAGGAAGAACGCGTTGATGTAGATCATCTTGCGCCAGATGCTCCCTTCCTGGAACAGCGAAGGATAGTACGCATGCCACCATCCCGTGGCGAGTCCGACGTGGAAAATGATGAAGTGGGCGACCAGGATGTACGCCAGGATGCTCACGAAGGAGGTGAGCACGCCCTTGCGGTCGTGCAGCAGCAGGTAGCGCGCCGCCGTCGTGCGGCCCCGCCACTTGATCTGCTCCCAGCTCTGCAGCCCGATGCCCAGCACCCAGCGCGCCTTCTGCCGGTAGGCCGCGCGGAAGTTGTCGGGGAAGTACTCGCGCACGCACAGCGGCATCTGCATCAGCACCTCGCGGCGCTTCTTGCTGCCCCAGGCCGTGCGGTTGATGTGGAAGGTGACCGGGAACACGCCGAAGATCGACTGCATGCCCATCTGCGACAGGCGCATGCCGACGTCGTAATCCTCGGTGAGGCTGTCCACGTTGAACGGCTTGTTGCGCGTGGCGCCCACCAGGCCCAGCAGCGCCTTGCGCGAGAAGCAGGTGCCGACGCCCGCGGAAGGCACCATGCCCGAGACGCTCTCGCGCACCACCATTTCCTTGGCGTGGCTCTCGGCGAACTCGTCCATGTAGGTGCCGGCCACCAGCTCGTACCACTCGCGTTCGAGCGAAGCCACCGGCAGCTGGATCATGTCCTTGCGCGGCAGCAGGTAGTTGAAGAACTTCAGTTCCAGCGGATGCAGCACGTCCTCGCTGTCGTGCAGCACGACGCCGGCGTATTCGGTGCCGCTCTCGCGCTCGTGGTCGAAGATCGCGGCCACCACCGCATTCAGGCAGTCCGCCTTGCTGGTGGGCCCGGGGTGCGGCACCTGCACGCGCTGCAGCTGCGGGTAGCGCTTGGCCATGCGCTCCACTTCGTCGATGGTCGGCTGGTCGTTGGGATAGGTGCCGACGAAGACGCGGTAGTTGCGGTACTCCATCACCTCGATCATGTTCTGGACCATGGCGGCGATCACGTCGCTTTCCTGCCAGGCCGGGACCATGATGGCCATCGGCTGCTCCTCGCGGTCGCGCAGCTGGTCGACGCTCAGGCGCCGGTACTGCGCGCTGCTCTCCACCTTGGCGCGGCGGATCAGCCGCCGCACCCAGTACCAGCAATCGATGAACAGGTCGTCCAGCGAGGACACGAAGATGACCAGCGCGAGGATGGCGGCGAGCACCTCGAGCCCGGAGTTGTACTCCGCTACCAACAAGTCCCAATTCATACTGCTTTCCTTCCTCGCTGCTTGCGGCTGCCTGCTTTCCTGTCGCGGGAGCGCGCGGCTGGCTTGCCGCGCGCTCCCGTCACCCCTTACCTGTCACCCGCCATGGCCTTGCGGCGGCGCATGCGGCTGGCGAACACCAGCAGGCCGACGAAGAGCGCCACCAGGATGATCGGCAGCAGCCACCAGTAGCCGCGCTCGAACAGGCCGGGGGCCGTCTCCTTCATGATCCCCTGCCCCGACGGGTCGCGGGTGTTGACTTCGGTGCGCAGGCCGTTGTTGCCCATGATGGCCAGGTTGCCGCTGGACAGCTGGATCGGCTTCTCCATGGACGGGGGCGTCGCGCCCATCGTGCGGTACACGGCGCCGATGTCGTCGCCCTTGCCGTTCACTTCCAGGATGCCCACGCGATTCAGGCCCCGGACGTCGAGCAGCGGGCGGTCCTTGGTGCCGGCCAGGAACAGGCGGTCGTTCTCGCCCTTCACGCCTTCGGCGACGCCGTCGGGCAGCACGTCCACGGCCAGGTACGGCCCGCTCACCTTCGGATGCGAACCGTCGGCGACCGGCTCGAACTTCGCCTTGGCCGGCGACAGGCCCGTGCTGGCGGCCAGGCGGATCACGCGCGGTAGCGTGCCGGTGGCGTCACTCAGGTGCGACTGGGGAACCAGCAGCGTGCCGCCGGAGGCGAACTTCGCCATCAGGCCGGTGAAGTCGCTGGAGGGCTCGATCTTGTCCAGCAGCATGTGGCTGGAGGGCAGCACGGACACCGGGTACGGCTCGGGCGTCTCGCGGCAGCGGTCGGAGGCGAGCTGGCGCACGAAGGACACGCGGATCACGTTGCGCGTCTGCAGTGCGTAGCGCGGCACCGGCGCGATGATGCGCTCGCGCTTGCCGGTGGCTTCCATCTCCTTGGCGCCCAGCAGCACGTCGTTCATGAACACCGAGACGACGGGCGGGGTGCGGGCGGCGCTCGGCGAGGCGGCGACGTCGATCACCAGCGTGCCGGGGCCCTTGCCGTCGGCGGCGACGGAGCCGATGTCGAAGGTGGCGTTCCAGTCCGCATGGGCCAGCACGTCGAAGCTCGCCGGCTTGGCGCCCAGGTACTGCAGCGACACCGCGTTGGAGTCGTTGTTCTTCGGCGTGTCGACCGCGCTGACCGTCAGGTTGGTGCCCGCGGCGGCCTGCTGCCAGATCTGCGTGAACAGGCCCGCGGCCTGCGCGCCGGCGTCGGGCGCGACCAGGATCACCGGGCGGCCGTTCTGGTTGCTCAGGGTGATCTGCTTGGAGCCGACCTGCTGGCCACCGGCATTGCCGATGATGATGTCGGGTTCGGCCGGGCCGGCGGGGGCGGCCGGCGCACCGGGCGCGGGCGCCGCACCCATGGTGGCGGTGGAGCCGGTGCCGTCCGCGGTGCGGATGATCGGCCGCTTGCCGGCACGTTCGAGCGCCACGCCCACGCGCCAGGCGGCGTCGTACATCTCGGGCGAGAGCTTGTTCGACTGGATCAGGATCGTCGGCTTGCTCGGCAGCGCGGCCCAGGCCGTGGTCAGGTCGCGGATCCCGGAGCCGTCGTAGCGGAACACGAACCTGCTGGTGGGCTCGATGCGCAGGATGTTGCCCGGCGTGCGGGCGTCGGCGCAGGTGTTCTCCCGCGCGACGGCGGTGCGCCAGTCGACGTTCAGGCGCACGAAGCCGCTCGGACGCGGCTTGCCGTCCACCGGGATCTGCGCGCTGGCGTCGCCGCGGTCGGCCGTGAAGCCGTTGGCGACCACGGGCGCGCCGTCGATGGCGTACACCAGGGTCGTGCGGCCGCCGTCGGCGCGCACGTAGCTCGCATCGAGCTGCAGCACCGCGCCGGAGAGGTTCACGCCCGGGGGCACGGGGAGATAGATCTCCTTGATCGTGTCCGGGTAGCCCAGGACCACCGGCTCGGTGAAGCCCAGGTCCTGGAAGGTCACCGTGCGGGGGACCCACACGCCGGCGTTCTCCGCCGGCTGGAACACGGAGGTCTGCGGCGGCACGTTCGCAGGCGTGGCCTGCTGCGTGGGCCGCAGGGTGGCCTGCGTATTCTGCGGAGCGTTAGGTTGTTGTGCAGCGCCCCAGCCGGGGAGCAGGCACACGGCCGCCAGCGCGGCGGCGGGCAGGACACGGTGGAGTTTCATGCAGCACCTCATTGTCAAAAGCATGGCCGGCCGAGCTCAGCGAACACTGCTGGGCGCAACCCAGGTAAAGCCCAGCGCAGTGATCCCTTCGAGCGTCTTCTTGAAATCCTCGAAGCCGGGCACGCCGAGGGTGGGTTCGAGCCAGAAGGGATGGAAGAAGAAGGATGCGAAGCCGTCGCGCACGGCCTTCGCATACTTCGCGTTGGTCACGATGTCGTCCGCCGTGTAGTTGTAGTTCGACGTCGGATCGATCGAGGAGATGTCGTATTCGATGTTGCCCAGGTTCTCGGGCAGCACGCGCTGGCCGTAGAAGTCCTTGCCGATGGCGTACGGGTAGTACTGGCCCACGGAGAAGTCCTTGGACACGGGCGCGAAGAAGTCCGGCTTGTCGGCGGTGAAGTACACGGCCCGCTGGTAGGTGGTGGAGAACAGCTGCGGGGCGGTGCGCGCGGTGGTGCCGGACGTGTGGTAGTGCGGCGCCTCCCAGGCGATCGGGTTGAGCCCGAGCGCCTTCATGTCCGTGAGGCCGTTGCTCAGGCGGCCGTACGCCCAGGCGGCGGAGTCCTCCTGCACCGGGGCGTTGTCGACGATGTTCCAGAACTCGTAGTCGTCGCCGCTCACGCCGGTGTGGGGGTTGCGCATCTTGCCGTACTGGTGCGTGAAGCCGTGCATCACCATCTCGCCGCCCTTGGCCCGCGCATGGTTCAGCGCCTTTTGCAGGTTGGTGGCCTGCGACAGCGGCACTTCCTGCGGCACGCCGCCGTTGTAGACGCCCAGCGCGTCGACGTAGCGCGGGATCACGGCCACCGAGAACGGGATGCGCCTGGCGCCCATGTAGTCGCTGAGCGTCTTCATCGCCGTCACCGACACCATCGCGCCGACGTCCTCCAGCCGCACCATCGCCTTGTGGCTTTCGGCGTGCTCGATGCCCAGCATGTCGTGCAGCAGGTCGGCCAGCACCAGGTAGCGGTCGCGCGGGCCGATGAAGCTGAAAGGCAGGTCGGCCACGTACCAGAAGTTGCCCGAGCGCAGCACGTAGGGCAGCGCCTCCTGCGTGGCGGAGTTCACCACCGGCACCACCTGCGTGGCCTTGGCCGCGTCGGCGATGGCGGCCCAGCCCATGTCGGGGTCGCCGTTGATCTGGTTGCGCCCCGCGTCGTACTGGTAGTACTTGACGAAGTCCAGGCCCTTGTACTTCACGGTGTCGAAGAAGCCGGGCGCGGGCGCGGCCGCGGTGGGCAGCGCGTTCATGCCGCGCAGGCCCTTGTACTCGATGCCGCGCGTGGCGGTGAAGTTGTACTGCGGGTTCCAGGCGAGCTGCCAGATGTTGTACTTGAACCAGACCAGGGGCGAGGCGGTCGTCGCCGCATCCGCGAGGAAGGCCGGCGGCAGCGGGTTGTCGTAGATCGCGCCGAGGTAGAAGGTGGCGGTGTAACCCTCCATCTGCCCGGCCGCGTACTGCTGCACCGGCACCAGGTCCACCTGGGCGTCGAAGTGCCCCAGCAGGTTGCGCAGCATGATCGTGTAGGCGAAGCCCAGCTTGTCCCACGGCGTGCCGGCGGGGTTGTCGTACAGGGCCAGCACCTTGGGCGCGGCGGCGGGCGACGTGGTGGCGGGCGACGTCTTCCTGCCCTGCAACACCTGGGTGACCTGCACGGCCAGCGACTGCAGCGCGGCCTTGTCGATCGTGGCGGGCAGCTGGTCGAGGACGTGCTGCAGCTGCGCGCGGCGCGCGGCATCGGGCACCTGGTTCACCAGGCGCTGGAGCGCGGCGCGGTCCAGGGGCACCTGCGCCTGCACGGCGGCGGCACCGAGGAAGGCGGCGCCGGCGAGCAGCGCGAGGAAGAAGCGGCGGAGCGTTCTCATGGCTTGTTCTTGTGCGGTTTCTTGGGGTGGACGTTCAGGGCGCGGGGCCGCGCAGCCTGCTCGGGGCGATCCAGGTGAAGCCCAGCGCGGTGATGCCGTCGATGGTCTTCTGGAAGTCCGCCATGCCCGGCACGCCCAGCTCCGGCTCCAGCCAGAAGGGGTGGAAGAAGAAGGAGGCGGCGCCGTCGCGGATCGTCTTCACGTACTTGGCGTTGAGGATGATGTCGTCGGCCGTGTAGTTGAAGTTGGAGGTCGGGTCGATCGTGCGGATGTCGTACTCGATGTTCCCCAGGCTCTCCGGGATCACGTACTGCCCGTAGTGGTCGCTGGCGATCGGGTACGGGAAGATCTGGCCGACGGCGAAGTCCTTGTTCTGGGCGGCGAACAGGTCCGGGTGGTCCGAGGTGAAGTACACGACGCGCTGGTAGGTCCTGGGGAACACCTGCGGCGCGGCGCGCGAGGACAGCGGCGATGCCTCGTAGTGCGGCGTCTCCCAGGCGATCGGCTTCCAGCCGATGGCAGCCATGTCCTGCAGGCCGCTGTTCAGGCGGCCCAGCGCCCAGGCGACGGAGTCCTCCTGCACCGGCTTGTTGTCCACGATGTTCCAGAACTCGAAGTCGTCGCCGCTCACGCCGGTGTGCGGGTTGCGCATGTTGCTGTACTGGTGCGTGTAGCCGTGCATCACCAGCTCGCCGCCCCGCTGGCGGGCGTAGTTCACCGCCGTGCGCAGGTTGGTGGCCTGGTTCAGGAGCACCGTCTGCGGGACCCCGCCGTTGTAGGCGCCCAGCGGATCCTCGTAGCGCGGGATCACGGCGACCGAGAAGGGAATCGCCTTGGACGAGAGGTAGTCGCTCAGGCTCTTCATGGACTGCACCGAGACCAGCGCGCCGACGTCCTCGAGCCGCACCATGGCCTTGTGATAGAACGCGTGGTTGCTGCCCATCATGTCGTGCAGCAGGTCGCAGAACACCAGGTAGCGGTCGCGCGGGCCGATGAAGCTGAAGGGCAGGTCCGCCACGTACCAGAAGTTGCCGGCGCGCGTGATGTACGGCACCGTCTTCGCCTGCTTCGGGTTGACGATGTTCACCAGCCTGGTCGCCTTGGTCGCATCGGCGATGGCGATGTGGCCGATGTCCGGATCCGCATTGATCACGTTGCGGCCGGCGTCGTACTGGTAGAACTTGACGAAGTCCAGGCCCTTGTACTTCACCGTGTCGTAGAAGCCGGGATTCGGATTCGCCGACGTGGGCTGGGCGTTCATGCCGAGCAGGTCGACGTACTGGATACCCGTTTTCGCGGTGAAGTTGTAGGCGGGATCCCAGGCCAGCTGCCAGATGTTGTACTTGAACCAGACCACCGTCTTGGCCGTGCTCGCCGCGTCGGCGAGGAAGGCGGCGGGCAGCGGGTTGTCGTACGCCGAGCCCATGTAGAAGGTGGCGGTGTAGTTCTCGACGGAACCGGCGGTGTACTGCTGAACCGGCACCACGTCCACCTGCGCCTGGAAGTGCCCGAGCAGGTTGCGCAGCATGATGGCGTAGGCGAAGCCCAGCTTGTCCCAGGGCGTGCCGCTGGTCAGGTCGTACAGCACCAGCGCCTTCGGCGGCGGCGTGGTCGTGGTGGTGGTCTGGGCCTGGGCGGCGGGCGCGCCCACCAGGCCCAGCATCCCGGCCAGGGCCGCGCAGGCGACCAGCCCCAGGAAGAATCGGCGCAGGTACTTCATGGTCGACTCCTCACTTCTTGTCTTTCTTCTGGTCCTGGCCGAAGAAGAAGGAGCTCGCGCCCCGGTCGGTCTTCTCGCGGCCCGGGCCGGTGCCCGCGCCGCCCTGCACGGCGCCGGCGGCGCCGGCGGCGCCGGAGCCCATGCCCGCGGCCGCACCCGGGCGCGTGAGCGCGGGCTGCACCGCGGCGGCGGCAGCCGGCACGCTGTCGTCGCGCGTGTAGTCCTTCTTGTTGTGCATCTTGTGGTGGTGGGCGCGCACGGCGCGCTTGCGTTCGGGCTCGCTCATGCCCGGTTCGGGACGGGCCATCTGCGAGCCGATCGGCAGCGGCGGCGGAGCCACCCTCGTCTGCGCGTGAACGGCCCCGGCGAGGCAGGCGGCGGCCATGATGGCGAGCCGGATGCGGGGGGTCTTCATGGGGGACTCTCCTCGGTGGTCAGGCCGCCACGGCGGCCGCTTCTTGCGAATGGGCCAGGCGCGCCATGACGGCCTGGGCGATGCGGCGGGCAGCCTGCCCGTCGCCGAAGGGATTCACCACCTTGCGCATCAGCTCCGCGGCCAGCGGGTCGTCCAGCAGGCGGGAGGCCTCGCGCACGATCGCGTCGCGGTTGGGGCCGACCAGGCGCGCGCAGCCGGCTTCCACCGCTTCGGGCCGCTCGGTCTCGTGCCGCAGCACCAGCGTCGGCACGCCGAAGGTGGGCGCCTCTTCCTGCAGGCCGCCGGAGTCGGTGAGCAGCAGGCAGGCATTGACCAGCGCCTGCTGCATGCCCAGGTAGTCCAGCGGCGCGGTGAGCGTCACGTTGTGCAGTCCCTGCAGGATCTCGTGGGCGGGCTTTTGCACCACGGGGTTCAGGTGCACCGGGAACAGCACGCGCTTGTCGTTGTGCAGGCGTGCGAGGTCGGCGACGGCGTGGAAGGTCTGCTCCATCTCCTCGCCCCAGTTCTCGCGCCGGTGCGCGGTGACGAGGATGTGGCCGTCGGCGGGCCTGCCCTGGCGCACGATGCCGTGGCGCGAGCAGATCCACTGCTGCGCGTCCACCACCGTGTTGCCGGTCAGCAGGATCGCATCGGAGGAGATGCCTTCGCGCAGCAGCGCCAGGCGGGCGCGGTCGGTGGGCGCCCAGTGCATCGCGGCGATGCGGCTGATCATCTGGCGCAGGCCTTCCTCGGGGAAGGGACGCTCGAGGTTGTAGGTGCGCAGGCCGGCCTCGACGTGCGCGACCGGCACGCGGCGGTAGAAGGCTGCCAGGGCACCGAGGAAGGCGCTCTCGGTGTCGCCCTGCACGATGCACAGGTCCCAGCGCTGCCTGGCGAGCAGCGCATCGAGCTGCCCGCGGCACTCGACGCTGAAGGATTCGAGCGAGGAGCCGCTGCGCTCGAGCTGCACGTCCGGCACGATGCCGAAGCAGCGCAGCATGTCGGCCGCCATCTCGCCGTGCTGGCCGGTGTGCACCCACCGCACATCCAGCTCCGGCTGCGCACGAAGGGCGTGGTACACGGGAGCCAGCTTGATGATCTCCGGCCGCGTGCCGCACACGATCGCGACGACTTTCTTCTGGTCCAACGACGCCTCCCTGCCTGCCGGAAACGACCCGGCTGTTACTTCGAAGCGGCGGACGTAACTGGATCCACGGCCCGCCTGCACGTCTGTTTACACACTGCGCATGGCGCTCGGCTGCAGTCCCTGCTCGACCTGCGAGGCGAGTTCCCGTTGTGGAAGCCTCGCGTGGACCTGTAATGTTTCAGCCCGTGTGTTTCAAACTCGAACGGGATGTTGGGTTTGTAAGGTCAGCGGCTTCGACAGTGCCACCCGCATTCGTGGGTAGGACGGTGCCTACTGCAGAGTGAGTCGTGTAAAGGGAATGACGCTGGCGCAGCGGGGGCGCCAGGGCGCGGCCCGCAACGCAAAAGAGCGGCCCTTGGCCGCTCTTGCTCTGGCCCCCGCCTGCGCGGGGATGACGCGCGATCAGAGCGGCATGATGCCGCTCTCGCCCGGGCACGCGGCCGGGCGCTGGTCGCGGGGATACGGGCAGCGATTGAGTTCGGCGGGGTCCATCCGCAGCAGCGTGGTCAGCGCGCACGCGCCCATGGAGACCAGCCAGAAGCCGAAGAAGGCCACGGTGTACACGGCCTGTCGCGACCAGCCCAGGCTGTGCCCGGACCATTGCAGTTCGAGGGGGTCCACCACGGCGAACACCATCAGTTCCAGCACGCACGCGGCCATGAAGGCGGGCCATGCGATCCACATCACGCGGGTTGCCATTCCTGTTTCTCCCTCCTCGCCCTGCCGTCGCGCCAACGTCAGGGCTGCGCCGGCGTCGCGGCGTGGTTGCGCCCCTGCAGCGCCGGCAGGTTGGCCTTGTCGCGCGCGGCCAGGGTGCGATTGATCTCGATCCCACGCCGATAATAGTCTGCCTCGACCACGGGGTCCGGACTCTTGATCGCGATCCAGGCGGTCGCGAAGCCCGCCACCACCACGGTGGCCGGGCCGGAAATCAGCAGCCACACGTGGCCGTGCTTCCACCACGGGGCGCTGTCCTGCATCTGGGGTTCGTTCGTCATCGGGGTGCTGCCTTTCGGGGCTTTCATCGGGGGACGAGGAAGACCGACTTCTCGCGCACGCGGGCATCGGCGCCGTTGTCGATCTCGAAGTGGATCGGGTGCGAACCGGAAGCGGCCGAGCCGTACGGGATCTGCAGCCGCACGGCCACCCAGCGCGACTCTGCCGGCCCGACCTCGAACACGCGCTCGGAAGCGACCGAGAGGCCCGGCAGGCCGGTGGCGTCGAGGCGGTACTGCTGCTTTTCCTCGCTGGCGTTCATGATCTGCAGCCGGTACACGTTCTCCAGCATGCCGCCGGCGACGATGCGCGAGAGCGCGGCGCGGTCGCGCACCACGTCCACCTTCAGGGGCGTGCGCATGGCGAGGCTCACCATCACGGCGCAGGTCAGCACCAGCAGGATCGAGGCGTACACCAGCACGCGCGGACGCAGGATGCGATGCAGGATCGCGTCGCGGCCGCCGCCGCTGGCCATCGCGTTCTCGGTGGAGAACCGGATGAGCCCGCGCGGGTAGTTCATCTTGTCCATCACGCCGTCGCACACGTCGATGCAGGCGCCGCAGCCGATGCACTCGTACTGCAGGCCGTTGCGGATGTCGATGCCGGTGGGGCAGACCTGCACGCACAGCGTGCAGTCCACGCAGGAGCCGAGGTTCAGCGCCTTCGGGTCCGCCTTGCGCGTGCGCGAGCCGCGCGGCTCGCCGCGGCCGGCGTCGTAGCTGACGATCAGCGTGTCCTTGTCGAACATCGCGCTCTGGAAGCGCGCGTACGGGCACATGTACTTGCACACCTGCTCGCGCATGAAGCCGGCGTTGCCGTAGGTCGCGAAGGCGTAGAAGAAGACCCAGAACACCTCCCACGAGCCCATGCGGGTCTGCAGGAATTCCATGCCGAGTTCGGTGATCGGCGTGAAGTAGCCCACGAAGGTGAAGCCGGTCCACATCGCCACCATGCCCCACAGCAGGTGCTTGAAGGACTTCTTGACGAACTTCTCGAGGTCCATGCCCGCCGCGTCGAGCCTCATGCGGGCGCCGCGGTCGCCCTCCACCTTGCGCTCGATCCACAGGAACATCTCGGTATAGACGGTCTGCGGACACGAGAAGCCGCACCACAGGCGGCCGGCGACGGCGGTGAACAGGAACAGCGACAGCGCGCTGGCCACCAGCAGCCCGGTGAGGTAGATGAAGTCCTGCGGGTAGAGGACGAAGCCGAAGATGTAGAAGCGGCGCGCCCCGAGGTCGAACAGCACCGCCTGGCGCTCGCCCCACTGCAGCCACGGCAGCCCGTAGAAGATGATCTGCGTCAGCCACACGAAGGCCCAGCGCCAGCGCGCGAACAGGCCGGTCACCGAGCGCGGGTAGAGCTTGCCTTCCGACGCGTAGAGCCCCTGGGCTTGGCCGTCTTCAGCGGCCTGTACCGGGGTGATGGGGATGACTTTCATGGCGACGATGATGCTTGTCGCTCCGCCGGCCTCACTTGACCTTGATCAGACGCAAAGAAAAAGGGGCCCCAGGGGGCCCCCGAAGGTTCCTCGACAGAAAAAAGTGCTAAGCGCGCGGCCTACTGCTTCGCGACGGCGCCGGCCGTTCCCTTGTTCGACAGGCCCCAGACGTAGCTGGCCAGCACGTGGATCTGGGCTTCGGTCAGCTTGCCTTCCTGGGCCGGCATCTGGTTGGTCTTGCCGCCGTTGACCATGTTGACGATGGCCTGCTCGCCCCAGCCGTGCAGCCAGATGTCGTCGGTGAGGTTCGGCGCGCCGACCGCCTGGCTGCCCTTGCCGTCCGCCCCGTGGCAGGCGCCGCAGGCGGCGAACTTGGCCTTTCCGAGCTGGGCGCGCACGGAGTCGTGCGGCGCCTTCGACAGGCTGAGCACGTAGTGCGCGACGTTCTTCACGTCCTCCGGCGTGCCGACGGCGGCGGCCATCGGGGGCATCATGCCGATGCGGCCCTTGGTGATCGTTTCCTTGATCTTCGCGGGCGTGCCGCCGTGCAGCCAGTCGCTGTCGGCCAGGTTCGGGAAGCCCTTGCTGCCGCGGGCGTCGGAGCCGTGGCACTGGGCGCAGTTGTTCATGAACAGGCGCTCGCCGATGGCCATGGCATTCGGGTCGCCCGCCAGTTCCTCCACCGGCCTGGCGGCGAACTTGGCGTACAGCGGCTCGAGTTCCTTGGTCGCCGTGTCCACTTCCTTGCGGTACTCGCCGGCGGTGCTCCACTTCAGGTTGCCCTCGTAGGAGCCCAGGCCCGGGTAGGCCACCAGGTACAGCAGCGAGAACACGATGGTGAGGATGAACAGGCCCACCCACCACAGCGGCAGCGGGTTGTTCATTTCCGTCAGGTCCTCGTCCCAGACGTGGCCGGTCGTGTTGTCGGTGCCGGGGGCCACCTTCTTGCGGGAGGTGAACCACAGCAGCAGCAGGCAGCCGAAGATGCCGGCCAGCGTGATGCCGGCGACGTAGACGGACCAGAAGCCGTTGGTGAAATCGCTCATGGTCTTGTTCTCTCAGTCTTGTTCGAAGGGGATCCGGCCGGCTTCCTCGAAGACGGCGCGGTTGCGGCCCGACCAGGCCCAGCCGATGATGCCGATGAAGGTGGCGAACGAGGCCACGGTGACCAGCTCGCGCAGGATGTTGATGTCCATCGTGCTGCTCCTTACTTGAGGGATCGACCCATCGACTGCAGGTAGGACACCACGGCGTCCATCTCGGTCTTGCCCTTGAGCTCGCCCGCGGCCTTGGCGATCTCATCGTCGGTGTACGGCACGCCGACGGTGCGCAGCGCCTTCATGTGGGTGGCGATCGACGAGGCGTCCGCCGCGTTCTTCTCCAGCCACGAATAGGCCGGCATGTTCGATTCCGGCACGACGTCGCGCGGGTTGTTCAGGTGGATGCGGTGCCACTCGTCCGAGTACTTGCCGCCCACGCGGTGCAGGTCCGGGCCGGTGCGCTTGGAGCCCCACTGGAACGGGTGGTCCCACACGAACTCGCCCGCCACCGAGTAGTGGCCGTAGCGCAGCGTCTCGGCGCGGAAGGGCCGGATCATCTGCGAGTGGCAGTTGTAGCAGCCTTCGCGCACGTAGATGTCGCGGCCGGCGACCTGCAGCGCGGTGAGGGGCTTCAGCCCCGCCACCGGCTCGGTCGTGGACTTCTGGAAGAACAGGGGCACGATCTCCACCAGGCCGCCGACGGCGACCACCAGCAGGATCAGCACGATCATCAGGAAGTTGCTGGTCTCGATCTTCTCGTGCGAGAAGCCGGCCGCGGGAGTTGCGTTGTCGCTCATGGTTCGCAGTCTTTCTCGTGTCAGGCGTGGGCGGCGACGGCCGGGACGTTCAGGCGCACGGCGCGGCCGTTGGCCACCGTCATCCAGGTGTTCCAGGCCATCACCAGCATGCCGGTGAGGTACAGCAGGCCGCCGGTCACGCGGATCACGTAGAAGGGATAGGTCGCCTTCACGCTCTCGACGAAGGTGTAGGTGAGCGTGCCGTCGGCATTGATGGCGCGCCACATCAGGCCCTGCATCACGCCGGCGATCCACATGGCGGCGATGTACAGCACGATGCCGATGGTGGCCGTCCAGAAGTGCAGCTCGATCGCCTTGACCGAATACATCTTCTTCTGCCCGAACAGGCGCGGGATCAGGTAGTACAGCGAGCCCATGGAGATCAGGCCCACCCAGCCCAGCGCGCCGGAGTGCACGTGGCCGATCGTCCAGTCGGTGTAGTGCGACAGCGCGTTGACCGTCTTGATGGACATCATCGGGCCCTCGAAGGTGCTCATGCCGTAGAAGGACAGGGACACGATCAGGAAGCGCAGCACCGGGTCGTCGCGCAGCTTGTGCCAGGCACCCGAGAGGGTCATGATCCCGTTGATCATGCCGCCCCAGCTGGGGGCCAGCAGGATCAGCGAGAAGATCATGCCGACCGACTGCGTCCAGTCCGGCAGCGCGGTGTAGTGCAGGTGGTGCGGGCCCGCCCACATGTACGTGAAGATCAGGGCCCAGAAGTGCACGATCGACAGGCGATAGCTGTACACCGGGCGCTCGGCCTGCTTCGGGATGAAGTAGTACATCATCCCCAGGAAGCCGGCGGTGAGGAAGAAGCCCACCGCGTTGTGGCCGTACCACCACTGCACCATCGCGTCCTGCACGCCGGCGTAGGCGGAATAGGACTTCATGGCGCCGGCCGGGATGGCGGCGCTGTTCACCAGGTGCAGCAGCGCCACGGCGATGATGAAGGCGCCGTAGAACCAGTTGGCCACGTAGATGTGGCGCACCTTGCGCACGCCGATGGTGCCGAAGAACACGATGGCGTACGACACCCACACGAAGGTGATCAGGATGTCGATCGGCCACTCCAGTTCCGCGTATTCCTTGCCCTGGGTGTAGCCCAGGGGCAGGCTGATGGCGGCGGCCACGATCACGGCCTGCCAGCCCCAGAAGGTGAAGGAGGCGAGCCTGGGCGCGAACAGCGGCACCTGCGAGGTGCGCTGCACCACCCAGTAGCTGGTGGCGAACAGCGCGCAGCCGCCGAACGCGAAGATCACCGCGTTGGTGTGCAGGGGGCGCAGGCGCCCGTAAGAGAGCCAGGGAATGCCGAGATTGAGTTCAGGCCAGGCCAGTTGGGCCGCAATGAACACGCCGACCAGCATGCCCACCACGCCCCAGACGACGGCCATCAGCGAGAACTGCCGCACGACGGTGTCGCTGTACGTGGCAGGGGCGATGGAAGCTTGTGTCATGAAGCACCTTTTTCAGATGCCCCAGAGTGTCTGGTCGGGGTAAACCCGCGCGCTTGACGAAAATCAAGCGGGCCAAAACTTGACGAGGATCAATCCCGCAGGATGCGCTCGCCCTCGGCCTCGATGCCGTCGAACTGCCCGCGCCACACGGCCCACCCGAGCGCGCCGAGGATGGCGAGGGCGAGCACGACGGACAGCGGGATGAGGATGAAGAGAACGTCCATGTGCGTATTTTCGTCGGCTGTTCGTAGGCTGGTGGTGGAGCGAAGCGTAACCCCAGCGCTTTCACGAGCGGATCCGCGCGAGCCGCGCGGCGTTCAACACGACGAACAGCGAACTCGCCGCCATCCCGAGCCCGGCGAGCCACGGCGGCATCTGCCCCGCAATCGCCAGCGGCACCGACACCGCGTTGTACAGCGCGGCCCAGAACAGGTTCTGCCGCACCACCGAGCGCGTGCGCCGCGCCTGCCGCAGGATGGCGGCCACGCCTTCGAGCTGGCCGCCCTGGATGATGAAGTCCGCGCGGGCCTGTGCCACCGGCACGGCCTCCCCGAGCGCGATGGACAGGTCGGCACGCGCGAGCACCGGGCCGTCGTTCATGCCGTCGCCCACCATGGCCACGCGCCGTCCCGCCGCCTGCAGCGCCGCGACGCGATCGAGCTTGTCCTGCGGTGACTGGCCACCGAGCGCCTTCAGCATGCCGGCGCGTGCGGCCAGGCGCTGCACGGCAGCCGGCTGGTCCCCCGAGAGCACTTCCGACTGCAGGCCCAGCCGCTTGAGGTCGGTCACCGCGCGCAGCGCGCCCGGTCGCAGCGTTTCCTCGAGGTCGAAGCTCGCGAGCCAGCCGCCCTCGTCGGCCAGGTGGACCTGCGCCATGCCGGCATGTTCGTCGCCGGCGACGCCGCAGAAGGCCGCGGAACCCAGGCGCAGCCAGCGGGGACCCGCGGGCTCGTCCGCCCTGCCCTCCACGCCGCGGCCTCCGTGTTCCTGCACGGCGCGCAGCTGCAGGCCCGCCTGCGGCGCGGCAGCCACGAGCGCGCGCGAAGCCGGATGCAGCGAATGCCGCGCCAGCGCGCCGGCGAGCGCCAGCGCTTGCTGTTCCGTCACGCCGGGGCGGGTGCGCACCGCGCGCACCGACATGCGGTCGACGGTCAGCGTGCCGGTCTTGTCGAACACCACCGTGTCGATGGTGGCCCCCGATTCCAGCGCGTCGAGCCGCTGCACCAGGATGCCGCGCCGGGCCAGCGCGCCGGCGGCGGCCAGGGTGGCGGCCGGCGTGGCGAGCGACAGGGCACACGGGCAGGTGACGATCAGCACGGCGACCGCGACGCCCAGGGCATGCCCGGGCCCCTGCGGCCACCACCACCAGGCGGCGGCCGCGGCGCCGAACAGCACGGCGACGAGGAAGGGCGAGGCGAAGCGGTCCGCCAGGCGGGCGATGGCGGGCTTGTCCACCGAGGCCCGCTCCATCAGCGCGACGATCTGGCCGTAGCGCGTGGCATCGCCGGTGCGCTCCACGAGGACCACGACGGTGCCGCTGAGGTTCGCACTCCCCGCGATCACGGCTTGGCCGGCGTGGCGCGGGACGGGCGTCGATTCGCCGGTGAGCAGCGCTTCGTCGACCTGCGTCTCGCCGTCGACGATGCGGCCGTCGGCGGGAAACACCTCCCCGGCCTGCAGGCGGATGCGGTCGCCGGCCTGCAGCCGCCGCACGGGAATGCGCCCGGTGCTGCCGTCGGCCGCCACCCGCTCCACCGTCTCGGGCAGGCGGCGCGCCAGCGCCTCCAGCGCGCCGGCCGTGCGATCGCGCAGCCGCTGTTCCAGCAGGCGGCCGGACAGCAGGAAGAAGACGAACATCGTGACCGAGTCGTACCAGACCTCGCCGCCCATGGGGCCGCGCGGGTCGAAGGTGGCCGCGGTGCTGGCGCCGAAGGCGATCAGGATGCCGATGGACACGGGCACGTCCATGCCCGCGCGGCCGTGGCGCACATCGCGCCAGGCGGAAGAAAAGAAGGGGCGGCAGGAAAACAGCAGCACGGGCAGCGTGAGCAGCCAGGCCGCCCACCGCAGCAGCGCGGCGACGTCGGGCGTGATGTCCCCGGGCCCCGCGACGTACGCCGGCACCGCGTACATCATCACCTGCATCATGCAGAAGCCGGCCACGAGCCAGCGCCACAGCATCATGCGCTGCGCGTGCCGGCGGGGCACCGCGGCGAGCTGGTCGGACGCCGGCAGGCCGCGGTAGCCGGCGAGCTGCAGCGCCTGCAGCCATTGCGACGGGCGGCCCTGGCCGGCCGCCCACACGATGCGCGCGGTGGCCGTGGCGCCGTTCACCTGCACGTCCTCCACGCCCGGCAGGGGCTTCAGGGCGTTCTCGATCGTGAGCGAGCAGCCGGGGCAATACATGCCTTCGACGGCGAGGTAGGACTCCCAGGCGTCCTCGCGGCCCTTCAGCGGGCGGCTGAACGATTCCCACTCGGCCCGGTCGTCGATCGCCGGGGCCGCCTCGCCGGCGCCCGGCCGCGCGCCGCCCGCGGGCGCGGCGACGGGCATCGGAGGCGGGAGGGCGGCAGCTTGCATGCGACAAGACTAAGGTTGCGGGGTCGCCCGCCGGTTGACGCACGTCAAGCGGCACCGGCCCCCGCCGCCTAAGCTGAACCTCACCAGAACCAGGAGAACGGGAGCAGCGCATGTACCAACGCATCCTCGTACCCACCGACGGCTCCGCGCTGTCGAAGAAGGCCGTGAAAAGTGCCGTGGAGCTCGCCGCCTCCGTCGGCGCCGAAGTCATCGCCCTGAACGTCGTGCCGCGCTACCCGCGCTCCTACTTCGAAGGCGGCCTGGCGGTCAGCACCGCGGAAGTCGCCCGGGTGGAAAAGCAATGGACCGAGCACGGCCAGGCGCTCGCGGAAGAAGTGGGCAAGGCGGCCGAAAAGGCCGGCGTGAAGGCCCGCGCGATCACCGTGCGCTCCGACCTCGTCGCCGAGGCGATCCTCGCCGCGGCGCGCAAGAACAGGTGCGACCTGGTGGTGATGGCCTCGCACGGCCGCAAGGGCATCAAGCGCCTGCTGCTGGGCAGCGAGACGCAGCACGTCCTGACCCATGGCAACATACCGGTGCTGGTCCTGCGCTGACCGGCACCCATCCGGGCGAAGAACAAGACGCAAGAGAACGAAGCATGAAGATCCTCCTCGCTGCCGACGGCAGCAGCTATACGAAGAAGGCGCTGGCCTTCCTGGTGACCAACCAGGAGTTCGCCGGCGGCGACGGCCAGGTGGTCGTGGTGAACGTGCAGCCGGCGATGCCGCCGCGCGTCAAGAGCATGGTCGGCGCCTCCGCCGTGCAGGACTACCACCGCGAAGAGGCCGAGAAGGTCCTCAAGCCGATCGAGAAGTTCCTGCAGCGGCATGGGATCGCCTACACCACGCGGTGGGCCGTCGGCAACCCCGGCATCGAGATCGTCAAGGCCGCCAACAAGGAAAAGGCGCAGATGATCGTGATGGGCACCCACGGCCACGGCATCCTG
Source organism: Ramlibacter sp. AN1133 (assembly GCF_037890035.1). NCBI lineage: Bacteria > Pseudomonadati > Pseudomonadota > Betaproteobacteria > Burkholderiales > Comamonadaceae > Ramlibacter > Ramlibacter sp. AN1133. The sequence goes on from NZ_JBBKTQ010000025.1 coordinate 26,300, forward strand.
GGGCGCGCCATCCTGGGCAGCGTCGCCCAGAACGTGCTCACCCAGATCGAGATCCCGGTCCTGCTCGTGAAGTGAGGGCCCCTGCCGTGCCTTGACCACCGTCAAGGCGCGGGTGCCGGCGACACCTAAGCTGGCAGCGTGAAGCTGCCTCCGACCCTCACCGCCAGGCTGGTCGCCACCGGGACGGCGCTGCTGCTGCTGGCGCTGGTGTCCATCAGCCTGACGCTGTGGGTCACCTGGAACATGCAGGGCGGCGCCGCGGCCGTGAACGAGGCCGGCCGCATGCGCATGCAGACCTACCGGCTCGCGCTGGTGCTGCACACCGGCGGCAGCGGCGAGGAGGCGCGCGCGCTGGCCCGCGGCTTCGACGAGAGCCTCGCGCTGCTGCAGGCAGGCGACCCGTCGCGGCCCCTGTTCGTGCCCTGGTCGCCGGAATCGCGCGCGCGCTTCGCCGAGGTGCGCAGCCGCTGGCAGGCGCTGCGCGCACGCTGGCTGGACGACACGCCCGACCCGGACCTGGTGCAGGAGAGCGCCGGCTTCGTCGTCCTGGTGGACGGCTTCGTCGCCGCCATCGAGACGCAGATCTCCCGCTGGACCACCGTGCTGCAGATGTTCCAGCTCGCCCTGGTGGGCCTGGCCATCGGCAGCGCGGTGCTGATGTTCTATTCCGGCTACGTCTTCGTACTGCGGCCGCTCGCGCGCCTGAAGAAGGGCCTGGCCGCGGTGCAGGCGGGCGAGCTGCGCACCCGCGTCGAGGTGGACAGCGGCGACGAGTTCGGCGAGCTCGCGGCCGGCTTCAACGACATGACCGGCACCCTGCAGTCGCTGTACCTGGACCTGGAGGAGAAGGTGCGCGAGAAGACGCGCCGCGTGGAGCACGAACGGCAGCGGCTGGCCGACCTGTACGAGGTCAGCGCCTTCGTGGCCGAGGCGCCCACGCTCGATGCGCTGGCCCGGGGTTTCGCCGGGCACGTGCGGCGCATCGCGCGCGCCGACGCCTCCGCGGTGCGCCTGTGCGCGCAGGATCCGGGGCGCTTCGTGCTGGTCGCGCACGAGTTGCTGCCCGAGGACCTCGCCGCCGCGAACTCCTGCATCGAATCCGGGGCCTGCCACTGCGGCGAGGTGACGGTGCAGTCGCAGACCCGCGTGATCCCCATCGCCACCACGCAGCGCCCCACGCTGGGCTACTGCGCGCGCGCCGGCTTCACCACCGTCATCTCGGTGCCGGTGCGCCTGCACGAGCGCCTGCTGGGCGAGGTCAACCTGTTCTACCGCGGGCCGGTCGACCTGTCCACGGAAGACCGCGAGCTGCTCGACGCCCTGGCCAGCCACTTCGCCAGCGCGCTGGAAAGCCAGCGCGCTGCGGCCCTCGAACGCGAGGCGGCGGTCGCCGAGGAGCGCGGCCTGCTCGCCCGCGAGCTGCACGACTCGATCGCGCAGGCGCTGCTGTTCATGAAGATGCAGGTGGGCCTGGCGCGCCAGGCGTCCCAGCGCGGCGACCACGCGGCCGTGGAGCGCGGCATCGCGGAGCTGGAGACCGGCGTGCGCGACTGCTACGCCGACGTGCGCGAGCTGCTGCTGCACTTCCGCACCCGCACGAGCGAGCAGGACATCGAGCCGGCGCTGCGCACCACGCTGCAGAAGTTCGAACACCAGACCGGCCTGCCGGCGCAGCTCGCCATGCAGGGCCACGGCGTGCCGCTGGCGCCCGACGTGCAGGTGCAGGTGCTGCACATCCTGCAGGAAGCCTTGTCCAACGTGCGCAAGCACGCCCGCGCGCGCCACGTGGAGCTGCGCGTGCAGCCGGCGCCGCACTGGCGCTTCGAGGTGCACGACGACGGCGCCGGCTTCGACCCGCAGCGCCCCGGCTCGGACGCCACGCACGTGGGCTTGCGGATCATGCAGGAGCGGGCCCTGCGCATCGGCGCGCGCGTGCAGGTGTGCAGCGCCCCCGGCGCGGGCTGCACCGTGATCCTGGAGTTGCCCGCCACCGGGCCGGCCGCCGTCGCGGCGCCGGCCGCGGCGGCGCTGGCCTGAAAAGGAGTATGAGATGGCACCCGTTCGCCTCCTCGTCGTCGACGACCACACCCTGTTCCGCCGCGGCCTCGTCGCCCTGCTCGCGGCCGATTCCACGCTGGAGGTCGTCGGGGAGGCAGCGGACGGGGTGGAGGCGGTGCGCCGGGCGCGCGCCCTGCAGCCGGACCTGGTGCTGCTGGACAACCACCTGCCCGGCGCCACCGGCATCCAGGCGCTCGCGGAGCTGCGCGACGCCGCGCCGCTGGCCAAGATCGTGCTGCTGACGGTGAGCGAGGACGACCAGGACCTGCAGGCGGCGCTGCGCGCCGGGGCCAACGGCTACCTCCTCAAGACCATCGAGGGCGACGTGCTGGTGCAGGCCATCCACCGCGTCATGCGGGGCGAGCCGGTGATCAGCCCCGAGCTGATGACGCGGCTGGTGGCCGCGCTGCAGGCGTCCGGCGGCCATGCGCTGGCCGCCCTGCCGGCGGAGCCGCATCCGGAAGGCGCCGCGCAGCTGTCCCCGCGCGAGCAGGAGGTGCTGCAGCAGATCGCCCGCGGCGCGAGCAACAAGGAGATCGCCCGCACCCTGCAGATCGCCGAAACCACGGTGAAGATCCACGTGCAGCACATCCTGCGCAAGCTGGGGGTGAGCTCGCGGGTGCAGGCGGCGGTGATGGCCACGGGCGGCGGCAACAGCCGGTTCTGAGGATTTCCTCCCTCCCCGGGAGGGGGATGGGAGCAGGACTCAAAGGTGTATTTGAAAAGCACCTTTGACTCAGATCAATTCCCCGGGGATCGAGCTCCGCGATATTAGGTGCATCCCAAATGCACCTTATCTCGCAAGGAGCCGCCATGACCCAGACCGCAGTCCGCATCGACGCCCAGGCCATCCCGCCGCATTCGCGGCACGCCACGATCTTCGCCACCTTCGCCGAACTGGCCCCCGGCCAGGCGATGGAGCTGGTGAACAACCACGATCCGCGCCCGCTGTTCTTCCAGTTCCAGAACTTCGTCCCCGGCCAGTTCGACTGGAGCTACCTCGAGCAGGGCCCGGAAACCTGGCGCGTCGCCATCAGGCGCACCCAGGCCGGCAGTGCCTATGACGGCGGCAGCAGCTGCTGCGGCGGCGGCTGCGGCGGCTGAACCCACGACCACGAAGAGGAGAGGAACAACCCATGAAACACACCACCACCCTGTGGCGCTGGCTGGCACTGATTTTCGTGCTGTCCTTCGGCGCGCTCGGCTACCTGGGCTACCAGATCTACCTGACGGCGCCCCCCATCCCCAAGTCCGTCGTCAGCACCGACGGCCAGGTCCTGTTCACCGGTGAACAGGTCCAGCGCGGCCAGCAGGTCTGGCTCGCCGCCGGCGGCCAGCAGCAAGGCTCCGTCTGGGGCCACGGCGCCTACGTCGCGCCCGACTGGTCGGCCGACTGGCTGCACCGCGAGGCCGTGGCGCTGCAGACCCTGCGCACCAAGGCGATCGCCGGCGACGCCTCCGCCCTGACCGCCGCCGAGCGCGGTGCCGTCGCAGGCGCCCTGAAGGAGGAAATGCGCAAGAACACGTATGACGCCGCCACCGGCACCGTCACCGTGTCGCCGCAGCGCGCCCAGGCGATCCGCCAGGTCGCGGACCACTACTCCTCGCTGTTCGGCAACGACCAGTCCTTCGCCAAGCTGCGCGAGCAGTACGCCATGGTGGAGAACAACGTTCCCGCCAAGGCCGACCGCCAGGCGCTGACCGCGTTCTTCTTCTGGAGCGCCTGGGCCGCCGCCACCGACCGCCCGAACGATCCCGGCATCTCGTACACCAGCAACTGGCCGCACGAGCCGCTGGTGGGCAACACGATGACGACTTCCGCCGCGATGTGGTCGATGGTCTCGATCATCCTGCTGCTGGCCGGCATCGCCGCCATGCTGTGGCTGCACGGCGCCGGCAAGCACGAGGAAGAAGCCGTCCCGCCCAAGGCCGACCCCCTGCTGGGCGCCAAGGCCACGGCTTCCATGAAGGCCACCCGCAAGTACTTCTTCGTCGTCGTCGGCCTGCTGCTGCTGCAGATCGCCATGGGCGCCATCACCGCGCACTACGCCGTCGAAGGCACCGCGTTCTTCGGGCTGCCGCTGTCCGAAGTGCTGCCGTACGTGACCAGCCGCACGATCCACACCCAGGTCGGCATCTTCTGGATCGCCACCGCGTGGCTCGCCACCGGCCTGTACATCGCACCGCTGCTGGGAGGCAAGGAGCCGAAGTTCCAGAAGCTGGGCGTCGACTTCCTGTTCTACGCACTGCTCCTGATCGTGGTGGGTTCCACCGCCTTCGGGTGGCTGGGCAGCCTGCAGCGCGCCGGCACCGACTTCTCCTTCTGGATCGGCAACCAGGGCCTGGAGTTCACCTCCATGGGCCGGGTGTGGCAGTACCTGCTGTTCATCGGCCTGATCCTGTGGGCCGTGCTCCTGGGCCGCGCCCTGTGGCCCGCCCTGAAGACGCCTTCCGAAAGCCGCGGCCTGATCGCCATGGTGTTCCTGTCGGCCACCTGCATCGGCGGCTTCTACGCGACCTCCCTCACCTGGGGCCAGACCACCCACTACTCGATGGTGGAGTACTGGAGGTGGTGGCTGGTGCACCTGTGGGTGGAAGGCTTCTTCGAAGTGTTCGCCACCGCGGTCATCGCGCTGATCTTCACCAAGCTGGGCCTGGTGCGCGCTTCCAGCGCCAACCGTGCCATCGTCGCCGAGACCATCGTCTTCCTGTTCGGCGGCATCCTGGGCACCCTGCACCACCTGTACTGGACCGGCACGCCGGTGTCCGTGATCGCCGTCGGCTCGGTGTTCTCCGCGCTGGAAGTGGTGCCGCTCACGCTGATCGGCCTGGAAGCCCTGCAGACCTGGAGGCGTTCGCAAGGCACGCCCTGGCTGGCCGCCTACAAGTGGCCCGTGCTGTGCTTCGTCGCGGTGGGCTTCTGGAACACCGTCGGCGCCGGCCTCCTGGGCTTCGCGATCAACCCGCCGGCCTCGCTGTACTACGTGCAGGGCCTGAACATGACCGCCGCCCACGGCCACGCCGCCCTCTTCGGTGTGTACGGCATGCTGGGCATCGGCCTGATGCTGTTCTGCCTGCGCGGCCTGTATGCCCGCAACCTGCACGCCGACGGCCTGCTCAAGCCCGCCTACTGGGGCCTGAACATCGGCCTGGCCATGATGGTGTTCCTGTCGCTGCTGCCCGCCGGCATCTACCAGGCGTACGCCGCGATCACCAAGGGCCTGTGGTTCGCCCGCTCCGCGGAAGTGATCCACTCCCCGGTGATGGAAACCCTGGTGTGGCTGCGCGTGCCGGGTGACATCGTGTTCTCCGTCGGTGCCGTGCTGCTGGCGGTCTATGCCGTCAAGCTGCTGCGACGCGGACATTCACCGCAGATGGCGCCGGCTGGCGACATCGCGGCCGCCGCGAGGTAAGCTGTGAAGGGCCGGCGCAAGCCGGCCTTCGACCTTTCTGGGGAACGCATGCGGCTCACCACCTTCACCGACTACAGCCTGCGCGTGCTGATCTACCTGGCGGCGCAGCCCGCCGAGCGCGCCACCATCGCACAGGTGGCCGCCTCCTTCCAGGTCTCGGAGAACCACCTGGTCAAGGTGGTGCACTTCCTCGGCAAGCAGGGCTGGCTGACCAACGTGCGCGGCAAGGGCGGCGGCCTCGAACTGGGCATGCCGCCCGAGGCGATCATCGTCGGCCGCGTGGTCCGCGAAACGGAGGGCCTGTCGCAGCTGGCCGAATGCTTCGGCGACACCGACGGCGACTGCGCCATCGCCCCGAACTGCCGCCTGCGCGGCGTGCTGGGCGAGGCGATCAAGGCCTTCTACGGGGTGCTGGACCACTACACCCTGGCCGACCTGGTGAACAACCGCCAGCAGCTCGCGCAGATCCTGTTCCATCCGGCGGCCGATGCGGGCGCCAAGGCGCGCCGCGCGAGGGCCGTGTCATGAGCGACACCCCCGACGAGACGCGCTTCCTGTACAGCGGCCCGCAGGAACTGCTGCCCACCCTGGTCGATGCGCTGGAGCGCGTGGTCGACCCGGAAGTGGCGCTCAACATCGTCGACGTCGGCCTCGTGTACGGCGTCGTCGTCAAGGACAACCGCATCGACGTGAACGTCACCATGACCTCGGCGGCCTGCCCGGTCACGGACGTGATCGTCGACGACATCGAAACCCAGCTCGATCGGGCCCTGCCGCCCGACATGCTGATCCACGTGGAGCTCGTCTGGGAACCGCCATGGACGCCCGAACGCATGAGCGACCAGGCCCGCGGCTTCATGGGCTGGTGAACCCGCGCGTCGCCATCGGCGGCACGCTGCTCGCCTGCGTCGCCGCATCCCTGCTCGCCGGCATCGCCGGCGGCCTGCTGCGCGTGGGCATCGCCCTCCCCATCGCGGCGGACGCGCCCTGGCTGACCCGCGCCGCGCTCTCGCATGCGGCGCTCATGATGTGCGGCTTCCTGGGCACGGTCATCTCGATCGAACGGGCCGTGGCCTTCAAGCATCCGGCCGCCTGGATCACCCCCTTCGCGGCCGGCGCGGGCGGCCTCGCCGTGCTGGCCGACGCGAGCACGCTCGCCGCGCTCCTCTTCGTGCTCGCCGCGGGCGCCTTCGTGATCGTCAACGTGCTGCTGCTGCGGCGCCAGCCCGCCGCGCACACCGCGCTGCTGGTGGCCAGCGCCGTGGCCTGGTTGACCGGCAACGTGCTGCTGGCCGTGGGCGCCAACAGCAGCACCGTGCTGCCCTGGTGGTTCGCCTTCCTCGTCGTGACCATCGCGGCGGAACGCCTGGAGATGACGCGCCTGATGCGCCGCCGCCCGGGCGCGCAGCTCACGCTGCACCTGGTGCTGGCCGCGCTGGCCTGGGGCGCCGCCATGTCGGCGCTGATGCCGCGCGTCGGCGGCGTGCTGTTCGGCGCCGCGCTGTGCGGGCTGGCCGCCTGGCTGCTCACCTTCGACATCGCGCGCCGCACGGTGAAGGCCGAAGGGCTTTCGCGCTACATGGCGGTGTGCCTCCTGAGCGGCTACGTGTGGCTGGCCATCGGCGGCGTGGCCTGGGGCGCGTCGGCGCTCGGCCTGCCGGCCCGCGACAGCGCGCTGCATGCGCTGGGGCTGGGCTTCATCGTCAGCATGATCATGGGCCACGCCCCGGTGATCCTGCCAGCCGTGGCCCGCGTGAAGCTGCAGTTCGGCAACTTCTTCTACCTGCCGCTCGTGCTGCTGCACCTGTCGCTCGCCGTGCGGCTGGGCGCGGGCGCCATGAGTTTCCAGTGGCGCGCGCAGGGCGCCCTCTTCAACGCACTTGCCATCGCGCTGTTCGCCGCCACCGCGGTGGGCGCAGCGCTGGCCTGGCGGCAGCGGCACGGGCCGCGCCGCATTTCCGACGAAAGACCATGAGCACCATCTTCCGCATCGAGGAACCGCCCGCGCACGCTGCGCCGCGCGGCTTCGCCCTCTGGCAACTGGGCTTCCGCCCCTTCTACCTGCTGGCCAGCGCGTTCGCGGCGGTCTCCATCCTGCTGTGGGCCCTGCAGTTCACGGGCCACCTGTCGGCGCCCTACCTGCCCGGTGCGCTGTGGCATGCGCACGAGATGCTGTTCGGCTTCGCGCTGGCGGTGATCGTCGGCTTCCTGTTCACGGCGGGACGCAACTGGAGCGGCCGGCCGACCCCCACGGGGCGCACGCTCGCGGCGATCGCGCTGCTGTGGCTCGCAGGGCGCGTGCTGGTCCTCACGCCCTATGGCTGGCTGGCGGCGCTGGCCAACACCGCCTTCCCGCTGGTCGCGGCGATCGCGCTGGGAATCCCCTTCTACCGGGCCAGGAACCGCCGCAACTACTTCTTCGTCGGCCTGCTGCTGCTCCTGTCCGCGGCCACGCTGTGCGTGCACCTGAACCAGCTCGGGGTGGTCGCCCTGCCCGCCTGGGCCGGCATCCAGATCGGGCTCGATGCGGTGCTGTTCATCCTGTGCGTGATGGGCGGTCGCGTGATCCCCATGTTCACCATCAACGGCGTGCCGGGGGCGCGCTCGCTGCGGCACCCGCGCCTCGAGCCGGTGGCGCTGGGCTCCATCGTGGCGCTGCTGGCGGCGGATGCGCTGCATGCCCCGCTGTGGCTGGTGGGCGCGATCGCGGCCTTCGCCGGCGTCGCGCACCTGGCGCGCTGGATCCTGTGGCAGCCGTGGGTCACGCTGCGCACGCCCATCGTGTGGGTGCTGCACCTCGCCTACGCCTGGATTCCCGTGCACCTCGCGTTCCGCGCGCTCAACGCCTTCGGCTGGATCGCGCCTTCGGCCGCCGTGCACGCCCTCACGGTCGGCGCCGTCGGCGGACTGATCATCGGCATGGTGACGCGCACCGCGCGCGGCCACACCGCCCGGCCGCTGCGTGCCGACTGGCGCGACGTCACCTGCTACGTGCTGGTGGCCGCCGCCGCCTTCGTGCGGGTGCTGGCGCCGCTCGTGGTGCCCGCGCACCTGATGGAGGCGGTGCTGTGTTCCGCCGTCCTGTGGTCGGCCGGCTTCGCGCTGTACTTCGTGAGCTACTGGAACGTGCTCACGCGCCCGCGGCTGGACGGCCAGCCGGGGTGATGCGCATGCGTTGAATTCCGTTTTCCAAGCCCTTGCCCGCATGGTTCGCCCTGCGGGATTTTTTTTGGCTCTTCACCGATTTCCCCGCAGACCAAAGGAAGGGCGGCCGGTGGTGATCACGGTTCGCCGGTTGCCTTCGACCCGGACCAGGACGTGACCGTCCGCCTCGGCGACTGTCCCCCGGCGCGGATGAGAACCGTTGCCCGTGCTGGCGCCGCGCCCGCGCCTCCTCCTTGATGTCGCCGAGTCGGACGGTCACGCCCTGGTCCTCCCCCGCGCGGGTGCGAGCGCAGCGTCCATCCGTGAGCGAGCTTCGAGCGTCGGCGACGGCGCCAACCGAAGCCACACCCTTTCGGTCCGCGCGCTGCAGGACCAGTCCGTGGCTGTCCGGCTCAGCGACATCAAGGAGGAGGCGCGGGCGCAGTGCCAGCACGAGCAACGGTTCCCATCCGCGCCGGGGGACAGTCGCTGAGACGGACAGCCACGGGCTGGTCCGGCCCGAGCGGCGCGACGCCCACCGAACACGGCCCCAAGGCGAAACCCCAGCCCTGCCACCCCACTCTTGACAGCCATCAAGGAAAACCCGCCACCCCCGACTATCAAGGATGAATCGAGCCCGCGGCTACGTGTCGCCGACCGGCGCGCGGGCGTGGGGAGCGCATGTGGTCACGGCACAAGCAGCGCCGCAACGCGGCATCGCGGGCAGCACGCCCTGGCTGGTGGCACTGGGAGTCTTCGCGGGGGCGGCCCTGGGCATCGCCGGCTACGCCATGGTCTACGCCGAGGGCTTCTCCTACCTGAGCGCCGAGCCGAAGGTGTGCGCGAACTGCCACATCATGCAGGCGCAGTACGACTCCTGGCAGAAGGCCAGCCACCACCACGTGGCCGTGTGCAACGACTGCCACCTGCCGCGCGGCTTCGTCGGCCAGTACTACGCCAAGGCGCGCAACGGCTTCAACCACGCCAAGGCCTACACGCTGCAGGACTTCGACGAGCCGATCGCCATCAAGGCGTTCAACAGCGACATCGTCCAGGACAACTGCCTCGCCTGCCACCGCGACCTGGTGCACGACGCCGTCCAGGCGCGCGGACCCGCGCAGGAAGCGAGCTGCGTGCACTGCCACGCGGGCGCGGGCCACGGCGAGCGCGCCGGCCTCGGCGGGCCGCGCACCTGAACCGGATACCGGAGGGCTTTTCATGAAAACTGGATCCCGACCCGTCGCAGCCCCCGCGCGTGGCATCTCCACGCCGGCGCTGCTGTCGATCACAGCCGTCGCCGCGCTGGCCGCGGTGGCCGTGTCGGCGCTGCTGGTCAACATCTACGAGCGCAAGCAGGAGGGCAAGGTCACCACCACGCGCCTGGTCGAAGTGACGCAGGACACGACCGATCCGGCCAAGTGGGGCGTGAACTGGCCCAAGCAGTACGACGCGTACAAGCTCACGGCGCAGACCACCCGCACGCGCTTCGGTGGCCACGGCGGCAGCGAGGCCCTGCCGCAGGAGAAGATCGACCGCGACCCGTGGCTCAAGCGCATGTTCCTGGGCTACGCCTTCTCGATCGACTACCGCGACCGGCGCGGCCACGCCTACATGCTGCAGGACCAGGAGAACACGCAGCGGCAGACCAAGCCGCAGACCGGCTCCTGCCTGCACTGCCACGGCTCCGTGATCCCGCTGTACAGGGAGCTGGGCGGCGGTGACGTGATCAAGGGCTTCGAGGCCACCTACAAGATCCCGTACAAGGAATTGAACAGGAAGCTGCACGACATGGGCCATGCGCAGACCGTGAGCTGCCCGGATTGCCACGACGCCAAGACGATGAAGCTGATCGTCACGCGGCCCGCGTTCCTGCAGGGCATCGAGCGGCTGGCGAATTCCGACGCGGCGACGCCCTTCGCGCCCTCGATCGAGCGCTGGCGCGCGGCCGGCAAGGCGCAGCCGTACGACCCGAACAAGGAGGCCACGCGCAACGAGATGCGCACCTTCGTGTGCGCGCAGTGCCACATCGAGTACTACTGCTCCTCGGCGATGAAGCTCACGGCGCCCTGGGGCAAGGGCACGAATGTCGACCAGATCGAGGTGTTCTGGAACGAGACGAAGATGCCCGATGGCGGCCGCTTCTTCGACTACAAGCACGCGGAAACCGGCGCGCCCATCCTGAAGGCGCAGCACCCCGAGTTCGAGCTGTGGAGCCAGGGCGTGCATGCGCGCAGCGGCGTCGCCTGCGCCGACTGCCACATGCCGTATGCGCGCGACGGCGCCACCAAGGTCTCCGACCACTGGGTGCGCAGCCCGCTGCTGAACATCAACCGTGCCTGCCAGGCGTGCCACAAGATGTCCGAGAAGGAGATCCAGGCGCGCGTCGACCAGATCCAGCAGCGCAACTTCGACCTGATGCAGCGCGGCGGCGTGGCGATCAACGCCATGATGGACGCGATCGTGCAGGCGAAGAAGGACGGCGCCACCGAGCAGGAACTGGCCGCGGCGCTGGAGCTGCAGCGCAAGGCGCAGTGGCGGCTGGACTTCATCGCGGCGGAGAATTCGATGGGATTCCATGCGCCGCAGGAGGCAGCGCGCGTGCTGGGCGAGGCGATCGACTTCGCGCGGCAGGCTGAACTGGCCGCGGTGCGGCGTGGGGCGGTGCCGGTGGTGAAGACGGCGCAGGCGGCGGCGACGACGGGGGGGATCGTCGCGACGGCGGGGACGCCGGCGAAGTAGAGGGCGTGTCGCGGATGGAGGGCCTTCTTCGGAAGGTCCTTCCTTTCTGGCCTCTTTGCGCGGCGCGGAGAAGATTCACCCCAATCAAACCACTTCCTGATCGCGGCGGGACCTCAGGATCGGGCGGTCGGTTGATCTGAGGGGTTCCCCTGCACATAGCTGAATAGACTCCTGCGCCGCTACTTGCACGGACGGATAGCAGATGCAAGTCTTTCAAGAGCCTCTTCGCTGTCGCCGGTTACCGCTAGACCGAGCAGGGAGTTATGCACGATAAATAGACGTTCCCCTTGCGGAGTATCAAAGCGAAGAGCATCTACGCCAGTCTGCACCGATCGGATTTTCTGGGCTTTAGCCAACAGCGGCGCAACTGTCTCCGCCTGCCGGATCATTGCGAAGACTGGAGGAGCCGAAAAATGCAACCTGACTTGGACATCCCTCCCCGTTGCATTCTCTTGAGTCGGAAGCCAGTCACCGGGAAGTTCGTAGCACTGACTCCCAAGCAGAACCGAATGGCCCTTTGACCAGCGGTCGTAGTAGTAAAACGTCTTCTCCGCATTCGAGGCAAAGAGCCCTAGCAAGATCCCTGCAACGCCGACGATCAATGCCAGCAGAGAGGCGAGGCGCGATTTCTTCATATGAACCCGAAATGACTTACTTCCGCTGCGGTACGGACGGAAGATTCGTAATGACGGTGGTCACGCCATTGCCCACGATGTCGCCCCTACTGGCCGGAAGCGGCCCCGTTGTCGACATGCCAGGCACTGACCCCGCGAAGCCTGCGCCAGCAGCTTGAGCCTCCTTGGCGAACTGCTCCATCGCCTTCTGCTTTTCGGACTTGAAGAAGTCCTGCGTTTGGGAGCTACACCGTCCAGACATTGCGCACTCGACCAAACGAGCATCGTGGAACTTAGCCTTTTCAGCCGCCTCCAGCGCCCGAGCACGTGCGTCGGCTGCATCCGACGCATCACTGCATGATTTGACGCCCCAGCCCACGCCTATGCCGCCGACTATCCACGGAATAAAGGGGCAAATCGGGCACAGCCCCGTCGGGTCTGCAAGGCTCAACGGTGAGTTGTGGACATAGCTGAATACGTTTGCGCGCACGCGTCGTGCGCGCCCCGCGCCGACGCAGCTATCTCGAGATCATAGAAGCAATGGAGAGCACAACCCCCACGGCGGGTACTGCAGCCACCAGCAAAATGAAGATGCGTTCGGGAATTCGCACCCGACGCACCAATGCGATTGCGATGGCAATTGTCGCTACGGTAATCGCCTGCAGCAGCATGGATTCCGCGACCGTCCCGCCGTGGAAGAAGTTGCCTGTCGATGTGAAGAACACCAAGTAGTAGAAGGCGATCGCACCCAGCACAAAGGCGGCGCGCAACAAGTTTGTAGCTTGCATGCTCATCTCCGGCACTCGCATGAGTTGTTCGTCGTATGTCGACGCTTCAGATACTCGGGAATCCGATCCATGTTCTTGAAGGCCACATCGTCGGCTGTGTCTTGCGCGAAAGACCAGCTGCCGCGCGTTAGCGCTTCTTGAAGCTTGTCGGCTTGGAACGTGAACCAGCCTTGGTTCATGTGCGCCATCTCATGAAGGATCGTGACCAGCAGCGCCGTAGCCTCCCCGTCATCCAGGCACCCCAGGTACTTCGCGTCCGCATAAATGCGTGTGTCGCCGTAGCTGTATCTGCCTGCTTTCCCGTTCTGACTCCACGTCGCAACCTCTGTGGGGTGCTTCCAACCGGGCGTCATAGCCTTCGCGGCCGCGAAAGCATTCTGGATGTCGGCTCTCGTTAGCCCGCTTGGATCGACAAAGCTCAGCGGGCTCGCCCCGACATAGGCAAATGTATTGATCCCCCCCGCCAGCCCAATCGGATCACTCTGCGCATACCGCCCCGTCCTCGGCTCGTACTCCCGGTTCCAGTTCTGGAACAGCCCCGTCTCCGCATCGAACACCTGCCCTGGAAACCGCTGGTTGTACACGAACCTGCCCGCCCCGTTCGGGTTTTCCTCCGGCCCCGTCGCCCCGAAGGCTTCCGCCGTGTCCCAGCGCCACACGATGGAGTGATCCTGCGCCGTGATCATCCTCGGCGTGTCGATGTGGTCCGCGTACGCGTTGTACACCACCGCCGCGAGATTGTTCGTGGCCGCACTGCCCGTGTGTCTCACGACACCGACCGGCGTGCTGGCCAGGTACACGGTCTCGTACACCGGGTAGCCGTTGGCGTCGTACTCCCCCAGCAACTGCCCGCCCTCGTCGTACACGAAGTGGCTCGCCCCGGTCGGCACCACCGCGGTGGGCCCGCTCTTCCTGGCCCGCTGGCCCAGCCCGTTGTACACGTAGGCCACCGTGCCCCCCGCGGTCACCGCACTGGCCATGCGCCCGCGGTCGCTGTAGCTGTACGTGTTGCGGCCATCCGCCACGATATGGCCTGCCGCATCGTAGGCGATGCTCGCCGTGCCGCTGCCGTCCTGCACGGTCGTGAGCCGGTTGCTCGTGGCGCTCACCGTGTTGGTGTAGCTCGCCGCCGTCAGGCCCCGCACGGTGCGGTTGCCGGTGTCGTCGTAGCCGTATTGGGCCGCGCTCGTGGCCTGCGTCACGGCCACCAGCCGGTCGAGGTTGTCGTAGCCGAAGCGCTGGTCGAAGGCGGTGAGCGGGTTGCCGTTGTTCGTGTGGACGAACCCAGTGATGCGGCCGGCTGCATCGCGCTGCAGCGTGCGCAAGACGCCGGCGGCACTGCCGCTGCCGGCAGGGTCGCCCAGCGTGTAGCTGGAGATGAGTCCGAAGCCGTCATACCCGATGCTGCGCGGCTTGCCGTCGGACCACAGCCAGCCTGCGACCTGGTTGTCGGCGTTGTAGGTGATGCCGGCCAGCAGCGGCAGCGCGGTGCCGCTGAAGCCCTGGCCGTCGGAGCTTACGGGCGTGACGGCAATGGCACTGACACTGCCGGCGCTGTCGTAGCTGTAGTCCACGCGCGTGCCGCTCGGATAGGTGATCGCCACCAGCTTGTCCAGGCCAGCGCCGCTGTCGCCCCAGGCGTAACGGACGGTGAAGGTCCTGCTGCCGATCGTGACCGACTTGGCTGTGAGGCGGCCCAGCGCGTCGTATGAGTAGGCGGTCTGCCCCGACTCGTCGGTCATGCGCGTCAGCTCGCCGGCAGCGGCCGGCGTGGGAGTGGCTCCCCCGTCGTATTCGAAGGTCGTCGGCGTGCCGGTCGCATAGCCGATGCGCGTCACCCGATCCAGCGCGTCGTAGGTGAAGGTGGTCGTCTTGCCGCGGGCGTCCGTGCTGGTCAGGACGTTGCCCTTGGCGTCGTGCGTGAACGTCGCGCTGCCGCTGTCGGGACTGCTCTGGGCCGTGACGCGGCCCAGGCCATTCAGGGTGTACGTCGTGGTCAGGCTGCGCGGATCCGTCACGCTGGTCAGGCCATCGGCCAAGTCGTAGCCGTAGTCCGTCCAGGTGGGCGAGCTCGATCCGGTGTTGGCCGGCTGCTCGCTCTGGATGCGGCGCCCGAGCTGGTCGTAATGGAAGTACGTGGTCTGCGCGTTGGGGTCGATGACGGTGGTCAGCAGCCCCGTGGGGTCGTAGCCGTACTGCCAGGTCATCGGCGGACGTGCGGGCGGAGCAACCTGCGCAGGTGCGGAGAGGCCCAGGAACATCGAGGCGGCCGAAACGCACGTCGCCATCAACTTCGCAATGCGCTTCATTGCGTGCCTCCCGTGACCTGCTGCAAGCGATTCAAGGTGTCGAAAGAGCGCGTGATGCTGCGTCGCAGTGCGCCGCCGGGGTCCGTGACCTCCTCCTGCGTGCGGTTGCCACTGGCATCCAGCGTGTAGCTGACGCTGTTACCCCGCGCGTCCGTGATCCCTGTCAGCCGGTGCGCAGCGTCGTAGCTGTAGCCCAGGCTCGTGCCGTCAGGCAGGGCCACGCTTGTGATCTGGCCCACGCCGTCGTAGGTGTAGGTGGTCGTGCGGGCGCCTCCCCCCGGCGGCGTTACGGTAACGGTGTCCACCCATCCGCGCGGCGTATACGTGATGTCCGTCGTGATGCCCTTCGGGTCGATCATCTGCCGTACGCGACCGACTGAGTCGTATTGGGTGAATTGGGTGGTCTGGCCAGCAGCGTTCGTGACTGTTCGCACATCTCCGATTCTGTGGCCCACCGCGTCTCCGGATCCCGAAGGTGGGAAAGCCCGCGTTGGAGGCGTGAATGCCGTCGTGTAGCGGCCGACTGCCTTCGTGATGCGCAGATCGTCGATGAACCCGTGGAACTCGCGATCCCCTGCGGCGTAGGCGCCACCAATGCGAACTGGATCGGACGACGCAGTTCGCGACCACGTAGGCCGTGATCCCTGGAGCACACCGTTGACGAACAATCGCACGGTTGTCCCGTCGTCACTGACGGCGACATGCGACCAGGAGCCGAGCTGCAAAGCGGATGTGGATGTCAAGCCGCTGCTAAACAGCCAATTCGCGTTGTCCGAGGACCCGAGCACGTTCACCTGTCCGGACGCCGTCAGGTCGATTCGAACCGGCGCAGGCTTTCCGAAACGGTCGGATTGCACGTACAGCCAGCTTCCCTTGAGGGTCAACGGCCGGATCCAGAACTCGATGGTGAACGCACCGGCGAAGTGGAACTCGCTTGCCACCGGCAACACCAACGTGGTATTGGAGGCATCGTTTCCGTCAAAGTACAGGGATGAACCGCCGAACTTGCTTTCGGCTGTACTGATCGAGACACCTCCCGCCACATTGACCGTCTTCGGCGAGAGACTGCTGTCCTGCATAACGCTGGACCCATCGATGCCGTCGCCGTGAAGCAACAGCAGGACCTGTCCCACATACGCATCGTCGGCAAAAGTGCCATCGGCATAGCGGGCGTAGGTCGTCTCGTGGCCGAGAACATCCTTCTCAGTCAGCATGCCCCCGCCAGCATCGTACGTGTACGAGGTCGAGTTGGACGGGACTGAAGTGTCGACCGTGCCATCGGGGAGAGTGGACTGGACAACTTTCCTGCAAAGCAGCGGAAGCACCCGGCCAGATGGCATGGGGGCGGCTGCCGTGCAATTCGCCGTCGCGTTCCCGTTGAATGCGTCCGGCTGTCCGTGGTACACGTATGTCGTCCTGCGCAGCGGCTCCGCGACTTGCGTCGGCAGCTTCCAGTCAGGATGCCACGTAGTCACGATCCGACGCGCACCACCCGGAAGCGACGCCGTGGTGTCCGTCACCGTGCCGCAAGCCACGGCGTTCGACAGGCCCTCTACCCGTACCGTCTCGCGATTTCGGCTGTCATACACGCTGCAGGTCCTCGTAGCCGCCGCATCGTCATGCGAGCTGACATTGCCTGCCGCGTCGAATGTGGTCGCTGTGGCAGCCGCCAGGCTGCCGGATCCGGCAGGCTGACTCACCGACGCCGGCACCGGCATGCCGAAGACGCTCTGCACGTCGATTCCCAGCGTCTGGGCATTCGGTGTGGTGACGACCGTGCCGGTGGGCGCGTCCCAGGAGTGCACGCGATGGATGGTGTCCGTCTGCGCATCGTAGGTGTCCGACACCACCCACCTCGGTCCGCTGGTATGGCTCACCGCGTACTTGTTGACGCCGTCGCCCAGCTCCTCGCTCACCGCGCGCCCCTCGGCGTCGTATGCGATCGAGGCGTGGCGCGTACCGTTCTCGTCCACCACTCTGGTCAGCGCCCAGGGCAGCGCTGCGTTCTCATAGGCAAACCTTGCCGTCTTGCCGTCCGGCCACGCCAAGGACACGAGATTCCTGTTCGCGTCATACGCAGGCAGAATGACCTGCCAATCGGGCGCGATGATCTTGGAAACGACATTGTTGGCGTAGGCGAACTGCACGCTCCGGCCGTCGCCGTCTGTGACGCTGACCAGGTTGCCATTGGCATACATGAACGTCAGTACCGATCCGTCGATGCCTGCAATCGACTGCAGTTGCCCTTTCGCATCGAACGTCTCGATCTTCCCGGAGTTGATGTCCGTGAACCTGTAGCCACCGGAAATCGACGCCAGGCTGGCATTGTTGTAGCCCGATGCAGCGAAGTTCCCTGCACCGTCGCCCGTGAAGGAGAGGACCCGGCCATCCCCCCTGGAGACGAGCGCTGTCTTCTTGCTGGGAGACACTTGCAACTTGTGATGAAAACTGGAGTGCCAAAGCGGGCCGAATCCGTTTGGCTCGGTCAGGGAGGTGATGTTGTCAGCCGACGCAGGTCGCTGGCCTGGCACGGAGTCATACGTCAGCATCAAGGCGCCGCCGCGCAGTTTCACCCCGGTCTGCTCAAACCAGATTTCGGATCCCAGCACGGGATCGATCGGCTTGCCGAACAGACAGCGGATGCACACGGGAGCCTGAGTCTGGTTTTCCTCATCGAGCTTGGAGCAGCTGTTCCGGGTGGTCGGGTTCAGGTCATAGCCTGCGTTGCAGGCGCATGTGCTGTTAACTGCGGCCGTCGAATTCGAGGGGCAACTGGACGTAATGGGAGGCGTCCGATAGTTGATCGTGTATACGCCGACCCTGAAACATCCCGTGCCCGAGCAGCCAGGCGGGTATGTGGGGTTGTAAATCGAGCACGAGTAGCCAGAGGCATCGCCTGCCGCGTAGCTTACCGGGGCGGTGTTTGTCTGCGTTCCAGACAGGATGCTCACGTAAGTGATACCGTTGTTGTTCGAGGTAGTCGTCCGCGTCGCGGCGTACTGGCAAGCCGCTGCGGCCGATGCACTCCACGGCGCTTCAGGATTCGTGAATTCAGTCGGACGGAACTCAAACCCGCTTCCACCCGACTGTGTAGCTGGAAACGCGGCCCAAACGGGCATGCTGGCCGCAATCAGAACCGTAACCAAGACTTGCCAGACGCGCGATCCACGACGCGCCAATAACTTTTTGTGCACGTATTTATACCTATTCAATCTGGATAAGGATGAATACCCGGCGCAGGGTGCTGAAGTGCCAACCGGATGCGGCCCTTCGTAGATTCAAGGAAAGGACGAAAGACGGGTTGGGTTCAACGGCGCGGAATCGCGTCAAGTCACGTCGTCGTGTCCATCACAGGCTGACCTGGACGGCGTGGTCAATGCCGGCGCGCACGCGAATGCGAGCTTCAACGGTGCCTCCCGATGCCTCCCTGATACCGGCCGCTATGCTGCGGCTGCAAAGGGCGCTCAGTCACTAAGCCAAATCCGTAGTTGGCACTACGCGACGGCGGCTAGTACAAATCCCCCATGGCACGCGATCAAGCCGATCGGGTAATTCGCTCCCCAAAACAAGAGAGCGGCCCAAGGCCGCTCTCAGCCCCGCCTGCAGCGGGGGTGGCGCTCTATGCGCCAGGAGGCTCGCCGTAACCAGCGGCGAGTGACGACAGGTTAAGGCGACCCGGCCGGGATTCCTTGCCCCAGATCAACTTCGCGCCGGGACTAGTCCCACCGAACTATCCCTCCTCGTTCTTCCGCCGCGCCCGGCTCGTCCACGGAGGGATGTTCGCGGCGGCCCCGCGCGCCCACAGTTCCTTGCGTCGACCCAGCACAAGGAATCGAACCATCGTGTCCACCGCAACCCTCCCCGCCGCCGGCCGCGCCTCCGTGGCCGGCGTCGCGCCGTCCTCCGCGCGCCGCGCGTGGTCGGTCCTCGTCGTCAGCACCCTGTCGTTCACGGTGTGCTTCATGGTGTGGATGATGTTCGGCGTGATCGGCATCCCGATCAAGAAGGCGCTGAACCTCAACGCCACCGAGTTCGGCCTGCTCACCGCCACGCCCGTGCTCACCGGCTCGCTGATCCGCGTGCCCCTGGGCATCTGGACGGACCGCTTCGGCGGCCGCGTCGTGCTGGCGACGCTGATGGCCATCACGGTGCCGGCCATCTGGCTCATGGCCTACGCCACGCAGTACTGGCACTTCCTCGTCATCGGCCTGTTCGTCGGCCTGGCCGGCGGCTCGTTCTCCGTCGGCACGCCCTACGTCGCCCGCTGGTTCCCGAAGAACCGCCAGGGCTTCGCGATGGGCGTGTACGGCGCGGGCAACTCCGGCGCGGCCGTCAACAAGTTCGTCGCCCCCGTGCTGCTGGTGGCGTTCGGCTGGCAGGCCGTGCCGCACGTGTATGCGGCCGTGATGCTCGGCACCGTGATCCTGTTCCTGTTCTTCAGCCACAGCAACCCGCACCACCTGGTGCCCAGCACCGTCACCTTCCGCGACCAGCTCAAGGCGCTGAAGGACCCGAAGGTGCTGCGCTACTGCCAGTACTACAGCATCGTGTTCGGCGGCTACGTGGCGCTGTCGCTGTGGATGGTGCAGTACTACGTCGGCGAGTTCGGCCTCGACATCCGCGTGGCCGCCCTGCTGGCCGCCTGCTTCTCGCTGCCCGGCGGCGTGCTGCGCGCCATCGGCGGCTGGCTCTCCGACAAGTACGGCGCACACCAGATGACGTGGTGGGTGATGTGGGTGAGCTGGATCTGCCTGTTCCTGCTCTCGTACCCGCAGACCGACCTCACGGTCGCCACCGTCAACGGGCCGCAGAGCTTCCACATCGGGCTCAATGTGTACGCGTTCACCGCGCTGATGTTCGTGCTGGGCATCGCCTGGGCCTTCGGCAAGGCGAGCGTCTTCAAGTACATCAGCGACGACTACCCGAAGAACATCGGCACCATCTCCGGCATCGTCGGCCTGGCCGGCGGCCTCGGCGGCTTCTTCCTGCCGATCATGTTCGGCATCCTGATGGACCTCACCGGCGTGCGCTCCAGCGCCTTCTGGCTGATGTACGGCGTGGTCTGGGTGTCCCTGATCTGGATGTACTTCACCGAGGTGCGGCGCACCGAGGTGATGGGCGAGCACGCCCCCGCTTCCCCCTCGTTCTCGCATTGAGCCAAGGAGATTCGCCATGGCATTGAGCACCACCCATGTCCCCGCCGCGAGGCCCGGACGCACGCTGACCATCTGGACGCCGGAGGACAAGGCCTTCTGGGAACGGGAAGGCGAGGCCATC
Source organism: Ramlibacter sp. AN1133 (assembly GCF_037890035.1). Lineage (NCBI taxonomy): Bacteria > Pseudomonadati > Pseudomonadota > Betaproteobacteria > Burkholderiales > Comamonadaceae > Ramlibacter > Ramlibacter sp. AN1133. Next base: position 46,642 of record NZ_JBBKTQ010000025.1, read on the forward strand.
GCCAAGATCAACCTCTGGATCAGCGTGCCGGCGCTGTTCCTCGCCTTCGCGGTCTGGCAGGTGTGGAGCGTGGTGGCCGTGGGCCTGCCGGCCCTGGGCTTCAAGTACTCCACCAACCAGCTGTTCTGGCTCGCCGCGGCGCCCGCGCTTTCGGGTGCGACGCTGCGCATCTTCTATTCCTTCATCGTGCCGCTGGTGGGCGGCCGGCGCTGGACGGCGATCTCCACCGCCTCGCTGCTGTTGCCCGCCATCGGCATCGGCATGGCGGTGCAGGACAACACCACCAGCTATCCGACCATGCTGATGCTCGCGCTGCTGTGCGGCCTGGGGGGCGGCAACTTCTCCTCCAGCATGGCCAACATCAGCTTCTTCTTCCCGAAGGAGCGCAAGGGCTCGGCGCTGGGCGTGAATGCCGGCCTGGGCAACCTGGGCGTCTCGGTGGTGCAGTTCCTCAGCCCGCTCGTGATCACCGCCGGCGTGTTCGGCGTGCTCGGGGGTGACGCGCAGACCATCATCAAGGACGGCCAGGCCGTCAAGGTGTGGACGCAGAACGCCGCCTTCATCTGGGTGCCGTGGATCGCGCTGGCCTCCTTCGCGGCCTGGTTCGGCATGAACGACATCGCGGACGCCAAGGCCTCCTTCGCCACGCAGGCCACCATCTTCGGCCGCAAGCACACGTGGCTGATGTGCCTGCTGTACCTTGGAACCTTCGGCTCCTTCATCGGCTACGCGGCGGGCTTCCCGCTCCTGATCAAGAGCCAGTTCCCGAATGTGAACCCGCTCGCCTACGCGTGGATGGGCCCGCTGGTCGGCGCCGTGATCCGGCCCTTCGGCGGCTGGCTGTCCGACAAGCTCGGTGGTGCCCGCGTCACCTTCTGGAACTTCGTGGTGATGGCCGGCGCCGTGGCCGGCGTGCTGTACTTCCTGCCCCTGCACGGCCAGGGCGGCAACTTCACCGGCTTCTTCCTCATGTTCCTGGTGCTGTTCCTCACCACGGGCATCGGCAACGGCTCCACCTTCCGCATGATCCCGGTGATCTTCCTGAACCAGGCGCTGCAGGGCGTCAACAAGTTCGACACCGATGCGATGGCCCGCGCCACCAAGGAAGGCAACACCGAAGGCGCGGCGACGCTCGGCTTCACCGCCGCCTTCGCGGCCTACGGCGGCTTCTTCATTCCCAAGAGCTACGGCACGTCGATCACGATGACGGGCGGCCCGGAAGCGGCGCTGTACATCTTCATTTCCTTCTACCTGCTGTGCATTGCAGTGACATGGTGGTTCTACGCGCGCAAGAACGCGGAGATGCCTTGCTGAGCGCCCCCATCCCCACCTCCACCCCAAGAAAAGTGCAAGCACTTTTCTCGGGGACCCCGAAGGCCTCCCCCAGCGGGGGAGGGAGCAATACCGGAGAGAACAATGAGTCACTTCCTCGACCGCCTCACCTGGTTCGCGCAGCCGCGCGAATCGTTCTCGGAGGGCCACGGCCAGACCACCAACGAAGACCGCTCCTGGGAGCACGCCTACCGCGACCGGTGGGCCCACGACAAGGTCGTGCGCAGCACCCACGGCGTGAACTGCACGGGCTCCTGCTCGTGGAAGATCTACGTCAAGGGCGGCATCGTCACCTGGGAAACCCAGCAGACGGACTACCCGCGCACGCGCTGGGACATGCCCAACCACGAGCCGCGCGGCTGCGCCCGCGGCGCCAGCTACAGCTGGTACCTGTATTCCGCCAACCGCGTGAAATACCCTCTGGTGCGCGGCCGGCTGCTCAAGCTGTGGCGCGAGGCGCGCCGCACGCTGCCGCCGGTGGCGGCCTGGGCCCGCATCGTCGGTGACGAGACCACCCGGCGCAGCTGGCAGCAGGTGCGCGGCCTCGGCGGCTTCGTGCGTTCGAGCTGGGACGAGGTCAACGAGATCGTCGCGGCGGCCAACATCCACACCATCCGCCGCCACGGGCCCGACCGCGTGATCGGCTTCTCGCCGATCCCGGCCATGTCGATGGTCAGCTACGCCGCCGGTTCGCGCTACCTGTCGCTGATCGGTGGCGTGTGCATGTCGTTCTACGACTGGTACTGCGACCTGCCGCCCGCCTCGCCGCAGATCTGGGGCGAGCAGACCGACGTGCCCGAATCGGCCGACTGGTACAACAGCAGCTACATCATCGCCTGGGGCTCCAACGTCCCGCAGACCCGCACGCCGGACGCCCATTTCTTCACCGAGGTCCGCTACAAGGGCACCAAGACGGTGGCCGTCACGCCGGACTACTCCGAGGTCGCCAAGCTGGCCGACCTGTGGATGCATCCCAAGCAGGGCACGGACGCGGCGCTGGCGATGGCCATGGGCCACGTGATCCTCAAGGAGTTCTACTTCGACAGGCGCAGCGCGTACTTCGACGACTACGCGCGCCGCTACACGGACCTGCCGATGCTGGTGCTGATGAAGGAGCAGCAGCTGCCCTCCGGCGAGACGGCGCTGGTGCCGGACCGGTATCTCCGCGCCTCGGACTTCAACGGCAAGCTGGGGCAGGCGAACAACCCCGAATGGAAGACCCTTGCCTTCGACGAGGCGGGCAAGGTGGTTTGCCCCAAGGGCGCCATCGGTTTCCGCTGGGGGCCGGACGGGCGGCCGGATGCGGGCCAGTGGAACCTGGAGGCGAAGGAGGCGCGCGGCAACGGCGACGTGAAGCTGAAGCTGTCGGTGCTGGAAGGGGAGAAAGCGGAGGCGGGCAACGCGAAGGTGGCGTTCCCGTACTTCGGTGGGATTGCGCACGAGCACTTCGCGTCGAGCGAGCATGGGGATGTGCTGGTGCGCGATGTGCCGGTGCAGCGGATCAAGTTGGGGAAGGCGGGGGAGGAGAGGTTTGCGACGGTCGCGACTGTGTTCGATTTGCAGGCGGCGCAGTATGGCGTACCAAGGGCATTGCGCGGGGAAGTGCCCCCACCCCAGCCCTCCCCCGGAGGGGGAGGGAGTGAAAGCGGGTATGACGTGGTCGCGCCGTATACGCCGGCGTGGGCCGAGAAGATCACCGGCGTGCCGCGCCAGCAGGTCATCACCGTGGCGCGCCAGTTCGCCGAGAACGCCGACAAGACCAACGGCCGCTCGATGGTGATCATCGGCGCGGCGATGAACCACTGGTACCACGCCGACATGAACTACCGCGGCGTGATCAACATGCTGATGCTGTGCGGCTGCATCGGCCAGTCCGGCGGCGGCTGGGCGCACTACGTGGGCCAGGAGAAGCTGCGGCCGCAGACCGGCTGGACGGCGCTGGCCTTCGCGCTGGACTGGATCCGCCCGCCGCGGCAGATGAACTCCACCTCCTTCTTCTACGCCCACACCGACCAGTGGCGCTACGAGAAGCTGGGCGTGGAGGAAGTGCTGTCGCCGCTGGCCGACGCCTCGAAGTTCGGCGGCAGCCTGATCGACTACAACGTGCGCGCGGAGCGCATGGGCTGGCTGCCGTCGGCGCCGCAACTGCAGACCAACCCGCTGCAGGTGGTGAAGGACGCCGCGGGCGGCGACGTCAAGGAGTACGTCGTCAAGTCGCTGAAGTCCGGGGCGCTGAAGATGTCCTGCGAGGACCCGGACAACCCCGCCAACTGGCCGCGCAACCTGTTCGTGTGGCGCTCCAACATCCTGGGCTCCTCGGGCAAGGGCCACGAGTACTTCCTCAAGCACCTGCTGGGCACCTCGCACGGCGTGCAGGGCAAGGACCTCGGGCGCGACCAGGCGAAGCCCGAGGAAGTGGTGTGGCACGCGCAGGCGCCGGAAGGCAAGCTGGACCTGGTGGTCACGCTGGACTTCCGCATGTCCACCACCTGCCTGTACTCCGACATCGTGCTGCCCACGGCCACCTGGTACGAGAAGAACGACCTCAACACCAGCGACATGCATCCCTTCATCCACCCGCTGTCCACCGCGGTGGATCCGGCCTGGGAAGCGCGCAGCGACTGGGAGATCTACAAGGGCTTCGCGAAGAAGTTCAGCGAACTGGCCGACGGCCACCTCGGCGTGGAAAAGGAGGTGGTGCTGTCGCCGCTGATGCACGACACGCCGGCCGAACTCGCCCAGCCGCTGGGCGTGGCCGACTGGAAGCGAGGCGAGTGCGAGCTGATCCCCGGCAAGACGGCGCCCAACATCGCGGTGGTCGAGCGCGACTACCCCAACGTGTACAAGCGCTTCACGGCGCTGGGCCCCCTGATGGCCAAGGCCGGCAACGGCGGCAAGGGCATCACCTGGAACACGCAGGACGAGGTGGAGCAGCTCGGGCAGCTCAATGGCACGGTCAAGGAGCCGGGCGCCACCGAGGGCCTGCCGAAGATCCAGACCGACATCGACGCCTGCGAGGTGATCCTGCAGCTCGCGCCCGAGACCAACGGCCACGTCGCCGTCAAGGCCTGGGAGGCGCTGGGCAAGGCGACCGGCCGCGAGCACACGCACCTGGCGCTGCACCGCGAGGACGAGAAGATCCGCTTCCGCGACGTGCAGGCGCAGCCGCGCAAGATCATCTCCTCGCCCACCTGGAGCGGGCTGGAAAGCGAGAAGGTCTCGTACAACGCCGGCTACACCAACGTGCACGAGCTGATCCCGTGGCGCACGCTCACCGGGCGCCAGCAGTTCTTCCTGGACCACCCGTGGATGACGGCCTTCGGCGAGCAGTTCTCCAGCTACCGGCCGCCGGTGGACCTGAAGACCACGGGCGAGATCGCGGGCATCCAGCCGAACGGCAACCCCGAGATCCAGCTGAACTTCATCACGCCGCACCAGAAGTGGGGCATCCACTCCACGTACAGCGACAACCTGATCATGCTCACGCTCAATCGCGGCGGGCCGGTGGTGTGGCTGTCGGAGGACGACGCGAAACGCGCCGGCATCGTCGACAACGACTGGGTGGAGCTGTTCAACGTGAACGGCGCGATCACGGCCCGCGCGGTGGTGAGCCAGCGCGTGAACCCCGGCATGGTGCTGATGTACCACGCGCAGGAAAAGATCATCAACACGCCCGGCTCGGAGATCACCGGTGCCCGCGGCGGCATCCACAACTCGGTGACCCGCATCGTGGTCAAGCCCACGCACATGATCGGCGGCTACGCGCAGTTCAGCTACGGCTTCAACTACTACGGGACCATCGGCACCAACCGCGACGAGTTCGTGGTGGTGCGCAAGATGAACAAGGTGGACTGGCTGGACGACGAAGCCGCTGCCACGACGCAGGAAGGAGCGCACGCATGAAAGTCCGCGCACAGATCGCGATGGTCCTGAACCTGGACAAGTGCATCGGCTGCCACACCTGTTCGGTCACGTGCAAGAACGTCTGGACCTCCCGCCCGGGCATGGAGTACGCCTGGTTCAACAACGTCGAGAGCAAGCCCGGCATCGGTTACCCCAAGGAATGGGAGAACCAGGGCAAGTGGCAGGGCGGCTGGACGCGCAACGCCGACGGCTCCATCGAGCCGCGCCAGGGCGGCAAGCTCAAGCTGCTGATGCGCATCTTCGCCAACCCGAACCTGCCGCAGATCGACGACTACTACGAACCCTTCACCTACGACTACGAGCACCTGCAGACGGCGCCCGAGATGAAGGCCGCGCCCACGGCGCGCCCGCGCAGCCTGATCACCGGCCAGCGCATGGAGAAGATCGAGTGGGGCCCGAACTGGGAGGAGATCCTGGGCGGCGAATTCTCCAAGCGCAGCAAGGACCAGAACCTCGCCGGCTTCGAGCAGGTGCAGAAGGACATGGTGGGCCAGTTCGAGAACACCTTCCTGATGTACCTGCCGCGCCTGTGCGAGCACTGCCTCAACCCGGCCTGCGTGGCGTCGTGCCCCTCCGGCTCGATCTACAAGCGCGAGGAGGACGGCATCGTCCTGATCGACCAGGACAAGTGCCGCGGCTGGCGCATGTGCGTCTCCGGCTGCCCGTACAAGAAGATCTACTACAACTGGCAAAGCGGCAAGGCCGAGAAGTGCGTGTTCTGCTATCCGCGCATCGAGGCCGGCCAGCCCACGGTCTGCTCCGAAACCTGCGTGGGCCGCATCCGCTACCTCGGCGTGGTGCTCTATGACGCCGACCGCATCGAGCACGCGGCCAGCACCGCCAACGAGCAGGACCTGTACGAGGCGCAACTGAGCCTGTTCCTCGATCCCAACGACCCGTACGTCATCGAGCAGGCCCGGCGCGACGGCATCCCTGACGCGTGGCTGGAAGCGGCCAAGGCGAGCCCGGTGTGGAAGATGGCGATGGACTGGAAGGTCGCCCTGCCGCTGCACCCCGAGTACCGCACGCTGCCCATGGTGTGGTACGTGCCGCCGCTGTCGCCGATCACCTCCGCCGCCAACGCCGGCGAGATCGGCATCAACGGCGAGCTGCCGGATGTGTCGGAACTGCGCATCCCGCTGCAGTACCTGGCGAACCTGCTCACTGCCGGCCAGACCGGTCCCGTAGTGCGCGCCCTCGAGCGCATGCTGGCCATGCGCGCGTACCAGCGCGGCAAGCATGTCGACGGCGTGGTCAACACCCGCGTGCTGCAGCAAGCGGGCCTGACGGAGCGCCAGGTCGAGGAGATGTACCGCACCATGGCCATCGCCAACTACGAGGACCGCTTCGTGATCCCGTCCTCGCACCGCGAGTACGCCGAGAACACGTTCGACATGAAGGGCGGCTGCGGCTTCTCCTTCGGCAACGGCTGCTCCGACGGCGCCAGCGACGCCAGCCTGTTCGGCGGCAGGAAGAAGCGCACCATCCCGATCGCGGTGGAGAAGGTATGACGCACTCCATGCACTACACCTTGCGGGCGCTGGCGCTCCTGCTGTCCTATCCCGGCGAGCAGTTGCGCGCGATCCTGCCGGAGCTGGTCACGGCCATCGACGTCGAGCGCGCGCTGCCCGGGCTGCGCCGGGCTGAGATCCAGTCCCTGGCGTCCGAGCTGCTGCGCGCCGACCCGCTGGAGGCGGAAGCGCGCTACGTGGAACTGTTCGACCGCGGCCGCAGCACCTCGCTGCACCTGTTCGAGCACGTGCACGGCGACTCGCGCGACCGCGGCCCGGCGATGGTGGACCTGGTGAAGACCTACGAGTCCGCCGGCCTGCACCTGGAAGGCCGCGAGCTGCCGGACCACCTGTGCGTGGTGCTGGAGTTCGCCTCCACCCAGCCGCCCAAGGTGGCGAAGGCCTTCCTCGGCGAGATGACGCACATCCTGCAGGCGATCTTCAGCGCGCTGCGCCAGCGTGACAGCGCCTACGCGACGCTCCTCGCCGCGGTGCTGGAACTCGCCGGCCAGAAGGTGGAGGCGGTGCCCGTGGCGCCCGAGGAGAGCCTCGACGCCACCTGGGCCGAGCCGGTCGCCTTCGGCGGCTGCAGCACGCAGGGCCAGGCCGCCCCGGGCCAGCCCCAACCGATCCAGATCGTGCGGCGCAAGTCGCCGCAAGGAGAGCCCGCATGAAAGCCCTCGACGCCTTCCTCTTCGGCACCTACCCCTACATCTGCCTCGTGGTGTTCTTCCTGGGCAGCCTGGTGCGCTTCGACCGCGAGCAGTACACGTGGAAGAGCGACTCGTCGCAGCTGCTGCGCGCCGGCCAGCTGCGCTGGGGCAGCAACCTGTTCCACGTCGGCATCCTGTTCCTGTTCTTCGGCCACACGGTGGGGCTGCTCACGCCGCACTTCGTCTACGAGCCCTTCGTTTCGCCCGGATCCAAGCAGCTCATGGCCATGGCGAGCGGCGGCATCGCGGGCCTGCTCGGGTTCGCCGGCGTCACCATCCTGCTGCACCGGCGCCTGACCGAGCCGCGCATCCGCATCAACTCGCGCGCGGCCGACATCGCGCTGCTGGTGCTGCTGTGGCTGCAGTTCGCGCTGGGCCTGGTGACCATCCATTCGTCGGCGCAGCACCTGGATGGCGGGCTGATGATGCGGTTCGGCGAGTGGGCGCAGCGCATCGTCACCTTCCGCGGCGGCGCGGTCGAACAGCTGGCCGAGGCGGGCCTCGTGTTCAAGCTGCACATGTTCCTGGGCATGACGATCTTCCTCGTCTTCCCGTTCACGCGGCTCGTGCACGTGTGGAGCGGTTTCGCCAGCGTGGCCTACGTGTGGCGGCCCTACCAGGTGGTGCGCACGAAGCGCAGGATCGTCAAGGCGCAGCCCGCGCGCGCCGGCGAACCGGCCGGCCCGATGGCGCAACCGGTGCCCGACTTCGAGCCGCGGAGGGCCGCATGAGCGCAGCCCTCGCAGCGGTCAACGGCGTGGCGCTGCAGCAGCCCGGCGAGGAGGTCTCGCCCGGGGAGCTGCGCGAGCGCGCCTGGAGCGAGCTGCTGCGGCAGGAAGCGGTGCGCGGCGGATGGCTGCCGCCGCAGCAGGTGACGCAGGCGCCCCGGCTTGACGCCGATGGCGAGGCGGCGATCCACCGCATGCTGCAGCAGGAGGTGCCCCTGCGCACGCCGGACGAGGAGGAATGCGCCCGCTTCCACCGCCTGCAGCCGCAGCTCTTCGCCCTGGGCAGCAAGGTGCACGTGCGCCACATCCTGTTCGCCGTGACACCCGGCGTGGACGTGCGCGCCCTGGCGCAGCGCGCCGAGGAGGTGCTGCTGGAGCTGGCCCACCGCGAGGCGCCTCCCGAGCGCTTCGCCCAGCGGGCGCGCGAACTCTCCAACTGCCCGAGCGGCGCGGACGGCGGCGACCTGGGCTGGCTGGCGCCGCCGGATTGCGCGCCGGAGCTGGGCGCGGTGTTCTTCGACGAGAAGCTGGCGGGACTGCAGCCGCGGCTGGTCCAGAGCCGTTTCGGCCTGCACATCGTGGACATCGTCGATCGCGAGCCGGGCCGGCCGGTGCCGTACGAGCAGGCGCGCGAACGCATCGCCGCCCTGCTGGCCCAGCAGTCGCGCCGCACGGCCCTGCACCAGTACATCCGCGTGCTGGCCGGCCGCGCCCGCATCGAGGGCGTGGAGCTGGAGGCGGCCGAGTCGCCGCTGGTGCAGTAGGAGGCAAGAACAGCCGGAAGGCGGACATCCGGACGCAGAGGACGCGAAGGGTACGCAGAGGACGCAAAAGAAGACAGAAGAAGAGGATTGATGTCTTTTTCGCGTCCTTTGCGTACCCTTTGCGTCCTCTGCGTCCGGCTGTCCGGTTTTCCTGCCGCTGCCAGCCAGCGCGCCCGGAATCGGCCCCAATTGACAAAACACAATGTGAGCGGCTGCTCACCCCTGTAGCCTCCGCTCCCGTACCGGTTTTCACCGGAAAACACGTGGAACACATGGACAAATCCTCTGCGACTGAACTGGCCCGCGCCGCCGGCCTGAATCTCTGGACCTTCCGGGGCCGCCCGCTGCTGCCGGTCGTCCAGGGCGGTATGGGCGTCGGCATCTCGGCGGGGCAGCTCGCCGGCACGGTCGCATCGTTCGATGCCGTCGGCACCATCTCCTCCGTCGACCTGCGCCGCCTGCACCCCGACCTGATGGAAGCGACCGGCGAACTCACCGGCCCCGAAGCCAAGGCGCAGATCGATGCGGCCAACAAGGAAGGCCTGCACCGCGAAATCAAGCGCGCGCGCGAACTCGCGCGCGGGCGCGGCCTGATCGCCGTGAACGTGATGCGGGCGCTGGACCAGTACGAAACCTATGTGCGGCAGGCGCTGGAAAGCGGCGCCGACGCCCTGGTGGTGGGCGCGGGCCTGCCGCTGGACCTGCCGGACCTGGCCAAGGACTTCCCCAAGGCGACGCTGGTCCCCATCCTGTCGGACGCCCGCGGCGTGCAGCTGCTGGTGCGCAAGTGGGAGAAGAAGGGGCGCCTGCCGGACGCGATCGTGATCGAGCATCCGCGCCTGGCCGGCGGCCACCTGGGCGCCGCCCGGGTGAGCGACCTGAAGGACGGGCGCTTCGAATTCGACGTGGTGCTGCCCGAAGTCCGCGAATTCTTCAGGAAGAGCGGCTACGAGAAGGAGATTCCCCTCATCGCCGCCGGCGGCATCTCCTGCCGCGAGGACATCAAGCGCCTGCAGGGCCTGGGCGCCGCCGCGGTGCAACTCGGCACCGCCTTTGCCGTCACCTGCGAAAGCGATGCCAGCCTGGCCTTCAAGCAGGTGCTGGCCGGCGCGAAGCCCGAGGACCTGGTCGAGTTCACCAGCGTGGCCGGCCTGCCCGCGCGCGCCGTGCGCACGCCCTGGCTCGACAAGTACCTGCGCATCCAGGAACGCATGCAGAAGGCCGCGCACCAGAAGCCCCACTGCACGATGTGGTTCGACTGCCTGGCCCAGTGCGGCCTGCGCGACGGCAATGCCAACTGGGGCCAGTTCTGCATCGACAAGGTGCTTGGCTACGCGCTCGCCGGGGACGTTCGCAAAGGGCTATTCTTCCGGGGCGCGGGCAAGCTGCCCTTCGGCACGCAGATCCGCCCGGTCCAGGACCTGCTGAACCACCTGGTCGGCAACCTGGTCCCTCCCACCACCCTCGCCGTGAACAACGCCGAACTCCAGGAAGCATGAAGCGCGATCCCGCACCCTACGAAGTCCCCGCATTGCCCCCGCAACCCATCAGCGTCGATGTGGTGCGGGAGAAGTACCTGAAAGAAGGCGAAACCAGCGAAACCGACCTGCTCAAGCGCGTGGCGAAGGCGCTGGCCAGCGTCGAGGCCGAGCCCCTGCGCGCGCAATGGGAGCAGCGCTTCTTCGAGAACATGCAGGCCGGTGCGATCGGCGCCGGCCGCATCATGAGCGCCGCCGGCACCGACCTGCAGGCCACCCTGATCAACTGCTTCGTGCAGCCCGTGGGCGACGCCATCCAGGGCGTGGACGACGAAGGCAACCCCGGCATCTACGAAGCGCTGCGCGAAGCGGCGGAGACGATGCGCCGCGGCGGCGGCGTGGGCTACGACTTCTCGCGCATCCGCCCGCGCGGTGCCGAGGTCAAGGGCACCGGCTCGCTCGCCTCCGGCCCCTGCAGCTACATGGACGTGTTCGACCACTCGTGCTCCACGGTGGAAAGCGCGGGCGCGCGGCGCGGCGCGCAGATGGGCGTGATGCGCATCGACCATCCGGACGTGCTGGAGTTCATCACCGCCAAGCGCACCCCGGGCCGCTGGAACAACTTCAACGTCTCGGTGGCCGTCACCGACGAATTCATCCGCACGCTGCAGGCCGGCGGCGACTGGCCGCTGGTGCACAAGGCCAGGCCGGGCGCCGGCCTGGTCGCCGCGGGCGCGCACCTGCGCTCCGACGGCCTGTGGGTCTACAAGAGCGTGCCCGCGCAGCAGCTGTGGGACACGGTCATGCGCTCAGCCTACGACTTCGCCGAGCCGGGCATCCTGTTCGTCGACACCATCAACCGCGAGAACAACCTGCGGTACGCGGAGAAGATTTCCGCGACGAACCCCTGCGTGACCGCCGACACGCGGCTGGCCACGCAGTTCGGCCTGATCCCGATCGGCGAGCTGTACGCCAGTGGCGTGGCGCTCGAAGCGACCGTCGACCAGCGCACGCTGGGAGCGGACGCCCACGGCGTCGTCACCCGTAGCGCGAAGCCGGCCTTCAAGACCGCCGGACGGGCCCCGGTGTTCCGCGTGCGCACGGAGGACGGCTACGAAATCAGGGCCACGGAGTGGCACGATTTCTACACGGGTCGCGGAAAGATCAAGCTGCGCGACCTCGTGGTCGGCGACGAACTGCTGATCCAGTCCGGCAAGGGCCAGTTCGGCAAGGAGGGCAGCCAGGACCTGGGCCTCCTGCTGGGCCTGATGACGGGCGACGGGCATTTCACCAACCGTGGCAAGGGCAACGAGGCGGCGGTCGTCGACCTCTGGGGCGAGGAACGGGTGCTTGCCGACCATGTCGGCAGCTTCGTCAATTCCCTGATTGCCTCGACGACGGGTCGCAGCTACCAGGCGCTGCCGGTCGAGGTGCCGCAGCGCAACCGCGTCTTCATCCGGTCGGTGCTGCTCGCGCGTGTGCTCGCCCAGTACGGGTTCACCCGGCAGACCAAGCTGAAGGTCCCGGAGGTCGTCTGGCGCGGCAGCGAGGCCTGCGTGCGGGGCTATCTTCTTGGCCTGTTCCAGACGGACGGTACGGTCAACGTCTCCCCGGCGAGCCAGAGCTGCTCGGTGCGCCTGGCCTCGAGCCACGAGGGTCTGCTCAAGGACGTGCAGTTGCTCCTGTCCAACTTCGGCGTCTTCTGCCGTATCCGCAGGAGGCGCGAAGCCGGCGAGCGCATCTTGCCGGACGGTCGTGGCGGCCAGCGCAGCTACCACTGCACGGAGAACTACGAACTGATCATCGACGGGGAGTCGCGCGAGCGCTTCATGAGCGAGGTGGGCTTCCTGCTGCCCGCCAAGAACGGGAAGTACGCGGCATGGCTCGAGGGCAAGGCGCTGCTCAAGTCGCAGCGCTTCACATCCCGGATTGCCTCGATCGAGGCGGCCGGCGAAGAGCCGGTGTTCGACACGACGCAGCCTGATCACAACTCGGTGATCTTCAACGGCCTGGTGACGGGGCAATGCGGTGAGCAGCCTCTTCCCGCCTACGGCTGCTGCGACCTCGGCCCGATCATCCTGACGAAGTTCGTGCGCCATGCCTTCGGCTTCGGCGGGTCGCCGAGCTTCGACTTCCAGGGCTTCACCAAGGCCGTGGCCACGCAGGTGCGCGCGCTCGACAACGTGCTGGACCTGACCTTCTGGCCGCTCGAGCAGCAGCGCGCCGAAGCGCAGGCCAAGCGCCGCATCGGCGTCGGCTTCACCGGCCTGGGCAACGCCCTGGCCATGCTGCGCCTGCGCTATGACGCCCCCGAAGGCCGCGACATGGCCGCGCGCATCGGCCGTGCCATGCGTGACGCCGCCTATGCGGCCTCGGTGGAACTGGCCAGGGAGAAGGGCCCGTTCCCCCTGTTCGAGGCCGAGCCCTACCTCGAGGCCGGCACCTTCGCCAGCCGCCTCGACGAGCCGCTGAAGGCCGAGATCCGCAAGCACGGCATCCGCAACAGCCACCTGCTGTCGATCGCGCCCACCGGCACCGTGAGCCTCGCGTTCGCCGACAACGCCTCCAACGGCATCGAGCCGCCCTTCTCGTGGACCTACCACCGCAAGAAGCGCGAGGGCGACGGCCGCACCACCGAATACACGGTGGAAGACCACGCCTGGCGCGTGTTCCGCTCGCTGGGCGGCGACACCACGCACCTGCCGCCCTACTTCGTCTCCGCCCTGGAAATGCCGGCGGCCGACCACCTGGCGATGATGGAGGCGGTGCAGCCCTTCGTCGACACGGCGATCTCCAAGACGGTCAACGTGCCGGCGGAATACCCCTACGAGGATTTCCAGGGCCTGTACCTGGAAGCCTGGCGCGCCGGCCTCAAGGGCCTGGCCACCTACCGGCCGAACGACATCCTGGGCTCGGTGCTCTCGACCACGCCGGAGAAGAAGGCGGAGCAGGAGCAGGCCACCATCGCCAAGGCGGACCCGATGCGCGCCGTGATCGCGCGGCGGCCCAACGGCCAGCTCTCCGCCGTGGCGGAGAAGGTCGAATACTGGACGCAGCAGGGCCGGCAGACGCTCTACATCGTCGTGTCCTTCCTGCCGCTGGAAGACGGCCGCGAGCGCGCGATCGAGTTCTTCATGCCCGTGGGCCAGAGCGGCGAGTCGCAGCAGTGGATCACCTCCAGCTTCCGCCTGCTGTCGCTGGCGGCGCGCGGGGGCTTCCTGGACCGCGCGCTCACCGACATGCGCAAGGTGGCGTGGGACCGCGGCCCGGTGCGCCTGGGCACCTACGCGAAGGCGGACGGCACCTCGGTGCCGATGTGGCACGACTCCGAAGTGGCGGCGATCGCCTACGCGGTGCAGAACATCATCGCCCGCCGCAACGGCGAGCCGGTGGCTGCGCTGGCCACGCCGCCGGCCCCGCCGGTGATCTCGGCCGCGCCCTCCACCATGGCCGGCGCCAAGTGCCCCGAGTGCGGCGCGCACGCCATGATCCGCAAGGACGGCTGCGACTTCTGCACCTCCTGCGGCCACGTGGGAGCGTGCGGGTGAGCTCCACGCCGGATGCGGCGCTGGCGGGCGAATGGACCGCGGCGCTCATCCACGGCCGGCGCACGGTGCTGCCGGCCGGCCTGGCCGAGCCCGGGCCGGATGCCGAGCAGTTGCGCTCCATCCTGCTGGCCGCCTCCGCCGCGCCGGACCACCATGACCTGGTGCCCTGGCGCTTCGTGATCATTCCCGCCGGCGCCCGGCCCGCGCTGGCGCAGGCTTTCGAGGCGGCGCTGCGCGAGCGCGACCGCGATGCCACGCCCGAGCAGTTCGCCAAGGCGCGCGAAAAGGCGTTCCGCTCGCCGCTGCTGCTGCTGGCCGTCGCGCGCCTGCGCGACGAGGATGCGGAGATCCCGCCCAACCAGCGGCTGGTCTCGGCAGGCTGCGCGATCCAGAACATGCTGCTCATGGCCACGGCGCTGGGCTTCGGCTCGGCGCTCACCAGCGGCAAGGCGCTGGACTCGCGCGTGTTCCGCGAACTCTTCGCCATCGGGGCCGACGAGGAAGCCCTGTGCTTCATCAGCGTCGGCACCATCGAGGGCCCCCGCCGCAACCGCGTGCGCGCCACGCCGGAGCGCTACGTCAGCGAGCTGAAGGCATGACGCAGCCGATCTCCCTGCGCTCGCTCACGCCCACGCCGGCGGCCGGTTTCGAGCAGCCGTTCGAGATGCTGGAGGCCTGCCACGAGCGCGTGCACCGCATGCTCACGCTGCTCGCGCGCCTGCGCGCCCACCTGCGCGAGCACGGCGCCGACGTGCAGGCACAGCAGGCGGCGCGCGACGTGATGCGCTACTTCGACCAGGCGGCGCCGCAGCACCACCTGGACGAGGAACTGCACGTGTTCCCGCCGCTGCTCGCCCAGGGCGATGCGCGCATCGTGCCGGTCGTGCAGCGCCTGCAGCAGGACCACCTGCAGATGGAATCGCGCTGGCAGGCCGCGCGCGAAGTGCTGGTGCTGATAGCGCAAGCGCAGGTGCAGCACCTGTCGGCCGGGGACGAAGCGTGCCTGGACGCCTTCGCCGGCGGCTACGACGACCACATCCGCGCGGAGGAAGAGATCGCCTACCCCGCCGCGCAGGCCCTGCTGGACGAGCCCGCGCGCACGGCGATGAGCAAGGACATGATGCACCGCCGCGGGGCGGGATAGCCCCACGGATTCCTGCCCCGCCGCTACACTGCCCCAGCCTTCGCGAACGGGGTCCCATGGAAACAGTGTTCGGCATCGAAACGGTCCTGCTGTCCCGGATCCAGTTCGCCTTCACCATCGGCTTCCACATCGTCTTCCCGGCGTTCTCGATCGGGCTGTCGGCCTATATCGCGACGCTCGAAGTGATCTGGCTGAAGACGGGCCAGCCGCACTTCCACACGCTGGCGCGCTTCTGGACCAAGATCTTCGCCGTGTCCTTCGCCATGGGCGTGGTCTCCGGCATCGTCATGGAGTACCAGCTCGGCACCAACTGGAGCCGCTTCGGCCAGGTGGTGGGCAACACCCTGGCACCGCTGTTCGCCTATGAAGTGCTGACGGCCTTCTTCCTCGAAGCGAGCTTCCTGGGCGTGATGCTGTTCGGCTGGAACCGCTTCCCGCCGTGGCTGCACACGATGGCGTCGGTGTTCGTGGCGCTGGGCACCGCGCTCTCCGGCTTCTGGATCCTGGCCGCCAACAGCTGGATGCACACGCCCGCGGGCTTCGAGCTGCGCGATGGCATCACGTATCCCGTGAGCTGGCTGCACGTGATCTTCAACCCGAGCTTCCCGTACCGCTTCGTGCACATGATGGTCGCCACCTACATCACGGTCTCGATGGTCGTGGCGGCGACCGGCGCGCGCTACCTGTTCGCCGGCCGCTACCCGCGCGAGGCGATGACGATGCTGCGCATGGGGCTGGGCATGCTGGCGCTGCTGGCGCCGCTGCAGGCACTGGTCGGCGACCTGCACGGCCTGAACACGCTGGAGCACCAGCCGGCCAAGGTGGCGGCGATCGAGGCGCACTGGGAGGACACGGGCCCCGCGGACCTGGTGCTGTTCGCCTGGCCCGACATGCAGGGCGAACGCAACCGCTTCGAGATCGCCGTGCCGCACCTGGGCAGCCTGATCCTCACCCACGAGTGGAACGGGCGCTTCAAGGGCCTGCGCGAGTTCCCGCGCGACCAGCGGCCACCGGTGGCGCCGGTGTTCTTCGCCTTCCGTGTGATGGTCGGGCTGGGCCTGTTCATGATCGCGGTCGGCTGGTTCGGCATGTGGCTGCTGTGGCGCGGGCGGATCGAGGGCCAGCGCTGGTTCCTGCGGCTGCTGCGCATCTGCTGGCCGGTGGGCTTCGCGGCACTGCTGGCGGGCTGGGTCGTGACGGAGGTGGGGCGCCAGCCCTGGATCGTCCACGGCATCCTGCGCACCGCCGATGCCTCCTCCCCCGTCGGTGCGGTGGAGGTGTTCATCTCGCTGGCGCTGTTCGTGCTGGTGTACTTCGTGGTCTTCTCGATCGGCATCTGGTACATCAACCGCATGATCGGCAAGGGGCCCGAAGCCCAGGGGCCGGGGCCGGAAACGCTGCCCAACCGGCCGCTGGCCGGGGCCAGGCCGGACGGCGGCGAGGCGGTGCCTTCATGAACGGCGTGGCCGACGTCCTGCCCGTCATCCTGGCGCTGCTGCTCGGGATGTCGGTGGTGCTCTACGTCGTGCTCGACGGCTTCGACCTGGGCATCGGCATGCTGTTCTTCTTCTATCCGGGCGAGGACGACCGCGACCTGATCATGAACTCGGTGGCGCCCTTCTGGGACGGCAACGAGACCTGGCTGGTGCTCGGCGGCGTCACGCTGTGGGCGGCCTTTCCCAAGGCCTTCGCGATCATCCTGCCGGCGATGTACATCCCGGTGATGGTGCTGCTGCTGGCGCTGATCTTCCGGGGCGTGGCCTTCGAGTTCCGCTGGGTGGCCAAGCCGCGCCACCGGGCCTGGGACTGGTCCTTCGCCGTCGGCTCCACGCTCGGCGCCTTCGCGCAGGGGCTGGTGCTGGGCGGCGTGGTGCAGGGCATCCCGGTGCGCAACGGCGAGTTCACGGGGCAGGCGCTGTCGTGGCTGTCGCCCTTCAGCGTGATGTGCGGGCTGGCGGTGGTGACGGGCTACACGCTCCTGGGCGCGACCTGGCTGATGCTCAAGACCAGCGGGCCGGTGGAGGAGCGCGCGCGCAAGCTCGGCGTGCCGCTGCTGGCCGCGCTGCTCGCGTTCATCGTCGCCGTGAGCATCTGGACGCCGCTCATGTCGCCGCGCATCGCCGAGCGCTGGTTCGGCGTGCCCAACATCTTCTTCCTGGCGCAGGTGCCGGTGGCGACGCTGCTGTTCGCCTGGCTGTGCTGGCGCGGCATCCGCCGCGGGCAGGCCATCCTGCCGTTCGTGATGGCGGTGGGGATCTTCCTGCTGGCGTTCTTCGGGCTGGTGATCTCCAGCATCCCCTACATCGTCCCGCCGTCGCTGACGATCTGGGAAGCGGCGGCGTATCCGGGCTCGCAGATGTTCTACCTGATCGGGGCGGCGATCCTGATCCCGATGATCCTGGCGTACACGGTGCTGGTGTTCTGGTTGTTCCGCGGCAAGCTCAAGCCCGGGGAGGGCTACCACTAGTCGCTGCGAAGCGCTGGGGTTCGCGCCTGCGGCGCTCACCTCCAGCCTACCGGATGCGCACCGGCGCCACCAGTTGCTCCGGCGTGGTGAAGTAGTCCGCCCACTTCCCCCGCTGGTCGCCCGCCCGCCGCAGCTCGCCGCGCGCGATGGTGCGCAGGTGCACCTCGTCGGGCCCGTCCATGATGCGCAGCGCGCGCCCCCACGTGAACAGCCACGCGAGCGGCGTGTCCGGCGACAGCCCCATCGCGCCGAACACCTGGATCGCGCGGTCCACCACGCGCATCTGCAGCCGCGCGGCGGCCACCTTGATCGCCGCGATCTGCTCGCGCAGGTCGGGCGGCGGCTGCGGCTGGTCCAGCGCCCACGCCGTGCGCAGCACCAGCAGGCGCGCCATGTCGATCTCGATGCGCGAATCGGCCAGCCACTCCTGCACGTTGGCCTGCTGCGCCACCGGCTTGCCGAACGCGCGCCGCTCCAGCGCGCGGTCGCAGGCCAGGGCCAACGCCAGCTCGCACTGGCCGATGGTGCGCATGCAGTGGTGCACGCGCCCCGGCCCCAGGCGAGCCTGCGCCAGCGCGAAACCCTCGCCCCACGCGCCGAGCAGGTTGGCCTCGGGCACGCGCACCTGGCGGAACACGATCTCGCAATGCCCTTCCGAGGCGGCATGCTGCAGGATCGGGATGTTGCGCACGACCTCCACGCCGGGCGTGTCCGCCGGCATCAGCACCAGCGAATGCGCGCGGTGGCGCTCGCCCTCGGCCGCGTCGGCATTGCGGCAGACGACGATCAGCAGCTTGCAGTCCGGGTGCGCCACGCCGGTGACGAACCACTTGCGGCCGCTCACGACCAGCTCCTGCCCCTCGCGCCGCACCTCCGTCTGCAGGTTGGTCGGGTCGGAGGAGGCGACGTCGGGCTCCGACATCGCGAAGGCGGACCGGATCTCGCCGGCGAGCATTGGCTGCAGCCAGCGCGCGCGCTGCGCCGGGCTCGCGTGCTGCAGCAGCAGTTCCATGTTGCCGCTGTCCGGCGCATTGCAGTTGAAGACCTCCGCCGCCCAGGGAAGGCGCCCCATCGCTTCGGCGAGCGGCGCGTAATCGAGGTGCGGCAGGGCCGTGCCGGGCGCATCCGCCGGCAGTGCGGGCAGGCACAGGTTCCACAGGCCCTCCTCGCGCGCCAGAGCGCGCAGGTCGGCCACGAACTCGGGCTGCTGCCCGCGCGACGCGGCAGCGTGCCAGGCGGCGTTGTACGGCAGCAGGAAGCGGTCGAGGAAGGTCTCCAGCCGCGCGAGCCATTCGCGGGCGCGCGGCGAGGGCTCGAAATCCATCGTGGCCAGCAGGGAGGATGGTGACCGCCCCATCTTGGTGGCGCGCGTCCTCATGCATACTGATTTGCATCAAGCGCCGGCCATCGTTTTGCCGCCGCCGCCTGGCGCACCTGACACGGGGTGCCCCGGGGCGGGAGGACAATCGGCGCGTCCCCCCGACCAGACAAGAAGGAGCGGTTCCCCGCGAGCATGCCGTGCGCCTGCTGTCCGACTCCGACCTCCTGTACCCCCTCGCGCTGGTGGTGCTGGCCCTTGCCGCGGCCGGCGTGCTGTGGCGGCTGCGCTGGCGCCGCGCGCGCAGGCTCGCCCGCCGCCGCGCGGCCGGCTACCAGCTGATCGACGCCCTGAAGGCCTACACCACCTGGATCGACTGGCACCGCGACGAACCGCTGCTGCACCAGAACCCCGACGAAGCCGGCATCCCCGCAGCGCTGGCGCAGGCAGTGCAGATCAAGGACGAACACTTCCCCGAACTCTCCGGCCTGATGCTGCAGCTGCTGCAGACGCACCGCGAGCTGATGCAGTACCTGTGGGAGGAGAACATCCTGCGCATGACGCACGCCGCGCCGCTGCGGCCGCACTACGCGGACCCGCGCTACCACAACGTGCGCGACCGGCAGGACGCCGCGCTCGACAGCCTGTTCCTGCGCTGCCGCCAGCTGATCGGGGATTCGGGCTCGGACTGGCAGCGCACCCGCAGCGACTTCAGCTTCTCGAGCGGCGGGATGGGGATGCCCTCGCACCCGTCGGCCTGATCACAGCCAGGGCAGGCCTTCCAGCGCTTGCGCACGCTCGTCGTCGGTCATGGCCTGGCCATCTTCCACGCCCGCGACCGCGGGCGCGCTCAGCAGGTGGGTGCCGTCCCAGTGCAGGCTCCGGTCCGGCGTGAGCAGGACCCAGTGGCTGTCCGGCTCGGCCCGGGCCAGCCAGGCGCCGACCGTCTCGCACACGTAGTGCGTCGGCTCGTACCAGGCGACCTGCACCGGCTCGCCGCGGACCATGAGCGGCCGGAATGCGATGCGCGCCTTCATCTTCTGGATGTCGCGCCGCACCGCCTGCGCCATCTGCCGCAGGCGCGAGAGGTCCGCATCGGCGAAATCGTTCTTGAGGTCGGGCTCGTACACCAGCCGCCACAGCGCCCGGTACAGCAGGTCGAAGCGCCCGGGGTCGCGGTGCAGCACCACGAGTTCGCTCAGCCGGATGAAGGACTGAGGAATGATGGCCCGCGCCGCGCGATTGCGGATCGCGGCGCGCCCGACGGCGAGGTCCTCCTCTTCCACCGCGTGCGCCGGCGCCGGGCACCACTGCACGGTCTCGGGCGGCACCTGCTGTGCCAGCAGGCGCGTCGCCTCGCTGTGAAAGCTGGAGACGTCCACCTGGTGGGACAGCTGAACCTGCACGAGGGACATCCAATTCCTGAAGGGCGTCCTCATTGTGCGCCGCGGCGGTCACACGCGGGGCGCACTTGTTGCATTTTTCTACGCGGGCCGCGGGAACCATCGGCCGCGTCGAAGCACCACGGGCTCAGGTCGCCGGCAGGAAGCCCTCGACGGACAGGTAGCGCTCGCCGGTGTCGTAGTTGAAGCACAGCACGGTGGCGCCCGCGGGGATCTCCTTGAGCTTCTGCGCCACCGCGGCCAGGGAGGCGCCGGAGGAGATGCCGACCAGGATGCCCTCTTCGCGCGCGCAGCGGCGCGCCATCTCGCGCGCCGGTTCCGCGTCCACCTGGATCACGCCGTCGAGCAGAGAGGTGTCCATGATCGCCGGGATGAAGCCGGCGCCTATGCCCTGGATCGGGTGCGGCGCGGGCTGGCCGCCGGAGAGCACGGGCGAGGCGACCGGCTCCACCGCGAAGACCTTGAGCTTGGGCCACTTCTGCTTGAGCACCTTGGCGCAGGCGGTGATGTGGCCGCCGGTGCCCACGCCGGTGATCAGGTAGTCCACGCCCTGGGGGAAGTCCTCCGCGATCTCGCGCGCGGTGGTGCGCTCGTGCACCTCCACGTTGGCGGGGTTCTCGAACTGCTGCGGAATCCACGCGTCGGGCGTCTGGGCCGCGAGCTCCTGCGCGCGCGCGATGGCGCCCTTCATGCCCTTCTCGCGCGGCGTGAGGTCGAACCTGGCGCCATAGGCCAGCATCAGCCGCCGTCGCTCCACGGACATGCTGTCCGGCATCACCAGCACCAGCGGATAGCCCTTCACCGCCGCGACCATCGCCAGCCCGATGCCGGTGTTGCCCGAGGTCGGCTCGATGATCGTGCCGCCGGGCTTGAGCTTGCCGCTCTTCTCCGCGTCTTCGACCATCGACAGCGCGATGCGGTCCTTGATCGAGCCGCCCGGATTGGCGCGCTCGGACTTCACCCACACGCTGTGCGTGTTGCCGAACAGGCGGTTGATCTTGATATGCGGCGTGCGGCCGATGGTGTCGAGGATGCTGTTCGCCTTCATGGGATTCTCCTTGCCCGTGGAGCAGCGATTGTGGCGCAATCGCCGGCAGCGAGCGGTGCGCGAGCGGCATCGCGCCGCCTGCCGCCGCGATCCCGCCCTAGGCGAACAGCGTCTTGTGCTCGTCGCGCAGCAGGTTCTTCTGCACCTTGCCCATGGTGTTGCGCGGGAGTTCGCCCACCACGAAGCAGCGCTTGGGGATCTTGAAGTTGGCCAGCTGCGACTTGAGCGTGGCGACGACCTGCTCGCCATCCACCTGCGCGCCGGGCTTGGGCACCACCAGTGCGACGCCCACTTCGCCGAAGTCCGGATGCGGCACGCCGACGACGGCGCTCTCGGCCACGCCGGGCATGTCGTTGATGTAGCCCTCGATCTCCGCGGGGTAGACGTTGTAGCCGCCGCTGATGATCAGGTCCTTGCTGCGGCCGACGATGGTGACGTAGCGCAGCTCGTCGATCTTGCCGACGTCGCCGGTGCGGAACCAGCCGTCCTCGGTGAATTCCTCCTTGGTCTTCTCGGGCATGCGCCAGTAGCCCTTGAACACGTTGGGCCCCTTGACCTGGATGCCGCCGATCTCGCCGGCGGGCACTTCCTTGCCCTGCTCGTCGCGCACGCGCACGCTCACGCCCGGCAGCGGGAAGCCTACGGTGCCGCCGCGGCGCTCGCCCTCGGCCTCGTGGTAGGGATTGGAGGTGAGCATGATGGTTTCGCTCATGCCGTAGCGCTCCAGGATCGTGTGCCCGGTGCGCTCCCTCCAGGCGCTGAAGGTCTCCAGCAGCAGCGGCGCGGAGCCGGAGATGAAGAGGCGCATGTTGCGGCAGGCCGGCTGCGTCAGCGTGGGTTCGGCCAGCATGCGCACGTACAGCGTGGGCACGCCCATGAACACGGTGGCATCGCGGAAGCGCTCGATCACCTTCCTCGGATCGAACTTCGCGAACCAGAGGATCTTGCTCCCATTGAGCAGCGCGCCGTGCAGCGCGACGAACAGGCCGTGCACGTGGAAGATCGGCAGCGCGTGGATCAGGACGTCGCCTTCCTTCCAGCCCCAGTAGTCCTTCAGCACTTCGGCGTTCGACAGCAGGTTGCCGTGCGTGAGCATCGCGCCCTTGCTGCGGCCGGTGGTGCCGCTGGTGTAGAGGATCGCGGCCAGGTCGTCGTCGGTCTTGCGCACCGGAGCCTGCTGGTCGGACTGCTGCGCCGCGCGTTCCAGCAGCGAGCCGTTGCGCTCGTCGCCCAGCGTGAAGACGTGCTTCGTGCCGGCCTGGAAGGCGATCTTGCTGATCCAGCCGAAGTTGGCCGGCGTGCACACCACCACCTCGGGTTCGGCGTTGCCGACGAAGTATTCGATCTCCGCCTTCTGGTAGGCGGTGTTCAACGGCAGGAACACGTAGCCGGCGCGCAGCGTCGCCAGGTACAGCATCATGGCCTCCACCGACTTCTCCACCTGCACGGCGATGCGGGCGCCCTCCTGCAGCCCCAGCGAGGCGAGCAGGTTGGCGATCATCGCGGTGCCGCGCTCCATGTCGCGCCAGCTGTAGTGCAGGCCGGAGTCCGTCTCCACGGCGATGGCGTCGAGGTCTTGCGGGAAGGCAGCGCGCAGCGCCGCGAACAGGTTGCGGTTTTCCATTTCGCTTGGTCGGTCGGGGTCAGAAGCGGGGCGGTCGTTTTTCGAGGAAGGCCGAGATGCCCTCGCGGTGCTCGGCGCTGGTGGCGTAATCGTACGCCCTCGCCAGGACGTCCTGCGGCAGCGGGGCGTCCGGTGCGTGGGCGGCGAGCCGCCGCAGCAGTTTCTTGTTCATGCGCGCAGCCTGGGGCGCCAGCTGCGCGACGCGCTGGGCGCTGGCTTCGACTTCCAGCGCGAGCTCCTCGTTGGCGACGACGCGCTGCAGGAAGCCGCGCGCCTTCATCTCGCGCGCATCGAGCTGCACGCCTTCGAACAGCATCTCGCGCAGGGTGGATTCGCCGGCGCGCGCAGCCACCAGCTGCAGCTCGCGCGGCGCCATCGGAAAGCCCAGGCGGCCGATCGGCGCGCCGAAGCGCGCACCGGTGCCGGCGATGCGGATGTCGCAGCAGCAGGCGATCTCGATGCCCGCGCCCATGCAGGCGCCCTCGATCTGCGCGATGACGGGAACGTCGCAGGCGAGCATCGCGGCCAGGCCGCCCCACACTTCGTCCTCGTGGAAGCGGCGCAGGCTTTCGGGATCGAAGCGGAAGGACGGGTATTCGGCGATGTCGCCGCCGGCGCAGAAGCCGCCGTTGACGCCGCTGACGATCACGCAGCGCAGCTGCGCATCGGACTGGACCTGCAGGAAGCATTCGCGCAGCTCGCGCCACATCGCGCGCGACATGGCGTCGAGCTTGCCGGGGTGCGACAGCGTCAGGCGCGCGATGGGCCCCTGCGTCGCCAGCCGCACCTGCCCTGCCATCGTCAGCCTCCGCCGAGCCGCGTCGAGGGGGCCGACATCAGTCCGCCTTGACGTTGGCGGCTTTCACCACCTGGGCCCAGCGCTTGACCTCGCTGTCGATGAAGGCGGCGAACTGCTGCTGCGAGAGGTTCGGGAACTCGGCGCCCTGGCCGGCCCACACCGCCTTGAGGGTGTCCGACTGCACGGCCTTGCGCACTTCCTCGTGCATGCGCTGCTGCGCTTCGGCGGGCGTGCCCTTGGGCGCCCAGATGCCGTACCACGTGGTGACGGTGTAATCCGGCAGGCCCACCTCGGAGGCGGCCGGCACGTCCGGGAAGACCGGCACGCGCTTGTTGCCGGCCACCATCAGGGCCTTGATGCGGCCGCCCTTGATGTGCGCGGCCGAGGAGCCCAGGCCGTCGAACATCAGGTCCGCGCTGCCGGTGATCAGGTCCTGCAGGGCGGGGCCCGCGCCGCGGTAGGGGATGTGCGTGATGAAGGTCTTCGTCTGCAGCTTGAACAGCTCGCCCGCGAGGTGGTGCGAGGTGCCGTTGCCGGCGGAGGCGTAGTTGTACTTGCCGGGGTTGGCCTTCATCAGCGCCAGGAATTCCTTGAAGTCCCGGGCGGGAATGCGCTGCGGATTCACCACCACCACCTGCGGCACGCGCGCCACCAGCGAGATCGGGATCAGGTCCTTCTGCAGGTCGTACTCGAGCCGCGGATAGATCGAGGGCGCGATCGTGTGGTGCACGGCGCCCATGAAGAAGTTGTAGCCGTCCGGTGCCGCGCGCGAGGCGAGCGTGGCGCCGACGGTGCCGCCCGCGCCGCCCTTGTTGTCGATCACGAGCTGCTGCTTCGTCTGCTGCGCGAACTGCGCAGCGAGCGGGCGCGCGAACGCGTCGGTGCCTCCGCCGGCGGGGAAGGGAACGATCATCTGCACCGGCTTGGCGGGCCAGTTGCCTTGGGCATGGAGGGAAGGCAGGGCGCCCACGGTGCTGGCGGCAGCGGCCGCGCGCAGGACATCGCGCCGGGTAAGGCGTGGGGAATGCATGTTGTTGTCTCCTGTGAAAAGCTGCGTGCGACCCCCATTGCGGCGGGTCGCACGCGGCCTCAACGATACAGGTCTTCGATGGCACCTGCTATCGGGATTTCTCCCTGCGACAACAGCGTGCGGTGCTTGTCGAGCCGTCTCACGTCGTACAGGTAATTGACCATGAGGCCGAAAGATTGCTTCACGCCCTTGGGCGAAGGATCGCCGGCCCAGTTCAGGCGCTCCACGCGCGCACCGTTGCCCAGGTGGAAGCGCGCGACGGGATCGACCGGCTTGCCGTCCTGCAGTTCCTTGCCCAGGTAACGCGCGGCCCAGGACAGGAGTTCCTGGCGCTCGGGCGACTTCGGCCCGAGTTCGAGCGGCTTGTCCCACGTGGCGAGCTTTTCGGCGGGGACCTGCCTGGCGAGCCACGAACGCAAGCCCGGGATCGGCGACAGCGTGCAGAAGGTCCTGAGCTTCGGGAACTCCTCCTTGAGCGTCTCCACCACGCGCTTGATCAGCGAGTCGCCGAAGCTCACGCCGCGCAGGCCCGTCTGGCAGTTGCTGATCGAGTAGAAGATCGCGGTGGTGGCCCGCGTGAGATCGGACGCCGCGGCCGTTTCGTCCAGCAGCGGCGTGATGCAGTCGGAGATGCTGTCGGTGAGCGCGACCTCCACGAAGATCAGCGGATCGCCATCGAGCTTCGGATGGAAGAAGCCGTAGCAGCGGCGGTCGCTGTCCAGGCGGTTCTTCAGGTCGGCCCAGCTGCGGATGTCGTGCACCGCTTCGTACTTGATCAGTTTCTCGATCAGCGACGCGGGCGAATCCCAGGACAGGCGCCGCAGCTCGAGGAAGGCGACGTCGAACCAGGTGGAGAACAGCGTTTCGAGTTCGGCGTCGAGCGGCAGCAGGCGCTTGTCCGACTTCAGCTGCGGCAGCAGTTCGGCGCGCAGGTCGACCAGGAAGCGCATGCCTTCGGGAAAGACGGCGAAGCGCTGCATCAGGCGCGCGCGCGGCGAGAGCAACGCGCGGCGCAGGCGGATCTCGGCGGCGCCCTCCTCCGGCGTGCCCTGCGCGGCTTCGTAGTGTTCGCGCGCGGCCCCGATCTTCTTCGGGTCCGGGCCGAAGTGCTCGCTCATGAGGAGCCAGGCGTCGCGCCGCTCCTCCGCGCTCGCGGTCTTGTACCAGGCGGCGAAGGCCTTGGCGCGCCGGCCGCCCTCGACCTCGCTGGCGCGCGGATCGACGATGGCCTGCAGTTCGGCCAGCGTGCGGCGCAGCACCCGCGGCGACAGCGCCTCCTGACCGCGGCGCAGCGTGGCGCCCAGGCGCTCGCGCGTGCTGCGGCCGCCCGGCCAGGCCTGCGTCGCCAGGGTCGGGGAAGATGCCCCAGGTTTGGGCTCGCGCACGGCGCCTCCGGCGGCCACCTTGCGCTCGAATCCGGGCCGCCAGAGCGACACGCCGCGGGAGATCCAGTCGACAGGGCTCATGGGACCGCCTTCACTGCGATGTTGGTGAATCCGGGCGATGCAACGCTCATGCCAGCCTCCGGGGCTGGGCGCGCGCCAGCTCGCGCAGCGCCCCGCGCTGGCGTTGCAGGTGGGTGCGCATCGCGGCCTCGGCGCCCTCGGCGTCGCGCGCCTTCAGGGCGGCGAACACGGCCAGGTGCTCGGCGAGGCTCTGGTCCAGGCGGCCCGGCGCGTGCAGCTGCTGCAGGCGCGCGAGCTTGACGATCTTGCGCAGGTCGCCGATCACGCCGGCCAGCCAGCGGTTGCGGGCCAGGGCGATGATCGTTTCGTGGATCGCGAAGTTGGTCTCGTAGTACTCGTTGATCCGCCTGGCCCTGGCGTGGCGGGCCAGCTTCTGGTGCAGCTCCTCCAGGGCCTGGAGGTCGCCGTCGGTGGCGTGCTGGGCGGCCTCGAAGGCGCAGCGGCCCTCCAGCAGCGCGATCACGGGGAAGATCTCGTCGAGGTCCTGCTCGGTGACCTCGTTGACGAAGCAGCCGCGGCGCGGTTCGTGCCGCACCAGGCCTTCGGCGGTGAGCACCTTGAGCGCCTCGCGCAGCGGCGTGCGCGAGATGCTCATCTCCTGTGCGAGCCGCACTTCGTCGAGGAACATGCCCGGCACCAGTTCACCGGCGAAGATGCGTTCGCGCAGCTGCCCCGCGACTTCGTCGTGCAGGGAGTTGTGGACCAGGCGCATGGGTGGGCTCGCGATAATTTCGTGTAATTACCGATAATTATGGACCTTCGCCGGCGTCGGCGGGGCCGGGTCCATGTAAAGAAAAACCCTTGCGGCGGGGCCGCAACGGTGGCCCGCCCGCGCGCGGCGGGCGGTCGTCCGACAAGGGTGCGGGAACTCCGCTGGCTGGCGGCCGGGGGCGGGCGCATGGGTGCGCCGCCACCCCTCGCTTCAACGCGCCGCGGGGCGACCGCCGGCAGGCGGGTGGCCGGCGGCGTCGGTTCGGGTTTCGGCCCAGACCCAGATCAGCACGCCGGCGAAGATCATGGGGATGCAAAGCCACTGCCCCATGCTCATCTTCATGGCCAGGATGCCCAGGTGCGCGTCGGGCTCACGGAAGTACTCCGCGGTGAAGCGCGCGACGCCGTAGCCCACCAGGAACATGGCGGACACCTGCGCCTCCTTGCGCTGCTTGCGCGCGTAGAGCCAGAGCAGCACGAACAGGATCACGCCTTCGAGCAGCAGCTCGTAGATCTGGGACGGATGGCGCGGGAGGTTGGTGCCGCTCTGGGGGAAGATCATGGCCCACGGCAGCGCCGGGTCGGCGGGTCGGCCCCACAGCTCGCCGTTGATGAAATTGCCGATGCGCCCGGCCCCCAGGCCGGGGGGCACGCAGGGCGCGACGAAGTCCATCAGCTGCCAGAACGGCTTGTGGCGGCTGTGCGCGAACCAGACCTGCGAGGCGATCACGCCGATCAGGCCGCCGTGGAAGCTCATGCCGCCCTGCCACACGTACAGGATCTGCAGCGGGTTGGCCAGGTAGAACCCGGGCTTGTAGAACAGGCAGTAGCCGAGGCGCCCGCCGATCACCACCCCCAGCACGCCGACGAACAGCATGTCCTCGATGTCCTTGCGCGACCAGGCGCCGGGGCCCTGGATGGAGCGGAAGGGTTCGTGCTTGAGGCGCTGGTTGGCCAGCAGCATGAACAGCCCGAAGGCGAGCAGGTACGTCAGCCCGTACCAGTGGATGGCCAGCGGGCCGATCTGCAACGCGACCGGATCGATCTTCGGATGGGTGAGCATGGGCGGGTATTTTGGCGCACGCGAGGGGGGTGGTGGCCGAACGAAGGCAGGACAGCCGGACGCAGAGGACGCAAAGGGTACGCAGAGGACGCAAAAAAGACATTTTCAAATGGATGTTCCTTTGCGTCCTCTGCGTACCCTTCGCGTCCTCTGCGTCCGGTATCGGGTTCTTCAGCGGCCTCAGGCACCCGCCCGCACGCACTCCACGAAGCGCTCCAGCACCGGCGACATGGTGGACCACACCAGTGTCGTTTCGCAGGAGGGCACGCTCGCGCCCTGCTTGCCCGCGAGCTGCCGGTAGAGGACGCCGCTGCGCTGGAACTGGCGCACGCTGTCGGGCACCCACGCCAGGCCCAGGCCGGCCGCGACCAGGTTGACGATGGTCTGCATCTGGATCGCTTCCTGCGCGATGCGCGGCTCGCGGCCGCTGGCGTGGTACATGCCGAAGATCGCGTCGTGCAGCGAGGGCACGATGCGGCGCGGGAAGATCACCAGCGGCTCGTCCAGCACGGCCCGCAGCGACACGCGCGCGGCCCGCGCCAGCGGATGCGCCTCCGGGACGGCCAGCACCAGCGGCTCGCGGGCGACGCGCAGGTGCGCGAGGCCCGCCGGCGCGAAGTCCGGCGAGTGCAGCACGAAGCCGGCATCGATCTCGCCGCGCGCGAAGGCCTCCAGCTGCACGTCTCCCGTGGCCTCGATCAGCTCCATCTGCACCTGCGGGTGCCGGGCGCGGAAGGCGCGCAGCCATTGCGGCAGCAGCGCGAAACCGACGGTCGACACGAAGCCGATGCGCAGCCGCCCCAGCTCGCCGCCGGCGGCGGCCCTGGCCTGCGCGGGCAGCCCCTGGGCCCGCGCCAGCAGCTCGCGCACCGGCGGCAGCAGCGCCTCGCCGGCCGGCGTGAGGCGCACGCTGCGCTTGGTGCGCTCGAACAGCCGCGCGCCCAGCAGGCGTTCGAGCTGGGCGATGCCCTGCGTCAGCGGCGGCTGCGTCATGTGCAGGCTGCGCGCCGCGCGGCCGAAATGCAGCGCCTCGGCGACGGCCAGGAACTGGCGCCACAGGCGCAGCTCGATCAGCGGTTCACTCATACGCCGCACATATTAATCGCCGCTCGAAAATGGATTGGAAGCAATCACAGCACCGGCGCATACTCCGGGCCTTCCCCCGCATCGACGGACACACAGCCATGGACCAGAAGACCATCCAGCTGCGCCTGCGCAGCGACAACATCACGCAGGGCAAGTCGCGCGCCCCGAACCGCTCCATGTACTACGGCATGGGCTACAAGGAGACCGATTTCGGCAAGCCCATGGTCGGCGTGGCCAACGGCCACAGCACCATCACGCCGTGCAACAGCGGCCTGCAGAAGCTGGCCGACGCCGCCGTGCAGGGCATAGCGGAAGCCGGCGGCAACCCGCAGATCTTCGGCACGCCCACCATCAGCGACGGCATGGCGATGGGCACCGAGGGCATGAAGTACTCGCTGGTGTCGCGCGAGGTCATCGCCGACTGCATCGAGACCTGCGTGCAGGGCCAGTGGATGGACGGCGTGCTGGTGGTGGGCGGCTGCGACAAGAACATGCCGGGCGGCATGATGGGCATGCTGCGCGCCAACGTGCCTTCCATCTACGTCTACGGCGGCACCATCCTGCCCGGCAAGTGGAAGGGCCAGGACCTGAACATCGTCAGCGTGTTCGAGGCCGTGGGCCAGAACGCCGCCGGCAAGATCAGCGACCAGGAGCTCAAGGACATCGAGCAGCACGCCATCCCCGGCACCGGCTCCTGCGGCGGCATGTACACCGCCAACACGATGTCGTCGGCCTTCGAGGCGATGGGCATGTCCCTGCCCTATTCCTCCACGATGGCCAACCCGCACGACGAGAAGCAGAACTCGGCGAAGGAATCGGCCAAGGTGCTGATGGAGGCGATCAGGAAGGACCTGAAGCCGCGCGACATCGTCACGCGCAAGGCGATCGAGAACGCCGTGGCGGTGATCATGGCCACGGGCGGCTCCACCAACGCGGTGCTGCACTTCCTGGCGATCGCGCATGCCGCCGAAGTGGAATGGACCATCGACGACTTCGAGCGCGTGCGCCGCAAGACGCCGGTGATCTGCGACCTCAAGCCCTCGGGCAAGTACCTCGCGGTGGACCTGCACGAGGCGGGCGGCATCCCGCAGGTGATGAAGCTGCTGCTGAACGCCGGCCTGCTGCACGGCGACTGCATGACGATCACCGGCAAGACCATCGCCGAGACGCTGGCCGACATCCCGGACGAGCCGCCGGCGGGCCAGGACGTCATTCGCACGATCGCCAACCCGATGTACAAGCAGGGCCACCTGGCCATCCTGAAGGGCAACCTGTCGCCGGAGGGCGCGGTCGCCAAGATCACGGGCCTGAAGAACCCGGTGATCACCGGGCCGGCGCGCGTCTTCGACGACGAGCAGTCGGCGCTGCAGGCGATCCTGGACGGCAGGATCCAGGCGGGCGACGTGATGGTGCTGCGCTATCTCGGCCCGAAGGGCGGCCCGGGCATGCCGGAGATGCTCGCGCCCACCGGGGCCCTGATCGGTGCCGGCCTGGGCGAGAGCGTGGGCCTGATCACCGACGGGCGTTTTTCCGGCGGCACCTGGGGCATGGTGGTGGGCCACGTCGCGCCCGAAGCGGCCGCCGGCGGCACGATCGCCTTCGTCCATGAAGGCGACTCGATCACCATCGACGCGCACCAGCTGCAGCTGCAGCTGAACGTGCCCGACGCGGAGATCGCCAGGCGCCGCGCCAGCTGGCAGCAGCCGGCGCCCCGCTACACGCGCGGCGTGCAGGCGAAGTTCGCGTTCAACGCGTCGAGCGCGAGCAAGGGCGCGGTGCTGGACCACTTCTAAAGCGGACAGCCGGACGCAGAGGACGCGAAGGGTACGCAGAGGACGCAAAAGAAAACCTTTTAAAGTTTTCTTTGTCTCTTTTGCGCCCTCTGCGTACCCTTCGCGTCCTCTGCGTCCGGAAGTTCGGAAGTCCGGAAGTTCGGAAGTCCGGTTTTCCGGCTGTCCCGCAGTTTGTCGTCCCTGTCCTACGAGACGGGAACAGCGCGCTGCCTAGCATGGGGGTTTCGAAGGGGAGAACGACATGAACACCCTTTCCCTCTGGCGCGGCACGGCGGCTCCCACCGGCTATGCGATGTTGAGCGGCGACGTCACCTGCGACGTGCTGATCGTCGGCGGCGGCATCACCGGCGTGACCCTGGCGGACCTGCTCGCCGAACAGAAGACGGCCAACCCGCCCAAGGTCGTCCTGCTCGAGGCCGACGCGATCGGCACCGGCACCACCGGCAATTCGACCGGCAACCTGTACGAGACGCTCTCCAGCGGCCTGCGCGAGATCCACGCGAAGTGGGGCGCCGAGGTGGCGCGGCAGGTCGCCGACGAGCGGCGCACCGCCGTGAACTTCATCGAGGAGCGCTGCCGCCTGCTGCCGGACGTGGGCTTTCGCCGCTGCGACCTGGTGGAATGGGCGGACCGCGCGCACAACGACGCGATCCGCAAGGAGATCGAGGCTCTCACCGCCGCCGGCTGCGCGGTGGACCGCGGCACCACCATCCCCGCGCCGCTGCCGCCCGCGGAAGGCGACGTGCTGGTGCTGCGCAACCAGGCGCAGTTCCAGCCCCAGGCCTACGTGGTGGCGCTGGCGGCTCGCGCCGCGCAGGCCGGCGCGTCCATCCACGAACACTCGCGCGTGCTGGAGATCGACCACAAGGCCAGGCGCGCGGTCACGGCCGCGGGCAGCGTGACGGCCCGGGAGATCGTGATGGCGACGCACACCCCCAAGGGCGTGCACCTGGTGCACACCGAGATGCCGGTGCACCGCGAGTACGCCATCGCCTTCGAGTGGGCGCCCGATGGGCCGCCCGGCCCGGGCACCTTCTGGTGGAAGGCCGCCGAGCACCTGTCGATCCGCACGCTGCAGGCCGGCGGCCGGCACTACCTGGTGTGCGCCGGGCAGGAGCACAAGGTCGGCATCCACAACGCGACGGCCGGCATGATCGCCCTGGAAAACCTGGCCAGGAAGTACTTCGGCGATCGCCCCGTCACGCATCGCTGGTCGGCGCAGAACTACCGCGGCGCCGACGCCCTGCCCTACATCGGGCGCAACCACTCCGACTGCTTCATCGCCACCGGTTTCGCCACCGACGGACTGACCTGGGGCACGGTGGCCGCGCGGCTGATCGCGGCGGAGCTGCTCGGGCACAAGTCCGCCTTCGCGGACCTCGTCAAGCCGGGGCGGCTGTCACCCGTCAAGGGCGGCAAGAACATCCTGCAGGAGAATGCGCTGGTGGTGACGCAGCTGGTGAAGGACTACCTCACGCAGCGGCAGAACGAGAAGCTCTCGGAGCTGAAGGCGGGCGACAGCGCGATCGTCGATGCCGAGGGCGAGACCGTCGCAGCGTACCGGGCGCCCGACGGCGAGCTGTTCGCCGTCTCCCCCGTCTGTACGCACGTGGGCTGCAAGGTGCACTGGAACAGCGTGGAGACGAGCTGGGACTGCCCCTGCCACGGCAGCCGGTTCCGCCCCGACGGGACGGTGATCGAAGGCCCGGCGCTCGCTCCGCTCAAGCGCAAGCACACGCCCGACCTGGCGGGTGGCGGCTCCGCGCCGGCCTGACCGGCACCGGCCCGATCAACGGCGGCCGGATTTCCTGGTGCCGAGCCCGAGCTGCTCGCGCTGCTTGTCGATGCGCGCCTTCTTGCGCGCGTCCTCGCGCTGGACGGCCTTCTTCTTGGTGTAGCCGGACCAGTCGGCCCAGGTCCACCAGGCCACGGCCAGGGCAAAGGGTGCCAGCACCACCCACCAGGCCCAGGCGGCCACAGGGCCCACCTCCAGGTACTTCATGAGCAGCAGGATGATGCCCAACCCCAGGAACAGCATGGCGCCCTCCTCCATTCGTGCCAAAAACTCGACGCCCGGCGGGGTCAACGCCGATCCGTACAATACCGTTGAAGGAATGTAACTCAAGCGAGAGGACTCTCTATGAAACGTGCCCTGTTTGCGCTGGCTGCCCTGGCCGCCGTCTCCGTGCCGGCGCTGGCCGACCAGGCGCTGGCAACCGCCAAGAACTGCATGGCCTGCCATGCGATCGACAAGAAGCTGGTGGGTCCCGCCTACAAGGACGTGGCCATCAAGTACTCCGGCCAGAAGGACGCCGTGGACAAGCTGGCTGCCAAGATCATGAAGGGCGGCGCCGGTGTCTGGGGCCCCGTCCCCATGCCCGCCAACGCGCAGGTCAACGAAGCCGAAGCGAAGAAGCTGGCTGCGTGGGTGTTGACGCAGAAGTAAAGCGTCCGCGCGCATGCGAAAGCCCGCCGGTCGGCGGGCTTTTTCATTGCTCTTGCTCCCTCCCCCTCCGGGGGAGGGGTGGGGTGGGGGCACTCCCCGCGCCACAGTGAAGAAGAGGCGCCGAA
>NZ_JBBKTQ010000026.1:0-76900 GCF_037890035.1 Ramlibacter sp. AN1133
AACGGTTCCCATCCGCGCCGGGGGACAGTCGCTGAGACGGACAGCCACGGACTGGTCCGGCCCGAGCGGCGCGACGTCCACCGGACACGGCTCCCAAGCGTTCGCCGGTCGCAGATCAACCCATCTCGACAACCAGTAGCAATGGTGGCGATCGGGGCCTTGCCTCGATCCCCGCAAATCGGCGAAGAGCCAAAAAAAAGGGCGACCCGCAGGCCGCCCTACCTCGACTCCTCTGTTGTTCCGTTTCAGGCCGCCGCGTCGGGCGCCGCCTGCGCGGTCGATGCGCCGTTCAGTCCGACCCTCGAGTCGAAGCTGAAGCAGGCCGCCTCGAAGGCGCGAATCTCGTACAGGGCCTCCTTCAGGCTCATCTCGCTGGTATCCATCAGCTTGCCGGCCAGGTGCTCCGTCAGCGGCTTCAGCCGCGACAGCGTCGCCTTGGTCTCGCCGTACAGGCGCTCGCTCTGCATCTCCATGATCGAGCGCGTCTCTTCGTCCACCGTCCGGTTGCTGCCGTCGTTGAGCGCGCCGAAGTTCAGGCGCGTCTTGCGGTACATGCCCATCTCGGCGACGGCGTGGTGCAGCAGCTTGGTCACGCGCGTGATGTCGTTGTGCGCGCCGTTGGTGGTGCCTTCCTCGCCGAAGAACAGTTCCTCGTTGGCCATGCCGCCCAGCAGCACGCGCACGTCGTGCTCGATGTCGGCCTTGGTCTTGAGCAGGTTGTTGCCCTGCTTGTGGAACACGAAGCCCAGCGCGTTGTTGCGCGGGTTGGCCTTCAGCGAGATCTTGATCGTCTTCATCTCGGCCTGCAGCTTGTCCCAGTCGCCGGCGGCGCGCTTGCGCTCCAGCTCGAAATCGACCAGGAAGTGGCCCCACTCGTGGATCGCGATGATGCGGCGATCCCGCTCGCGCTCCTTGGTGGTGTTGCCGTTGACGTTGCCCACCATCACGCGCTCGGCGGCCTGCATCAGCGTGTCGGCGTCGATCAGGTCGCCCGCCTGCACCGCGGTGATGCCGGCCTGGTTGACGATGGTCTCCAGGTCCGCCGGGCTGCGGCCTTCGGTGATCTCCACGAAGTGGCGCAGGTCGAGCCCTTCGGCCACCTTCACGGCGCGCTGGGCCAGGTAGTACTCCACGATCGCGCGGCGCTCTTCCTTGTTCGGCAGGCGGAAGTCCACCTTCATCTGGAAGCGGCGCAGCATGGCCTCGTCCATCTGCATCGACTCGGCGTTGAAGTTGGAGGCCACGATCCAGATGATCTCGGCGTCGTTCTTGGTGCGCACGCCGTCCAGGATGGCCAGCAGCATGTTCTGCGTGTCGTCGTCGAACTTGCGGTGGCCGCCGCGCTTCATGAACAGGTCCTGCGCCTCGTCGAGGAAGACGATGCAGCGCTTGCGCCGCTTGGCGATAGCCAGGATGCGGCCCAGCGTGTTGGAGCCGCCGGCCACGTAGCCCGTCTCGAGGTTGGCCGCCGAGTGGAACAGGATCGGCAGGTTCAGCTCCTTGGCCAGGTAGCTGGCGAGCTTGGTCTTGCCGGTGCCCGCGGGGCCGCTGAACATCACGTTGAACGGTTTGTTGATGCCGTACTCCGCGTACGCGGCGCGCCGCTCGTACTGGTCCTTGATCTGGCGGACTTCGGACTTGATGTCGTCCATGCCCACCAGGTCCTCGATGGAGCCGTGCACCTGGTTCGGCTCGATGAAGCGCAGGGACTTGAACTGGCCCTTGAGGTGGAAGGCGAGGAAGCCCAGCAGGCCGAGCGTCAGCGCGGCGGAGAGGACGCCGCTCACGCCGGCCTTCCAGCCGTCCTTTTCCGATTGCGGGCGGGCGCCGGCGAAGCGCTCGTCGAGCTTCTCCAGCATGTCGAGGCTGGTCGCGGACAGCTCGCCGCGCGGGATGAAGACCATCTTGCCGCCCCAGGAGGCGTTCACCGCCTTGTCGGCGAAGATCTTGGTCTCCATGTCGCTCGGGTAGTAAGCGTATTGCGTACCGTTCGACTCGATCAGGATGATGCGCTCGGAGACGTTCCACATCAGCGGCTTGTAGACCACCGTGATGCGCTGCACCGGGTGCTGTTCCAGGAAGCCCAGCACCGAGCCCGTGCCGAACACCACCGGCAGCTTCTCGTCGAGGGTCCACATGGAATCGGCACCCTTGGCCCCCGCCATGGCCTTCACCTGCTCGGCGACCGCGGCCTGGCGCTGCAGCACCATGAAGGAGTAGCCGGCCGTCACCGGGATCATGATGGCCACGGCGATCAGCATGGCCTTGACGGCCACGGACTGGATCGAGAACCAGTCCGACAGCCGCGCGCCCAGCTTCTTGATGCTGAGCCAGGGGCTGGGCGTGGAGTTGCCGGAGGCGTTGCCGTCCACGGGGTCTTTGTCGGCGGCGGAAAGGTCGGACATGGTGTTCCTGCTCGGGGCGAGCTGGCGGCGGCGCCAGCACGAAAATGCTTCCAGGGAGCTCGCGGCAGGAGTCTCCTCTGTCAGAGCCATCCTACAGAAAGGGTTCCCGAGAGGCGAGTTCCAATACCACACCCTCGTCGGGCTGGGCATGGCCACGTGACAAATTCACGAACAATGGTGTTGGCATTTCGCTGCACATCAAGTCGGGAGGGCGATATCCGGAACCCGGGCACGCAATGTGCAATCTCAGTGATTGAGGCGGGTTCTTTTTCAAGTTTCTTTCCCGCCTACTTATCCCTCGGAGCTCGAGCAGCCCCGGGGGATTTTTTATTGTGCGCTGCAACGCAAAACGGCGGCTGCTGCAGCGCCGGACGCCCCCACGCTGCCGGCGGACATGCCGTGCCGCGCTTGACTCGGGGGCGCGGGTGCACCGTGAGGGTGCCGCGCCCGCGCGACAATGCGCCCCCATGGCGAACCTCGAAAAGCTCCGCAGCCAGCGCTGGCTGGCCCGCGACGAATTCCGCTCGTTCAACCACCGCTCGCGGATCATGCAGATGGGGTACGACCCCCAGGATTGGGTGGGGAAACCCGTCATCGCCATCCTGAACAACTGGAACGACTTCAATCCCTGCCACCAGCACTTCAAGCACCGCGGCGAGGAGGTCAAGCGCGGGGTTCTGCAGGCGGGCGGCTTCCCGCTGGAGCTGCCCACGGTGTCGCTGGGCGAGGTGCTGATCAAGCCCTCCGCCCTGCTCTATCGCAACATGCTGGCGATGGAGGTGGAGGAGATGATCCGCGCCTACCCGGTGGACGGCGTGGTCCTCATGGGCGGCTGCGACAAGACCACCCCCGCCATGCTGCTCGGCGCCACCAGCGCCGACGTGCCGGCGATCTTCCTGCCGGCCGGCCCCATGCTGCGCGGCATGTCGCGCGGGCAGACGCTCGGCTCCGGCTCCGACGCCTTCAAGTACTGGGACGAGCGCCGCGCCGGCACCATCACCGAGCCGCAGTGGATGTCGATCATGGGCGGCATCGCGCGCAGCGCCGGCACCTGCATGACCATGGGCACGGCCAGCACGATGATGTCCATCGCCGAGGCGATCGGCATGGCGCTGCCCGGCGCGGCTTCCATCCCCGCCGTCGACGCCAGCCACCAGCGCATGGCCACGGCCTGCGGCCGCCGCATCGTGGAGATGGTGCACGAGGACCTGCGGCCCTCGAAGATCCAGACCCGCGAGGCCTTCCTGAACGGCATCACCGTGGCCATGGCCCTGGGCTGCTCCACCAACGCGATCATCCACCTGATCGCGCAGGCGCGCCGCGCGAAGCAGGAGATCTCGCTGGCCGACTTCGACCGCATCAGCCGCGAGGTGCCGGTGCTGGCGAACATCCGCCCCAACGGCACCAGCCAGTACCTGATGGAGGACTTCTACTACGCCGGCGGTCTGCGCGCGCTGATGGACCGCGTGAAGTCGCACCTGCGGTTGGACCAGCTGACCGTGACGGGCAAGACGGTGGGCGAGAACCTCGAAGGCGCCGAGTGCTTCAACGAGGACGTGATCCGGCCCTGGTCGAACCCGGTCTACAAGGAAGGCGCGCTGGCCGTGCTGCGCGGCAACCTGGCGCCGGACGGCTGCGTGATCAAGCCTTCGGCCATGAGCGAGAAGTTCATGCGGCACAGCGGGCGCGCGCTGGTGTTCGACGACTACGCCAGCATGAAGAAGATGATCGACGACGAGCACGCCGACGTCACCGAGGACGACGTGATCGTGCTGCGCAACGCCGGGCCGAAGGGCGGCCCCGGCATGCCCGAGTGGGGCATGATCCCGATGCCCGTGAAGCTGCTGAAGGAAGGCAAGCGCGACATGCTGCGCATCAGCGACGCGCGCATGAGCGGAACCAGCTACGGCGCCTGCGTGCTGCACGTGGCGCCGGAAGCCTACATCGGCGGCAACCTCGCGCTGGTGAAAACCGGCGACCGCATCGCCATCGACATCCCGAACCGCAGCATCCGGCTGGAGGTCTCCGACGAGGAACTGGCGCAGCGCCGCGCGCAGTGGAAGCCGCTGCCCCCGCGCTTCGCCCGCGGCTACGGCTGGATGTTCACGCAACACATCCTGCAGGCCAACGAAGGATGCGACATGGACTTCCTGCAGGCCGACTTCGGCGAGAGCGCCGGCGAGCCGGACATCTACTGATCTTCTCCCTCCCCCTGCGGGGGAGGGCTGGGGTGGGGGCACGCCCGAGCGCAAGGCCCCCTGCGTAGTCCCCGCTACGTACAACTCCGCACCGCCCAGGTCAGTTTCCGGTCAGTCGCCGCCGCCGAACATCGCGCCGTCGCAAACCTCTACTGACCTGTTCAATGAATGACCGCAATCTCGCCCGCGGCCTGTTCCTCGTGGCGATCTCCCTCGCGTTCGGCCTGACGGCCCTGCGCTACCCCATCGGCGACTTCGCCCGCGCCGGCGCCGGCCTGTTCCCCGTCGTCGTGAGCTCCATGCTGCTGCTGATCGGCATCGCCACCGTGATCCGCTCGCGCTTCGTGCAGAAGGTGCCCCTGGACCTGCACCTGAAGAACATCGCGATCATCCTGGGCAGCCTCTGCGCCTTCGCCGTGATCACGCTGCTGGTGAACATGACGATCGCCATCGTGACGATGGTGTTCATCGCCACGCTCGCCGGCACCAATTATTCGTGGAAGCGCAACGTCAAGATCGCCATCGGCCTGTGCCTGATGGCGCTCGTGTTCGCCAAGCTCCTCGGCATGAACCTGCCCCTGTACTGACATGGAAGTCCTGCACAACCTGGCGTTCGGCTTCTCGCACGCCCTCACCCTGCACAACCTGATGTACTGCGCCATCGGGTGCGTGGTCGGCACGCTCGTCGGCCTGCTGCCCGGCCTGGGCCCGCTGGCGACGATCTCGATCCTGCTGCCGCTCACGTACTCGATCGACACCACCGGTGCGCTGATCATGCTGGCCGGCATCTACTACGGCGCGCAGTACGGCGACTCGGTCTCGGCGATCACGATGAAGATTCCGCACGCGAGCTCCATCGTGGCCTGCATCGACGGCTACGCGATGACGCTCAAGGGCAAGACCGGCCTGGCGCTCTTCACGGCGGGCCTTTCCAGCTTCATCGGCGGCACGGTCGCCATCGTGGTGCTGGCCTTCCTGGCGCCGACGCTGGGCGAGGTGGCCTTCCTGTTCGGTCCCGCGGATTACTGCGCGCTGATGATGGTGGGCTTCGTCTGCGTGTCCTTCGTGACCACGGGCTCGCTGCTGAACGGCCTGGCCATGTGCCTGATCGGCGTGCTGCTCGGACAGATCGGCACCGACGTCAACAGCGGCCTGCAGCGCTTCACGCTCGACCTGCCCTTCCTGGCCGACGGCATCGGCATCGTCTCGATCGCACTGGGCTGCTTCGGCATCGCGGAGATCACCAAGAACCTCGACTCGCGCGAGGAGCGTTCGCCCTTCAACGGCAAGATCAAGCTGATGCCCACGTGGCCCGAGTTCAAGCGGATCTGGCCGAGCGCCATCCGCGGCTCGCTGGTCGGCTCCTTCCTGGGCATCCTGCCCGGCGGCGGTCCCACCATCGCGCAGTTCGCGGCCTACGCGATCGACAAGAAGGTCTCCAAGTACAAGCACGAGATCGGCACCGGCTGCATCGAGGGCGTGGCCGGCCAGGCCGCGGCCGACGAGGCCGCCGCGCGCACCAGCTTCATCCCGCTGATGTCCATCGGCATCCCCGAGAACGCGGTGATGGCGCTGATGATGGCCGCCTTCATCATCAAGGGCATCCAGCCGGGCCCCAACATGATCGCGGGCCACCCCGAGCTGTTCTGGGGCCTGGTCGCCTCCATGTGGGTCGGCAACTGCTTCCTGCTGGTGCTGAACGTGCCGCTGGTGCGCTACTGGCTGTCGGTGTTCAAGGTCCCGTACAACGTGCTGTTCCCGTGCATCCTGTTCTTCTGCTGCATCGGCACCTACAGCGTGAACAACAACGTGGACGACATCTTCATCACGGCGGCCTTCGGCCTCATGGGCTACCTGATGATGCGGCTGGAACTCGACGCGGCCCCGCTGATGCTCGGCTTCATCCTGGGCCCGATGCTGGAAGAGAACTTCCGCCGCGCGCTGCTGCTGTCGCGCGGCAGCTTCGGCACCTTCTTCACGCGGCCGATCAGCGGAACGCTGATGGCCCTGATCGGCGCCTTCATCGCATGGCAGGTGCTGACGTTCTTCCTGAAGGCGCGCGAGCGCAAGGGCGCGGTAGCGGACGCGGAGGCGACGCTGCCGGCCTGACGAACAGGACTCTTTGCGACACGGCCCCCGCGAAAGCGGTTGGACGGATTGCCCGGCGGAAGCCGGGCTTTTTTTGTCTCGCCAATCTTGCCCCTCCCCCTGTCTTGCTCCCTCCCCCTCCGGGGGAGGGCTGGGGTGGGGGCACTCCCCGGCGCAAGGCAGCGGTGATGGCCTGATCCCCTGCCGCCTATGCGAGCTCACCGGACTCGAGCTCCTCTGCCAGCCCGATCAGCACCCCTTCGGGCCCACGGATGTAGCAAAGCCGATAGGCATCCCGATACTGAACGACTTCGCCCACGAGCTGCGCGCCCCGCCCGCGGAGCCGGGCCAGCGTGTCGTCGATGTCTTCCACCGTGAACATGACGCGCAGGTAGCCGAGCGCGTTCACCGGGGCTTCCCTGTGATCGGCAACGACCGGCGGGCTGAGAAATCGGGAAAGCTCGAGCCGGCTATGGCCGTCCGGCGTGACCAGCATGGCGATCTCCACGCGCTGGGCGCTCAGCCCGGTGACGCGCCCTGCCCACTCCCCCTCGATGGTGGCCCGCCCTTCGAGCCGCATGCCCAGCTCGACGAAGAAGGGGATGGCGGCGTCGAGGGACTCCACGACGATGCCGACGTTGTCCATCCGCTTGAGAGTCATGGCGTCGGCGCTCCTTCTCGATCTGTCCGGCGGGTCGCGCGCGACTAAGCAGGAACGTAGGTCAACCTGATCACATCCTCGCCAATCCGGTCCTGCGTCATGAGGCGGAGCCGCGGCCGGGGTCCGGCGAAATAGGGTTTGCCGTGACCCAGCACGACGGGGTGCAGGTAGATTCGATACTCATCGATCAGGCCGAGCTCGGTGAGGCTGTGCGCCAATTCCGGGCCGGCCACTTCGATCTCCCCGTCGCGCCCGGCCTTCAACTCGCGGATCGCGGCCTCCAGATCACCCTCGACCAGCTTGGCGTTGGGGCCGACCGACTTGAGCGAGCGCGAGACGACCCACTTCGGCTGGGCCCGCCAGGCCGCCGCGAAGGCTTGTTCTTCTGCACCCCATTCAGGGTGCTCGTCGTCCCAGTACCGCATGACCTCATACATCCGGCGACCGTAGACGCTGCCCGCTTGCTGCCGAGCCTCCTCGATGAAGTGGCGGAACAGCGTGGGGCTGGGCCCGAACGCCAGATGGTCGACGTAGCCGTCCAGGGACAGGTTCATTCCGAACACGAGCTTGGCCATACCACTCCTCTTTCTCACGCGGGACGGAGTTGACCGGCACGCGGCGGCAGTGCGCCGCAAGCCGTGCGCGAGAGCATACGTCTCGCGGCGCCATGCCGCTGCGCGCCCGCGTCGAACGACAGGTCAGACCACAGCTCGACTTGCCGCATCGATGCAGTATTGGACACGTTCTGCTGAAGTGAAATCAGGCAGCTTGACAACGGGCACTCCAGCAAAGTTGTCGCGCTCGAACACGACCGCGACGAAGGACGCTCCTGCTTCGACAGCAGCGTCAAGGTCGGGGGGCGAGTCGCCGAAAAAGACAGGACGAGACCCGGACGCTTGATGTACTTCCGACAATGCCATCGCTTTGGGTTTGGAGGCCCCGAAGACTCTCTCGAAGCGCGACCACAAACCGCGAGAGCGAAGCTGCAACTCGATTTCCGGCTCGGGCGCCGAGGAGCTGAGGAAGAAGGAGCGATCGGATCTCAGGAAATCTTCCACACCTGGAACAAGTGGCGCCGAGCGAAGCAACTGCTCCAGCTTCCCCGCATACGCAACCAGGTAATGCCCAAGATCGTCAGTCGCACTTCCTCTGGCGAATGTCCGGAGAATGTGTGCAATCTTGACGTCGCGTCGAACGCCAACGTTGCTCAGGATGTACTCGCTGATCGCGCTCTGTTCAGGACAGTCCTCGAACAGGGACAGCATGGCGCGGTGCTTGAGCAGGTTCGTCTGGAGGACCACTCCGTCCAGGTCGAGGACGATGGGGGGCAGCTGGGGCATGAACCTGCGGTTTAACGTCGGGGTTGACCGGCACGCACCGGCGGGGCGTCGCGAGACGTATGCTCCCGCGCACGGCTTGCGGCGCAATGCCGCTGCGTGTCCGCGTCGAACGACCTGTTAGACGGCAGCGCCAATCCGGTTGCACGCGCTTGAACAATAACGCAGCCCACTTCACGCGCCCAATCTTAACTTTGGCTCCTGCCCTTGGCTGCTTTCTTCTTCCGAACCTGCATCTCTGCAAGAACGTCGGCGACGCCTGGTTTTCGCTTTCGTGCAGGCTTCTTGGCTTCTGCGAGACCTGGCTCCCGATCAAAGATCGCTGCAAGCCGGCGATGCAACAAGTCTCTCAGGTGCTCTAAATTTCTGTACTCGCGCACGTTGTGAACAGCCAAGTCGAAATGCAGGTTTGTTCCCTCTCGTCGGAACAGTATGGGCCGCTTGCGCAGAGCGTGCGCGTACCCAACCTCATAGTAGACATTGGGTCGCTCATAGGTGAGATCAGCAATGAGAAACTCCGAGGTACGAAGCTCCCTCAGGATGAGGTCCGTAATTTGCTCATCATGCTCGAACTTGTCTGCTCTTCTAGCGTCGATGTTGAACTCCCCACATATTGCGCGTATTGCTGCATACACATCATCAAGTTCAGGCTTCTTTGGATCCATCGCCATTAGGACAAACGCCGTTCCTGGCCTTATAGGTAGTTCGGCGGCCGCCCCTTGGGCGCTGACCTCGCTTCTTGCCCCTGAAGCAAGACCGCTCTGCCCCGCGTCCATCTTCAGGAACAGCCACTCGAGAAACTGCTCCGGTCCCCCGCATGCTAAGAACGGTTCCGCCGTGCTTGCGGAGAGTATGTTGAGGTCGACCTCTCCGTCGGTTCTGACTTTCACTCTGTCAAAAACACGAGGTATAGACGAGTAGCTTGGAATGCGTTCCAACTCTTCAACTACGCGGCGCAGTTGCGGGTGGGGGAACTTGCTTTCAGCAGCGATCTCGGATACGGAAAACTGCGTCTTATAAGCATCCGCCTTCATCTTCTCGTTTATTGCGGTCAGCAAGATCCCGATTGCAGAGAACACCGCATCCTGCGGATCGACGTGCCACAGGCCGATGAGGGTGAGGCGTTTTTCAAAGCATAGCTTCCGATCGATTCTGCTGGGATCGAAGTCAAAGGGAATCTTGTTGCCGAGATTTATTCGCGCTACGCGTTCATCAAAGTCGGGTTTGGCCATCTCGGCCAGCCAAAGGCGATCTGCGGGGGAAATGCGGAGGGTTGAAAATCGGTATGCCATAGTTGTCGACTCCCTTCGCACCAATGCTGTGGAATTATGCCGTCTAACGTAGAAATGACCGGCGGACAGTAGGCTGGTCAAGGCCAGCCGATAGGACGTCCGTGTCGATTGCAAAGTTAGGCTGCACGACTATGCCTTGCTCTTGGGGCTTCGCTTTTTTGCTACGGTCCCTTTGGGCGCCTGGGCTCTCGAGCGCGTGGTTGGCGCATGCACGGATGCACTTTCGTCCTCGGGGTCGCTGGCTCCAAACTCCGTGAGCACGGCTCGTTCAACGGATGGCCTCGCTTCTTCCTTCTCGTGCTCAAAGCGAGTGTCCCCAGGCTCTTCACTGAACGGTTGAAGGCCAAGGAGCATCCGAGCTTCATTCAGATCACGTCTCGCCGTGGCACTCTTGCGCAAGGTGTCGGCGATAGTCCTCTTCTCATTGCCACTTGCCGGGGACAATTTGTACACCGACTTAACGAAGTCCTCGCGCCCATTCGCCGCGCGAACAGCTTCCACGACCGCGGTAACTGGAAGCTCGACTCGACCCGCTACGTATTTAACCCAATCGTTCTTGCTCGCCGCCTCCTCTCGGCGCAGCGACAGCAGTCGTTGCTCCTCGCTCTCGATCAATCGAGATGACTCCGTGCGGTCCGCACCTAGCATCACCGCTTCAAGGTACTTCTTCAGGGTCTCGTTCGTTGCCTTCAACTCTCCTACTTGAGCCGAGAGGCCGGCTAGCTGCTGCTGCTGTGATTGCCTGCGCAGCAATTCCCGGAACAAACCTGCCCATTGATCCCTTAGCCAAGTCTCGATCTCCTCGAACCTCTCGAATGTTTGAACGGGGTTGTTCCTTGGTCGCGAGAGGATGTCCTCAATAAGGACAAACACATTCACAGAGTCCACGTGAGCATATGAAATCGATTCAACCTCCTTATTTCGGAGGTAGGTTTGATACTCGGAGTGGACGCCCTTCTCCAAGAGGATGTAGATCGGAATATCTCTCGCCGCAGCGGACTCGTATTCTTTCCGAGTAATGCTGTCGTACCGCTCAAAGAATTCCTTAGAAACCCGCTTC
This sequence comes from Ramlibacter sp. AN1133, assembly GCF_037890035.1. Lineage (NCBI taxonomy): Bacteria > Pseudomonadati > Pseudomonadota > Betaproteobacteria > Burkholderiales > Comamonadaceae > Ramlibacter > Ramlibacter sp. AN1133. The sequence goes on from NZ_JBBKTQ010000026.1 coordinate 11,042, forward strand.
TTGTCGTTACTAACTTCCGTCCCATAGCGGCCGCCTACGACTAGAACAAAGATGTCTGAGTTCTCCGCCTCTCTGTAGCAAGACTCGTCGAGAGGCCGATCGTGCGTGTATGCGATATCTCCCTTCTCCGACAGTACCGGCTCAAATCCTAAGGAGTCAATGAACAGGTCCAGTGAAGCTCGAATGTGCTTCAAGTCGTAGTAAGTCGAACTGACGAACACCCTCGGCTTTGCCATGAATTTTTGCCTCCTCTGTGATTTTGCATCTTCTATTGCGCACGAATGCTAACCGTGCAGCCTAACGTCGGAGTTGACCGGCACGCAGCGGCAAGGCGCCGCGAGACGTATGCTCCCGCGCACGGCTTGCGGCGCCTTGCCGGTGCGTGTCCGCGTCGAACGACCTGTTAGACGCGCTGCCGGTCGACGCCACGAGAGATCTCATACGCCAAGCCTTCGAATGGAGGCGTTGGGGATATCGAAGCCTTGCAGAAAATCGTTCAGCTTATCGGCGCGCACCACAATCACGGTGTTCTCCCGGCGATAGTCTGGATCGTCATGTCGAAGCCAGTCCGCCGGAGTGAGGTTCGCGGGGCGCATCGAAAACTGCTTGCGGACGCGAACGAATGGCACGTCAACAACTTCGGCCTCTTTCAATGTTCCGTCTGCCACGGAGAGATGGGTTACGTCAAAGGAAGCCACCTTCAACTCCGCAGTGGTCACGACAACGTTGAAGTACATCCGCATGTCCTCATCGTTCTCTCTACGGTAGTCGCGCTCTTCGAGTGCAAGAGCCTCCGTAGACGAAATAAGCTCACCGGCCACGCGCTCCAAGTAGGTGTTCTTGTCGTTCGTGGTCTGACCTCGTACTGCGCAGAACTTCGCCTCGGGTGAAGGTGGGTCGATTGGAACATCGTGCCATCCGAATGCCCTGAACTGCCCATCTCGATAATATGAAACCCACGCCTTGCAATGGCGGCGAGGATTGGAGGTGCCGGCTGTGTTGAAGAAAAGCCAAGTAGCGTTCCGCACTCTCTTGCACTCGACAACGATGTTCGCAAAGTCGTTTCTGTCGCGAAGGACGAGGTCGATAAATCCAGACTGACAATCGGCGGGGTTGTGCCAGCCATGCTCCGTATGGACGACGCGCCACCCGTGCCTGTCCTCTTCAGCCGTGACGGACTGCTGCACCGCGATCTGGAGCGGAAAGCCAGAGTCGTTGGCAATACGGAGAACTTCGGGATCGGTCGCCATTTACGCCCTCCTAGCGTCTAACGAATAGCGTTTATCTGCCGCCACGCAGCGTTTCGATAGTTCACGAGTCCTCCCGCGGCAGATAAACCTCGTTGAAGTGAACCGCCGGCGCCGGCGGCTTGCTATTGGGCAGTGTAAGGTTGGAGGCTGGCCTGCAGCAATGGAACTGTGGCGGGGACACGGCGGCGCGTGCGCGCATTGGGGGCACCGCATCCACTACTTGGAGGATTGCGAACCTCCTGCGATCCTACCCTCGCGATTGGGCGCGTGCCTCCTGAATGGAGGACGCAGCCGCCTCTGCCCACGGCGTGACGGCGACCGAAGGTTGGCTCCTGCATGTCGGAGATCTCGTTGCTCACGGCGGACCCCGATTGGCTGGAGGTTCACGTGCCAGGGCACGGCGGTCGGCGCGCAGTTCCCCCAGCACGATCCAGTGGCCGTTCGCGCAGTGGGCGCACCGGCTGATTTCCGTGGTGGCAATGCGCCGCATGAACGCGCTGGCGTCTTCCCAGGCGATCGGGTTCGGTGCAGGCATGCGCAGCAGAAATCGAGCAGCCGCAAGGCGCTGCCGCTTGGCTGCGGGAGCCAACACCCCGTAGTGCCGGATTCGCTTGAAGCCGGGGGGCAACACGTGCTGCAGCAGTCGCGCGACGAAGTCGATACCCGCGATGCTGACGCACCCGCGTTTGCCCTTGTCTTTGCGCACACGCGGTTGCACGGCATCGCCATCGATCGCGATCAGACGCTCGTTGCCCACTGCTGTGCGATGGGTGTAACGCGCCAGGTAGTCCACGACAGCCGCCGGGCCCTGCGAGCGGCGTCTTGGCATAGACGACCCAGTCGTGGCCGCGAACCCACCATGGGCGACGAAACCGCGTCACCCACGGCCCCACCGCCGCAGGACGAGGACGGGGAGGCCCTCCTCGGCGAAATAAAGGAGGAGAAGCGGGCTGCAAGCCCGCTTCGGGGGACATTCGCCGAGGAGGGCCTCCCCGTCCTCGTCCGGCCCGCACCAGCAGCTGCAGCAGCCCGATTCCGGCACTCCCCACCGCTGTCCGTATGATCCCCCCACTCCCCCACACGCAGTCCCCATGAAGATCCTCGAAATCCGCGAGAAGACCGTCCCCATCGCCTCCCCCATCCGCAACGCCTACATCGACTTCAGCAAGATGACGCTGAGCCTGGTCGCGGTGATCACGGACCAGGTTCGCGACGGCAGGCCAGTGGTCGGCTACGGCTTCAATTCCAACGGCCGCTACGGCCAGGGCCAGCTGATGCGCGAACGCTTCCTGCCCCGCGTCATGGAAGCCAAGCCCGAGTCCCTCCTCGACGCCCGCGGCATCCTCGACCCGCACAAGGTGTGGGACACGATGTTCACGAACGAGAAGCCCGGCGGCCACGGCGAACGCTCGGTGGCCATCGGCACCATCGACATGGCCGTCTGGGACGCCGTGGCGAAGATCGAGAACAAGCCCCTGTTCCAGCTCCTGGCCGACCGCTACGGCGACGGCACGGTCAACCGCAAGGTGTTCGTCTATGCCGCCGGCGGCTACTACTACCCGGGCAAGGACGACGAGCAGCTCAAGGCGGAGATGCGCAGCTACCTCGATCGCGGCTACTCGGTGGTGAAGATGAAGATCGGCGGCGCGAGCCTGGCGGAGGACCAGCGCCGCATCGAGTCGGTGCTGTCCATCCTCGGCCCCGGCCAGCGCCTGTGCGTGGACGCCAATGGCCGCTTCGACATGGACACCGCCATCGCCTACGCCAAGGCCCTGTCGCAGTACGACCTGTTCTGGTACGAGGAGGCGGGCGACCCCCTCGACTACGAGCTGCAGGCGATCCTGCGCAGCTACTACAAGAACCCGATGGCCACCGGCGAGAACCTGTTCTCGATGCAGGATGCGCGCAACCTCGTTCGCTACGGCGGCATGCGCCCCGACCGCGACTGGCTGCAGTTCGACTGCGCCCTCGCCTACGGCCTGGTCGAATACCTGCGCACGCTGGACATGCTGCGCCAGCACGGCTGGTCGCCCTCGCGCTGCATCCCGCACGGCGGCCACCAGATGTCGCTGAACATCGCCGCCGGCCTGGGCCTGGGCGGCAACGAATCCTATCCGGACCTGTTCCAGCCCTATGGCGGCTTCCCCGATGGCGTGAAGGTGGAGAACAGCTACGTGACCATGCCCGACCTGCCCGGCATCGGCTTCGAGGGCAAGAGCGACCTGATCCGGGAAATGCGGGCGCTGTCCGCCTGATGCCCCCATGAGCCTGCGCCTTCCCGCCCTGCTCGCCGTCGGCCTCGCGCTGGCGGCACCGGCGCTGGCGAGTCACCTGGAGCTGGAAGCCTACGACCTGCGCAAGTGCCTCCAGTGGTCCATCACGCGCGCCGACCAGCCGGTGCGCTCGCCCGCCTGGCGCACCGCCAAGGCGCGGGCCCGCGGCGGGCTGGAAGTGTTCGCGGCCACCGCCGAATTGCCCGAAGGCGGCTCGCTGCACAAGTACGGCGCCTGCTCGTACCGGCGCGTGGGCGGCAAGGCGCGCATGGGCTGCGTGCCGCAGCTCGACTTCCCGCTGGCCGGCGCCACCTTCGTGCTGGCCAACGACCAGCGCTTCCGCACGGCGACGGTGCTGCGCTGCGCCTCGGGCTGCGACCAGAAGATCCCCGACCTGGTCTACGAGCTGGACGACCTCGGCAGCGACATCGCGATGCAGGAGCGGGAAGAGCGCGCGCGCAGCGCGAAGATGCGCCGCGCCTGCGCCGGCCTGCGCTGAACGCGGGCCCGCGGGCGGGCCTCACTCGTGCCGCAGCGCCTCGATCGGGTCCAGCCGCGCCGCGCGCCGCGCCGGGAAGTACCCGAACACGATCCCGATCGCGGCGGAAAAGCCGAAGGACAGCAGGTTGATGCCCGGATCGAACAGGAAGGGCACCGACATCGCGCGCGCCAGCAGCACCGAGGCGCCGGTGGCCAGCAGCACGCCCACCAGCCCGCCCACGCAGGCCAGCACCACCGCCTCGATCAGGAACTGCAGCAGCACCTCCCGCTCCAGCGCGCCGACCGCCAGCCGCACGCCGATCTCGCGGGTGCGCTCGGTCACGCTCACCAGCATGATGTTCATGATGCCGATGCCGCCCACCAGCAGGCTCACGGCGGCCACGGCCCCCAGCAGCATCGTCATCACGCGCGTGGTGCCGGAGAGGGTGTCGGCGATCTGCCGCGTGTCCAGGATGCTGAAGTTGTCCTCGTCGCCGTCGGCCAGCTTGCGGCGCTCGCGCAGCAGGTCGCGGATGGCGTTCTTCACCCGCTCGCTGTCGACCCCGTCCTCGAGCGAGACCAGCAGCGTGCCCACGTTCTGGTTGCCGGACAGGCGGCGCTGCACGGTGTGCAGCGGCATCACGATGGTGTCGTCCTGGTCGTTGCCCATCGCGGCCTGGCCCTTGGCACCGAGCAGGCCGATCACCTGGCAGGTGAACTGCCGCACGCGCAGCTGCGCGCCCAGCGCATCCTGCTGCCCGAAGAGTTCGCGCCGCACGGTCTCGCCGATCAGGCACACGGAAGCGCCGGCACGCTCTTCCGCCTCCGTGAAGCCGCGGCCGGCGGCGATCTTCCAGTTGTTGGTCTCCAGGTAGGCACCGGTCGTGCCGGTCACGCGGGTCGACCAGTTGCGCGCGCCGAACACCGCCGACACCGCCGCGCCCTGCGAGGGCGCCACGGCGCGGATGCCCGCCACCTGGCTGGCGAGCGCCTGCGCGTCGGCTTCCTTGAAGGCCTGGGCGCCGGCCGTGTCGCTCACCGCTCCCAGACGCTGGCCGGGGCGGATCATCAGCAGGTTGCTGCCCAGGCTGGAGATCTGGTCGGACACGGCGCGCGTGGCGCCGTTGCCCAGCGTCACCATGGTGATCACCGCCGCCACGCCGATCACGACGCCCAGCACCGTGAGGAAGGAGCGCAGCACGTTGCGGCGGATCTCGCGCAGCGCCAGCAGCAGCGTGTTCCACCACATCAGGCGGGCTCCGCCTGGGCGGCCGGCTGCGGCGCCGAGGCCGAGTCGCTCGCGATGCGGCCGTCGATGAAGCGCACGATGCGGCTGGCATAGGCCGCCATCTCCGGCTCGTGCGTCACCATCACGACGGTGATGCCGCGGTCGCGGTTCAAGGCGCGCAGCAGTTCCATGATCTCGCGGCCGCGCTGGCTGTCGAGGTTGCCGGTGGGCTCGTCGGCCAGCAGCACGGTGGGCCGCGTGACGAGCGCCCGCGCGATCGCCACCCGCTGCTGCTGCCCGCCCGAGAGTTCGGAGGGCGTGTGCGCCTCCCGGCCGGCCAGCCCCACGGAGGCCAGCGCCTCACGCGCCAAGCGGGCCCGCTCCGCCGCACTGGCGCCGCGGTACAGCAGCGGCAGTTCCACGTTCTCCTGCGCCGAGGTGCGCGGCAGCAGGTTGAAGCCCTGGAACACGAAGCCGAGGTGGCCGCGCCGCAGCAGCGCCCGCTGGTTGCGCGTCATGCCGTGCACCGGCACGCCCTCGAAGAAATACTCGCCGCTGGTGGGGGAGTCGAGGCAGCCGATCATGTTCATCACGGTGGACTTGCCCGAGCCGCTGGGCCCCATGATCGCCACGAACTCGCCGCGGCGGATCGCAAGGTCGACGTCGCGCAGGGCGCAGACCTCCGCCTGCCCCGTGCCGTAGACGCGGCTCACGCCCCGCAGCCGGATCAGCGCGTCGCCGTCCGCCGCGGCCGCGTCGCTCACGAACCGCTCCTGGCCGCCTGCCCGGTGATCACCGCCATGCCGGCCTTCAGCACGCTGCTCTCCACCTCGGTCATGCGGCCGTCCGACACGCCCGGCAGCACCGGCACGGCCGTCGCGCTGCCGTTCTCCAGCACCCACACCTGGCGCGCCGCCGCGGTGCTGGTGCCCGCCTGCCGGCGCTCGCCGCCGCGCGGCGGCCGGGGCATCAGCTTGGAGACGATGCCGCTGCCGCTGGCCGCCGCGGCGGGCGCCGCGCTGGCGGCCGGCGTGAAGCGCAGCGCCGCGTTCGGCACCAGCAGCACGTCGTTGCGCTCGGTCGCCAGGATGGACGCGGTGGCGCTCATGCCGGGGCGCAGGCTCAGGTCCTGGTTGTCGACCTGCAGCTCCGCCACGTAGGTGACCACGTTGTCCTTGGTCGTCGAGCCGTAGCTCACGCGCCGGATGACCGCGGGATAGGCGCGGTTCGGGTAGGCGCTGACCGTGAAGCTCGCCTTCTGGCCTTCGCGCACCAGGCCCACGTCGGCCTCGTCCACGTTCACCTCCAGCTTCATGCGCGTGAGGTCCTCCGCCAGCGTGAACAGCGTGACGGCCTGCAGCGAGGCCGCGACCGCATTGCCCGGGTCCACCGCGCGCGCGAGCACGACGCCGTCCATGGGCGAGCGGATCGCGGCCTTGCGCAGGTTGGTCTCGTCGCCGCTGAGCGCGGCGCGCGCGTCGACCACGCCCGCCTCGCTGCCGGTGACGGCCGATCTGGCACGGGCCAGCACGGCCTCGGCCGCGGCCAGCTCGGCCTGCGAAGGCACCTTGCCGCCGCTCAGGCGCGCGACCTCCTGCAGCCGCTGCAGGTTGCCCGTGGCCTCGCGCACGGTGGCCTGGGCCTGCTGCACGTTCGCGCGCGCGACATCGAGGCTGGCGCGCGACCGGGCCACCTGGTCCTGCAGGCGGCTCGTGTCGAGTTCGGCGAGCACCTGGCCCTTGCGCACCCGGTCGTTCACGTCCACGTGGACGCGGGCGACGGTGCCCGAAAGCTCGCTGCCGATCTGCGCCTTGTTGGTGGGCTGCAGCGTGCCGCTGGCCGTGACCTTCACCACCAGGTTGCCGCGATGGGCGGCCTCGGTGGTGTAGCGGGGTTGCTGGTCCTGCGCCGAGGGCGAGAGCCAGGCCCAGAGGGCCGCGCCGAGCACCAGGACCACGGCCACGCCGGCCCACACGGCGGGGCGACGCCAGGGCGCGCGGCCTTCGACCTGTCCCAGCAGCTTGCGCAGGGCAACTTCGGGGGCGTTCACGAATTCATCTCCATCCCGGTGTCGCGCCAGCCGCCGCCCAGCGCCTTGTACAGGCGAACATGGTCGGCCGCGACGGCCGCCTGGACGCTGGCGACGCTGTCCTGCACCGACAGCAGCGTGCGCTGCGTCTCCAGCACGGTCTGGAAGTCGATCAGGCCGCTGGCGTGCCGCTGCGTCGCCAGCAGCGAGGCATTGCGGGCAGCGGCCAGCGCACGCTGCAGGGCGGCGAGCCGTTCGCGGTCGGCGGCGAGCGACGCCAGGGCGTCCTCCACCTCCTGCAGGGCGACGAGCACGGTCGCGCGGTAGCCCGCGCCGGCGGCATCGAACGCCGCCTCGCGCGCGGCCAGCTGCGCGTCGCGCCGGCCGGCGTCGAACAGCGGCTGCGCGATCGAGGCGAGCAGGCTGCGCGCCGCCGCCACGCTGCCGATGGAGCCCAGGGTCGCGCCGGTCCACGCCAGCGATGCACTCAGGTTCACCGCGGGCTTGCGCTGCGCATCGGCCGCTGCCACATCGGAGGCGGCCGCGCGCAACTGCTGTTCGGCCGCGAAGACGTCCGGCCGCTGTCGCAGCGCCTGCGCGGGGATCGCCACCTCCAGCGCCGCCGACGGTTGCGGCAGGACGGCCGGGGTGGCCGCCAGCCGCTGCAGCAGCGCCTCGGGCGGCTCGCCCACCAGCACGGCGAGCGCATGCGCCGCGGCGGCGGCCGCCGCCAGCAGGCCCGGCACCTGCGCGCGCGTCTGTTCGACTGCGCCCAGCGCCTGCTCCACTTCCAGCGAGTTCGCGAGCCCGGCCTGCTGCCGCCAGCGGCTGATCTGCAGCGTCTCTTCCTGGCTGGCGAGGTTTTCCCGCGCGACCGCGGTGCGCACCTGCGCGGCGCGCACATCCAGGTACGCGAGCGCCACTTCGGCGGCCACGCTGACATGCGTCGCCGCGAGCGTGGCCGCGCTGGCGCGCACCTGCGCCTCCTGCGAGCCCAGCGCGTGCCGGTTGGCCCCGAACAGGTCGGGTTCCCAGGCCGCATCGAGCCCGGCCTGGAGGGTGGTGCGCCCACCCGCGGCGGAGTCGCTGCGCTGGCCGCTTGCGCCGGCCGAAATCGTCGGCAGCAGCCCGGCCGCGGCCTGTTGCCGCAGCGCGCGGGCCAGCCGCAGGTTGGCGCCTGCGCGCGCAACGTCCGTGTTCCCTCGTGCCGCGGCGGCCACCAGTTCCGCCAGCATCGGGTCGCCGAAGCTGCTCCACCAGCTCGCGAACGTCGCGCCGCCGGCGGGTCGGGGCTGGGCCCACTGGGTGGGGACGGCGACGCCGGCCATGTCCGCCACTCCCGGCGGGCGGGTGGCGCAAGCAGCGAGCACGACCAGCACGGCGGCCGAGGCCGCGCGCAGGTGTCGATCCGGAACCATGGCTTCATGCTAGGAGCGTGCGGGCGGCCTCCCTTGATGCGGCGCAAGTGGTGTCGTACGCGGCCGTAAAGAAATGGAAATGCGAAGCGCGCTGCCCTGCCAACTTCTCCTGTAGGACCGCGCCGCGACAGCTTGTCGGGGGTGCCACAAGCGCGTTCGCCCGCAGCAAACTCGCGCCCACCAAGCAGTGCAGGGAGCAGTTCATGGAACGCATCTGGGGCCCCGTCAACGGTTTCTATCTCGCGGCCTACGCCTCGCCGGCCGGCGACGGCGAGCGGTTCTGCAGCTATGCCAAGGTGTGCTGGACGCGCCCGGAAAGCTACTGGGACGCCGATTGCGCCTTCAAGATCTTCGGCGGCGAGCAGCACCGTTCGATCGAGGGCGCGCTCGCGGCCGTGGCGATGGACGCCCGCAACGAGGTCTTGCACCTGCCCTCGCATGCCCGCACCCTCGCCGAGCGGCGCCAGCGCGACCGGATCACCATCCCGCGCCTGTTCGCCACCTCGTTCTTCCGCCACCGCATGGCCTGAGGTGCGGTGCCTCGCTGCTGTTTTTGTAGCAGCGAGCCCACAGTCGCCGCCATGAAGAGCGCTTTTGCTGGACCGCGGCCGGACGAGGCTATGAAAATCGTAGCGATGGCCGCTTCCACGCCCACCTACTACGACGTGCTTCAGGTCGAGCGCAACGCCTCGCCCGAGCGCGTGCGCGCGGCGTACCGCAGGCTGGCCCAGAAGTACCACCCCGACAAGATGCCGGACAACGCCAACGCCAGCCGCGCGATGGCCGCCATCAACGCCGCCTACGAAGTGCTGTCGGACGCGCATCGCCGCGCCGAACACGACCTGTGGATCCGCCGCGTCGAGCGCGCCCCGCAGGCACGCCGGCCCGCGCAGCCCGCCCCGCGCACCCTCGCCCACCTGCTGCGCGCCAACGACAGCTGGCCCTGGTACCTGCTGTTCGGCACCATGGCCGTCGCGCTGGGCACCATAGGCACCGCCATCTACCTGGCCGCCATGCCCGCGCGCGCCACGGCGGCGCCGGCGGCGCAGCCCTGTTCCGTCTCCGCGCCCGCCCAGCCTGGCCAGTGCGCCCGCCGCAGCTGATCGGTCCCAAGTTCGTGCCGTCCGCCGGACGGCGCTGACGGGCAGACCCGACGCGGTCCGATGCCGCCGCGGCCAGCCCGGCCGCACCTTGTGGCTATAGCAACAAGGAGTGCATATGAACCACAAGACCCTGATCGCCGCCGCGCTGGCGGCCGGCGCGCTGATGGGCGTCGCGTCCGTCGCCCAGGCGGTGCCCGCCGTCGTCGCCAACACCGGCACCTACTATCCGGGGACGACCGTCTACCCCAGCCAGCCGAACACCACGGTCTACAGCTATCCCGGCCAGGCCGTGATCGTGCAGCCGGCGCCCCCCGCGCCCGTGTACGAATCGGTGCCCGCCCCGCGCGAAGGCTACGTGTGGTCGCCCGGCCACTACGAGTGGCGCAATGGCCAGTACGTGTGGATGACGGGCGAGTGGATGAGCGCCCGCCCGGGCTTCGCCTGGCGCGCCGGCCACTGGGAGCAGGCCAGCGACGGCTCGTGGCAGTTCGTGGCCGGCCACTGGATGCGCCGCGACGACCTCGCGTACAACGGCGAAGCGCGCCGCGGCCCCTACGGCGACCGCGACCGCGACGGCGTGATCAACCGCGACGACCGCTATCCGCGCGATCCGTCGCGCTACTAAGCGCTTCGAGGCGGGCGCCGCTTCAGGCGCCTGCCCTCTTCGGCTGCAGCATGCTGAGCCGGTTGCGCTCGGTATCGAAGAAGGCGACGTAGAGCCCCACGCCGGGGATCTCCATCGGCTCGCCGAGCACTTCCCCGCCCGCGTCCTTCACCTTGCGCGAGGACGCGGCGATGTCCTCCACCGCGATCACCACCGAGGGATGCTGCCCGGGCATGTCGGGCTGGCGGGGGAAGAAGCCGCCGTTGATGGCGCCGCGCTTGGCTTCCGGCGGGCCGTCGCGCTCCGCGGTGGTCGCCAGCACGTAGTTGCCCATGTCGGGCCCGAGCATCTGCAACTCCCACTCGAAGGCCGCGCGGTAGAAGCGCGCGATGCGCTCGCGGTCGTCGTACGGCATCTCGAAATGCACCACGGGGTCCATGGATCGGTCTCCTTCATGCGCCGGCATGCGCGGGCTGCAGCGCGGCGATGTCCAGCTTCTTCATCGCATCGCCTCCTACGCGGAGCGGCCGTCGTAATGCTTGACCGGCACGCTTTCCAGGTCGAGGTCCTGCAGCACGCGCAGGTTGATGGCCGCCATCTTCGCGCCGCCCGGCCCCACGCCTTCCGCATACGGATGGATGCCGCAGGTGGGGCAGAAGCGGTGCTTGATCACGTGCTTGTTGAACTCGTAGGTCGATGCGGCGTCCTCCGGCGTGAGCAGGCGCAGCTTCTCGCGCGGCACGAACCACAGCAGCGAACCCTTGCGCGAGCACAGCGAGCAATTGCACGCCAGCGCGCTGTCGACCTCGCCTTCGACTTCGTAGCGGATGCGGCCGCAGTGGCAGCTGCCGTGGTAGAGCATGGAAACCTCGTCGCGCAGTGAACGGGCGAACTTTGTAGGGCGCGCCGCGCGCCCTGTCAAGGAAGCACCATTGCCGCGCCTGCACGGCAGTGCTAGCCTCGCCGGGCGCTTTTTCCCGCCAACCACAACGAGGATCCCACCATGCGCAGCACCCGTCCCATCGCATCGTTCGTCGCCGGCCTCGCGCTGGCAGGCACGGCCGGCCTGGCCCTGGCCCAGGCGCCGGCGCCAGCCCCGGCCGCCCCCTCCGTGCCGCAGTACGGAAACAACGTGACGCACGAGCAGGCCCGGCGTGCCATCGCCGGCGCCATCGCCGAAGCCCGGCGCATCAACGTGCCCATGGCCGTCGCCGTGGTGGACACCGCCGGCAACCTGGTCGGGTTCGAGAAGATGGACAACACGCAGACGGCCAGCGTCTTCGTGGCGCAGGACAAGGCCGTCTCCGCCGCGATGTACCGGCGCCCGACCAAGGTGTTCCAGGATGGCCTCGCCGCCGCCGGTGCCGGACTGCGCATCCTGACGCTGCGCCACGCCAGCGCGGTCGAAGGCGGCATCCCGCTCACCGAGGGCGGCCGCATCATCGGTGCGATCGGCGTCTCCGGCGGTTCGGCGGAACAGGACGGCGTGGTGGCGGCGGGCGGCGTCGCGGCGATCGGCCGCTGATCCGGTTTCCCCCGGGCGGCGCCTAGCGGCCGCCGCCCAGCCCCATGGCCCGCGAGATCACCTCCTTCATGATCTCGTTGGTGCCGCCGTAGATGCGCTGCACGCGCGCGTCCGCGTAGGCGCGGGTGATCGGCACTTCCCACATGAAGCCGTAGCCGCCGTGCAACTGCACGCACTCGTCCATCACCTTGCATTGCAGGTCGCTGGTCCAGTACTTGGCCATGCTGGCGGTGGCCGTGTCGAGCTGGTCCATCAGCACCAGCTCGAGGCAGCGGTCGACGAAGACGCGCGCCACCTGCACTTCGGTCTGCAGCTCGGCGAGCTTGTAGCGGGTGTTCTGGAAGGAGGCGAGCGGCTGGCCGAACACGCGCCGGTCCTTCACGTACTCCACCGTCCACCCGATGGCGGCTTCCGAGGCCGCCACCGCCGTCACGGCGATCTGCATGCGCTCCCACGGCAGCTGCTCCATCAGGCACGCGAAGCCCCGGTTCTCCAGCGCGGGGCCACCGAGCAGGTTGTCGGCCGGCACGCGCACGTTGTCGAAGAACAGCTCCGACGTGTCCTGCGCCTTCAGCCCGAGCTTCTTCAGGCGCTGGCCGTACGCGAAGCCCTGCATGCCCCGCTCCACCACCAGCAGGCTGGTGCCCTTGGCCCCGGCGGCGGGATCGGTCTTGGCCACCACGATCACCAGGTCGGCGTGCCAGCCGTTGGTGATGAAGGTCTTGCTGCCGTTCAGGAGATAGCTGCCGTCGCCCTGTCGGATGGCCGTGCTCTGGATGCCCTGCAGGTCGCTGCCGGCGGCGGGCTCGCTCATGGCGATGGCGCCCACCAGCTCGCCACTGGCCAGCCGCGGCAGCCAGCGCTCCTTCTGCTCCGGCGTGCCGTAATGCAGCAGGTAAGGCGCCACGATCTCGTTGTGCAGCCCGAAGCCGATGCCGGTGAAGCCGCCGCGGGCCAGTTCCTCCATCTGCACCACCGAGTACAGCTTGTCGGCGCCGGCACCGCCGCAGCTTTCGGGCATGGTGGGACAGAGGTAGCCGTTGGCGCCGGCCTTGCGCCAGACCTCCCGGTCCACGTAGCCCTGCTCCTCCCACTGGGCGTGGAAGGGCGCGATTTCCCTGTCGACGAAGCGGCGGAAGGCGTCGCGGAAGGCGTCGTGTTCGGCCGAGAAGAGAGTGCGCTGGATCATGTCCCGATGATGCGCCGGGCGCGGCCGCGGTGGCCGCGCCCGGCGTGCTGCCTCACTGCGCCGTGGAAACCGGCGCGGCACCGAGCGGACGCCCGCCCGGGCCGGCCTGGAAGGTGAGCGGCGCCACCGCGGCCTGCTGGCCCACGCCCGGCTTGCTCCAGTCGCACACGCCGCTCGCGAACACCGCCTGCAGGCGCGCGAACTGCGCGCCGGTGAAGGTGCCGGCCGGGTAGTCCGACTGCGCCAGCGGCTTGAGCTGGCACTTCAGCACGTCTTCCGTGCGCGGGCCGCCGGCCACCTGGCGCGGCGACGCGGCCGGCTTCAGGAAGGGATCGGCGTCGCAGGTGGCCGGGTCGGTCACGCGGGTGGCCTGCGCGGTGTCGTTGCTCAGGAGGCAGAAATCGGCCGCGCCCGCCGGACGCGCCGCCCGCACCTTCTGCGCCAGGGTGCGGCTGCTGGCGTCGGCCACCAGCGTGGTGAGCCACTGGTCCATCACGCTGATGCCTTCGTTGGCGAGTGCCGCGTTGGGGATCATGCCGCCGCGGGCGAAGCGCCACATCGCCTGCGAGTTCGCGTCTCCCGCATCGCGCGCGATGCGGTCGCGGATGCCGAAACTGAACCACTGGTGGTGGATGCCGAACACCGGCGAGATCGGGCTGCCGGGCGCCACGGTGGCCGGCGGCAGGTTGATCAGCGAGTCGTCCCAGCCGCGCATGTCGAGGATCGCCGCCTTCGCCAGGTTGCTGCCGGAAGCGACGATGCCCGAGCGGTAGGCGGTCTCCAGCGCTTCGGCGTCCGCCATGCTGCGCTGCGCGCGCGGGGTGGAGTCGCGGTCGATGCCGCCGACCACCTCGTTGAGGGTGACGAACTCCTCCGCCGTGATGCGCCCCGCCAGCAGCGCGCCCAGGCCGTACTGCACGCCCGTGTTGTCGCGCGTGTCGCGCGCCGCGGTGCTGCCGGAGGCGCGGCCCCAGATCGACTCGGCCCACGACCACGCGTTGCAGCGCGGCAGGCTCGCCGTCTCGGTGGGGCGCGCCGGGTCGAACACCGCGGTGTTGGGCAACTCGCAGTTGTTGACCTGCGCGGCGTCCTGCGTGATCGCGCCGGTGGCGATGTCGGCGGCGTTGACGTGGCGGAAGTTGTAGAGCCCCGCCTTGCCGTTGCTGCCGAACAGGTTGAACCAGGCGATGCAGCTGGTGTGGTCCTGGTGGCCGTTGATGGCGGCGCGGCGCGCGTTGATCTCCGCCTGCGTCAAGCCCATGCCGGTCCATACGTTCAGCAGCGCGGGCTTCTGGTACGCCTCCACCAGCAGCGAGCAGTCCCCGACCTCCATCGAGGTGGTCTCGGAGTCGGGATAGGTGCAGGTGGTGATCACGCCGTCCAGCGTGCCGGGCATGATGGACAGGTTCATGTTCGAGTTGATCGAGCCGCCCGAGCAGCCCGTGCCGAGGGTGTACTTCACCCGCCCGTAACTCTCGATGATGTGCTCCTTCATCATCATCGTGGTCTCGGCCATCAGCACGCGGTTGGAGTTGCGCGAGGAGTCCGTCATGCTGTTCTGGGCCACGAGGTAGCCGCGCTTGAGCTGCTCCTCCAGCGTCGTCCAGTTCACCGTGGTGCGCACCTGCCGGCGCGGCTGGCCCGTGCTGGAGCCGAAGCTGTAATAGACCTTGCCGTTCCAGCCGGCCTGCGGCGCCTGCACGGTCCAGGGCTTGGCCGGGTCGAACAGCACCGCGATGTCGTAGATGCCGCGGTTGATCGTGCCGCGCTCCAGCCGCACGATGAAGGGCACCGTCACGCCGTCGATCGTGGTGACGGGCGCCGCCATGTCGGCCGGCGTGGTGCCGGGCGTGAACGGCTTGAAGCACTGGTTGGCGGACGGGGCGGGTTGCGCCAGCGCGCTGTTGCTGAAGGGATCCGGCAAGGGGCAGCCGCCCAGGGGCGTGGCCAGCGTGGTGCGGTAGTACAGCCTGAACTCGGTGGCGATGTTGCAGTTCGCGTCCGGCTGGCCCGCGAGGCCGCTGGGCGCCGTCTGCGGCGTGTTGCCGCTGGCGGCCTGCGGCGTGGGCGTGGCGCAGTAGAACGGCGTGGGCTGCGCCCCGGTCATCACCGGGCCGGAGCGCGGCGCATTGGTGATCGTCAGGCGCGCGGGCAGCGCATTCTCGGCCGAGGCGGTGACGACGTTCTCGCCCTCCTTGAGGCCCGTGAGCGTGGCGATCATGCGGCCGTCCGCGCCGCGCGCGAACTGGCCGGTGACGTCGGTGCCGTTGAGGCTGACCTTCAGGTTGCCGAGCGAGGGATTCGAGCGCGCCGCGATCTCCACCAGCGCATGGCCGCCGCTCACGAGGTCGGCGCGGTTGCTCAGGGTGCTGATCTGCACGGGCAGGTGCTGTTCGCCGCTGCCGCCGCCGCAGGACGCGAGGACGGCGGAAGCGAGCGCGACGAGTGCGAGGCGGCCGGCGGCAGGCCGCGGCCGGTACGGGCTGGATCGCAAGATGGTCTCCTTGATGTGGGGGTGGCCCGCTCTCGGCGGCGGGCTGGCGTGCAATCTAGGCGCAGCCGGGCGCGCCTTCCCTGAGGGATACCCCGATCCCGTCGCCTGCGTGACATGGTCCGCAGCGCGACAGCGCCCCTTCCGCTGCCTATACTGCCCCGGCACATCCGACACGGGAGACCACCATGACCGAAGCCTTCGTCTACGACGCGATCCGCACGCCGCGCGGCAAGGGCAAGAAGGACGGCAGTCTGCACGAGGTCAAGCCCGTGAACCTGCTGGCCGGCGTGCTCGCCGAGCTGCAGCGGCGCAACGACTTCGACACGGCGGCGGTCGACGACGTGGTGATGGGCGTGGTCTCGCCGATCGGCGAACAGGGCTCCGTGATCGCCAAGGTCGCGGCGCTGAAGGCGGGCTGGGACTGGCGCTGCTCCGGCGTGCAGCTCAACCGTTTCTGCGCCTCGGGCCTCGAGGCCGTGAACATGGCGGCGCAGAAGGTGCGCTCCGGCTGGGAGGACCTGGTGGTCGCCGGCGGCGTCGAGAGCATGAGCCGGGTGCCGATCGGCTCCGACGGCGGCGCCTGGGCGCAGGACCCGGAGACGAATTCGGCCACGTCCTTCGTGCCGCAAGGCATAGGCGCGGACCTGATCGCCACCCTGGAAGGCTTCACGCGCCAGGACGTCGATGCGTTCGCGCTGGAATCGCAGCGGCGCGCCGCGCGGGCCCGCGAAGGCGGGTACTTCGCCGGCTCGGTGGTGCCGGTCAAGGACTGGCTGGACCAGGCCATCCTGGAGCAGGACGAATTCATCAAGCCGCACACCACGATGGAAGGCCTGGCGTCGTTGAAGCCCGCCTTCGAGCAGCTCGGTGCGATGGGCTTCGACCAGGTCGCGATCAGCCGCTATCCGTGGGTGGAACGGATCCACCACGTGCACCACGCGGGCAACTCCTCGGGCATCGTCGACGGCGCGGCCGCGGTGCTGGTCGGCAGCGAGGAGGCCGGCCGGGCGCACGGGTTCACGCCGCGCGCCCGCATCGTCGCCGCCGCGCTCTCGGGCGCGGACCCGACGATCATGCTGACAGGCCCCATGCCCGCCGCGCGCAAGGCGCTCGCCAAGGCGGGCATGACGATCGACCAGATCGACCTGTTCGAGGTCAACGAGGCCTTCGCCGCCGTCCCCATGAAGTTCATGAAGGAGATGGGCGTGCCAGCGGACAAGGTGAACGTCAACGGCGGCGCGATCGCCATGGGCCATCCGCTCGGCGCCACCGGCGCGATGATCCTCAACACGCTGATCGACGAACTGCATCGCCGGCAGCTGCGCTTCGGCCTGGCCACGCTGTGCGTGGGCGGCGGCATGGGCATCGCCACCATCGTGGAGCGGGTGTGACCATGAAGACCATCCGCTACGAACTGGCCGACGGCATTGCCACGCTCACGCTCGACGAGCCCGGCTCGCCGGTCAACACCATGTGCGAGCAGTGGCAGCAGGACCTGACCGAGGCCGTGCAGCAGGTGCTGGCGGACCGCGCCGCGATCCGCGGCATCGTGCTGGCTTCGGCCAAGAGCACCTTCTTCGCCGGCGCCGACCTCAAGGCCACCATGCGGCTGCAGCCGCAGGACGCGCCGCGCGTGTTCCGCGAGATCGAGCTGGTGAAGAAGAACTTCCGCACGCTGGAGACGCTGGGCGTGCCGGTGGTGGCGTGCCTGAACGGCTCCGCCCTGGGCGGCGGCTGGGAGCTGGCGCTGGTGGCGCACCACCGCATCGCGGTGGACTCGCCGAAGATCCAGTTCGGCCTGCCCGAGATCACGCTGGGGCTGATCCCCGGCGCTTCCGGCATCACCAAGATGACGCGGCTGCTGGGCCTGCTGGGCGCGCAGCCCTACGTCCTGGAAAGCAAGCTGTTCTCGCCGCGCGATGCGCTCGCCCTCGGCCTGGTGCAGGAACTGGTGCGCGATGCGGCGGCCCTGCGGCCGGCGGCGCTGGCCTGGATCGCGGAGCATCCGCAGGCGCAGCAGCCCTGGGACGCCAAGGACTACAAGATGCCGGGCGGCACGCCGTCCAACCCCAAGATCGCCGGCATGCTGGCCGTCGCCCCCGCGGCGATGAAGCAGAAGACGCGCGGCCTCTACCCCGCGCCGGAATACGCGCTGGCGGCCATGGTGGAAGGCGCGCAGGTCGACTTCGACACCGCGCTGCGCATCGAGACGCGCTACCTCGCCAAGCTGATCGTGTCGCCGGTGGCGAAGAACATGATCAACACCTTCTTCTTCAACATGAACGCGATCAAGGCCGGCCAGTCGCGTCCGAAGTGGGAGGGGCGCTTCACGCCGCGGAAGGTGGGCATCCTGGGCGCCGGCATGATGGGCGGCGGCATCGCCTACGCGCAGGCGAGCCGCGGCATCGCCACCGTGGTGAAGGACGTCTCCCTCGCCAAGGCGGAAGCGGGCAAGGCCTACAGCGCAAAGCTCACGCAGCCGCGCGTCGCCAAGGGCCGCATGGGCGCCGAAGAGGAGCAGGCGCTGCTCGCGCGCATCACGCCGACCGAGGCCATGAAGGACCTGCAAGGCTGCGACCTGATCATCGAGGCCGTGTTCGAGAACCGCGAACTGAAGGCGCGGGTGACGAAGGAAGCCGAGCCCATGCTGGCGCCGGACGGCTTCTTCGCCAGCAACACCTCCACGCTGCCGATCACGGGCCTGGCCCGCGCCAGCGCACGGCCGCAGAAATTCGTCGGCATCCACTTCTTCAGCCCGGTGGACAAGATGAAGCTGGTGGAGATCATCCGCGGCCAGTCCACCGACGACGAGACCGTGGCGCGCGCCTACGACTACGTGCAGGCGCTGGGCAAGATCCCCATCGTGGTCAACGACGCGCGCGGCTTCTTCACCAGCCGCGTGTTCGGCACCTTCGTGATGGAGGGCGCCGCGATGGTGGGCGAAGGCATCCCCGCCCCGGTGGTGGAACAGGCCGGCATCCAGGCCGGGATGCCGGTAGGCCCGCTGGCGGTGCTGGACGAGACGGCGCTCTCGCTCTCGGTTCACGTGCTGGACCAGACGCGCGCCGACTACCGCGCCGAAGGCAAGACCTACATCGCGACGCCCGGCGAGCTGCTGGTGGAGCGCATGGTCAAGGAGTTCGACCGCAACGGCCGCGCGGCCGGCGGCGGCTTCTACGAGTACCCGCAGGAACCGGGCGCGCGCAAGTTCCTGTGGCCCGAGCTGAAGACCCTGTTCGAGAAGCCGGGTGCCGCCTGGGACCTGCAGGACCTGAAGGACCGGCTGCTGTATCGCCAGTCGGTGGAGACGGCGCGCTGCCTCGCCGAAGGCGTGCTCACGAGCGTGCACGACGCCAACATCGGGTCGATCTTCGGCATCGGCTTTCCCGGCTGGACCGGCGGGGCGCTGCAGTTCATCTACGGCATGGGCATCGAGGCCTTCCTCGGGCGCGCGCGCGAACTGGCGGCGAAGTACGGTCCGGGCTTCGCCGTCGCGCCGGAGGTTCAGGACGCGATCCGCCGCTTCGAGCCGCGTTACTGACATGGACCGCGACGATCCCCTGTCCGGCCTGCTGGCGCAGCAGCGCGCCGCGTTCGGCCGTGAGCCCTACCCCACGCTGGACGCGCGGCTGGCACGGCTGCAAAGGCTGCAGGCCCTGCTGGAAGCCAACGGCGAGCGGATCGCGCGCGCGATCTCGGCCGATTTCGGCAACCGCTCGCTGCACGAGACCGCGATCGCGGAAACCTTCTTCGTGCTCGCCGGCATCTCCCACACGCGCCGGCACCTGCGCCGCTGGATGAAGGCGCGCCGCGTGCCCACCTCCTTTCATTCGCTGCCGGGCACCAGCCGGATCCTGCCGCAGCCCGTGGGCGTGGTCGGCGTGGTGAGCCCCTGGAACTACCCGCTGCAGCTCGCGCTGGCGCCGGCGGTGGCCGCGCTCGCCGCCGGCAACCGCGTGCTGGTCAAGCCGAGCGAGATCACGCCCGGCTTTTCCGCGCTGCTGGCGGAACTGGTGGCGCAGCACTTCGATGCCGCCGAATGCGCCGTGGTGCTGGGCGACGCCGAAGTCGGCAAGGCCTTCGTGCGCCAACCCTTCGACCACCTGTTCTTCACCGGCTCCACAGCCGTGGGCCGGCAGGTCGCGCTGGCCGCGGCCGCCAACCTCGTTCCCGTGACGCTGGAACTGGGAGGCAAGTCGCCGGCCATCCTCGATGCCACGGCCGATGTCGCGCAGGCGGCGGCGCGCATCGCCGCCGGCAAGCTGTTCAACGCGGGGCAGACCTGCATCGCACCCGACTACGTGTTGCTGCCGCGCGCCTCGCAGGACGCCTTCGTGGCGGCGTTCACGGCCGCCGCGCGCCGGATGTACCCGCGGCTGGAAGGCAACCCCGACTACACCAGCATCGTCAACGAGCGCCACTACGAGCGGCTGCAGCGGCTGGTGGCGCAAGCCGAGGCGGGCGGCGCGCGGGCGCTGCGCCTGCCGGCGGACGGCGATGCGGCGCGCTCGCGCACCTTCGCGCCGACGCTGCTGCTCGACCCGCGGCCGGACATGGCCGTCATGCGCGAGGAGATCTTCGGGCCGGTGCTGCCCCTGGTGGCCTGCGACTCGCACGAGGAAGCGATCGCCTTCGTGAACGACCGGCCGCGGCCGCTGGCGCTCTACTGGTTCGGCAGCGACCGCGCGCGCCGGCAGGAGGTGCTCACGCGCACCGTCGCCGGCGGCGTGACGGTCAACGACGTGCTGCTGCACATCGCCCAGGACAACCTGCCCTTCGGCGGCGTCGGCGACAGCGGCATCGGCGCCTACCACGGCGAATACGGCTTCCGCCTGTTCTCCAAGGAGAAGCCGGTGTTCGAGCAGTCGCGCTGGGCCGGCAACGACATGCTGCGGCCGCCCTACGGGCCGCGCGCCGAGCGCATCGTCGCGCTGCTGCGGCGGCTGGTCTAGGCCCGCATTCCCTTTCGCCGCGCAGGGACTTGCACCGGCGGGTGTAAGAACGCGGCGCCTGCCCCGACCAACGAAGGAGTCCGCATGGTGCGGACCCCATCGCCAAGGAAAGGGCAGACCATGATCATCCAGGCAAGCAGGTGGGCCGCGAGCGCCCTGTTCGCGCTCACCGCCTTCGTCGGCGCCGGCACCGCACCGGCCTTCGCGGACGAGCGCACGCTGTTCATCACCAGCGCCACCGAGCACGTCGACGACACGGCCACGTTCCCGCTGTACCGCGGCCGGCGCGGCAACGCGGACGTCTGGTACATCGTCCTCGACAGCTCCGACGACAAGGATGCGCAGCGGCGCGGCGTCAACCACGCGCAGAAGCTCGCCAATGCGCGCGGCACGCAGGCCGTGCAGAAGGCGAGCGTCGACCCCGATGGCGTCGTGCGCTTCCCCGCCAGCGTGGACTTCTCGTTCCAGCGCCGGGTGATCCCGGGACCCGCGGGCTTCCCGCCCTCCCTCGCCGACCCCGGCGCGGTGGGCGAAATCGGCTACAGCCCGCTGATCGAACTGCCCAATGGCGTGATCCTGAACGCGCCGCACATCGCGAACGCCACCGGGCGGGCGGCGAAGGTGATCGGCATCGACGTGGGAACCTACACCGTGCGCATGGAACTCACGCGCGGATTCCAGGGCGGCCGCGGCGTCAAGTACCTGTCCACCGACGCTTCCGATCCCGCCGTGGCGGCGCTGGAGAACGTGACCTTCGCGCCGCAGCTGAAGTTCGCCCCGCGGGCCGGGGGCGACGGAACCGACTCCGCGCGCGCCAGCCTCGCGGCCTTCGTCAACGGCCAGACCGGCGCGGCCAACCCGCAGCGCCAGGGCCTGAATTCGGCACTGCTCGATGGCCTGTCGCCGCTGAACGTGCTGTTCTGGAACCCGAAGCAGGGCCGCTACAGCCCGCTGTGGGACGTGCACCCGGCGCAATGGAGCGCCCAGGCGGTCGCGACGCGGCAGAACCTGCGGCAAACCGACTTCGGCCAGGTGGAGAACCTGGCGCAGGACGGCGTGATCACCGGGCCCGGCGGCGCGCCCTTCGCCTCCGCGGACTTCGTGGTGAACTGCCCGATCGTCAGCCGGGACTAGGAGGCTCGTCCCGGTCCACCAGGCCGCGGATCGCATCGCGCAGGAAGCGGAACTGGTGGTCCACGGCGCGGCAGCCGCGGCAGATCAGCAGATGGGCCTTCAGCGCCGCCTTCTCCTCCAGCGACAGCTCGCGATCGAGCTGCTCCGACAGCAGCTCGGTCGCGCGCCGGCAGGAGACGTCGGGGCTCATGCGCGGAACCAGTTCTTCTGCAGGCACAGCCGCAGCGCCATGCGGGAGCGGTGCAGCAGCACCGAGCAGTTGGCGGCACTGAGCCCCAGGTCGCGGCAGATCTCCTCGATCTCGCGCCCCATCTGCTCGCGCAGCAGGAAGACCTGCACGGTACGCCGCGGCAGGTGGGCGAGGCAGGACTCCAGCACGCGGCGAAACTCCTTGTCCTGCAGCGCCGCTTCCGGCGTCTGCCATTCGCGCGGATGCTCGCGCCAGTGCTCGCGCTCGTCGAACAGGTCCTCGAACTCCTGCGCCGCGGCCTCCGGATCCACGGCTGCCATCGGCGTCTCCCGCTGCTCGCGCCGCACCACGTCGATGCACTTGTTCTTCAGGATGCCGGTGAGCCAGGTGCGCAGGCTCGAGCGGCCGTCGAAGGCGGCCGGCGCGGCCAGGGCCGCCAGCAGCGTTTCCTGCACCGCGTCTTCGGCGGCCTGCGGCGCGCGCAGCAGGTGCGAGGCGTAGCGCACGAGATCCGGGCGCATGGCCTCGAGTTCGCGACGGTAGTCCGCACCCATGGTGCGCCGATGATAGTCGCCGCACGCGCGGCGGCAAGGCCCCTGGCGGCCGCGCGCCAGTTCCATGATCACGCGCAGCAAGGTCCGGGCGCGGCTCATCGCGCCGACCAGGATGTTCAGCCCCCTGCGGCAAAGCGCGGGAGGGTCGCCGGAAGGGGCATGCGCAGCACGGCGCCGCCGCGGGCGCGGCGCGACTGCTCCGGCGTGACCATCACGCGCCCCGTGGTGACGAACAGGCTGCCGCCGTCTTCGCCGCCGATGGCGCAGGCCGTCGCCTGTTCGCCGGTCGGGATGCGGTGCGTGATCGCGCCGCCTTCGCGCACCCGCAGCACCTCGCGGCTCACCGGCGACGCCATCCAGACGGCGCCCTCGGCGTCGAGGCAGATGCCGTCCGGCGCAACGCCCTTCTCCTCGAAGCGCGCCCAGACGCGCCGGTCGCGCAGCCCGCCGTCTTCCTCCACGTCGAAGGCGGTGAGGCGCTTGCCGTAGCTCTCGGCCACGATCAGCGTGCGGCCGTCGGCGCCCAGCGCCATGCCGTTCGGAAAGTGCAGGTCGTCGGCGACCACGCGTGTCGCGCCGTCGGGGGCCACGAGCACCAGCACCGTCGGCGCGAAGGGCGCCTTCGCATGCAGGTCGAAGCCGAAATTGCCGACGTAGGCGCGGCCCTGCGCATCGACCAGCATGTCGTTGCAGGGCCAGGCCACGAGGCCGGAGAGATCCGCGTGCACCCGCAGCCCCTCCGGATCCAGCCGCAGGACCTGCCGCCGGTGCATGGCGACGACCAGCAGGCGGCCGTCGGGCAGCCATCCCAGGCCGGAGGGCTGGTCGTCCAGTTCGACCACGGTGCGCACGTCGCCGTCCGCCGTGGCGCGGCACACGCGCTGCAGGTAGAAGTCGGAGAACCACAGCGCCCCCGCGTGCCAGCGCGGCGCCTCCGGGAAGGCCAGGCCGGTGGCGAAGGCTTGCAGTGCGGGCTCGCTCATGCCCGCAGCATAGCCCCCGATCGTTGACTCCGGCAAGCATTTCCCGGACACTGCCGCGCATGTCCCGCCCCTCCCCCCGCGTGGCCCGCTCGCACGTGAAGGCGGTGCGCGCGTTCAACCGCTTCTACACGCAGCGCATCGGCATCCTCAAGCGCTACCTCGACTCCGACTTCACGTTGACCGAGGTGCGCGTGCTGTACGAGCTCGCGCACCGGCCGCCCCTGGCCGCGCGCGACCTCGTGCGCGACCTGGAGCTCGACGCCGGATATCTCAGCCGCATCCTGCGCCGCTTCGAGCACGCCGGCTGGCTCGCGCGCGAGACGGCGCCGCACGACGCGCGCCAGAGCCTGCTGCGGCTCACCGAGGCCGGCTACGCCACCTTCGCGCCGCTGCAGCAGAAGTCGCGCGACGAGGCCGCGGCCCTGCTGGCCGCCGTGCCGCCGGCTGCGCGGCCGCGCCTGATCGCCGCGATGGACACCGTGCAGCGGCTGCTGGAACCCGCAAGCGCCGCCGAACGCCGCGTCGTCCTGCGCGACCCGCGCCCCGGCGACCTCGGCTGGGTGGTGCAGATGCATGGTGAGCTCTACGCGCGCGAGTACGGCTTCGACGCGCAGTTCGAGGCGCTGGTCGCCGACGTCGCGGCGAAGTACCTGCGCGACTTCGATCCCGCATGGGAAAGGGGCTGGATCGCGGAGGTCGACGGCGAGCGCGCCGGCAGCGTGTTCCTGGTGCGCAAGTCGGCCACCGTCGCCAAGCTGCGCCTGCTGATCCTGCGGCCGGAGGCGCGCGGCCTCGGGCTGGGCGGGCGCCTCACCGACGAATGCACCGCCTTCGCGCGGGCGAAGGGCTACCGCAGGATCGTGCTGTGGACGCAGAGCATCCTCACGGCCGCCCGCAGCATCTATGCGAGCCGCGGCTTCGTGCTCAAGGAGAGCGAACCGTACACCGCCTTCGGCCGCGAGCTGGTCGCCGAAACCTGGGAGCTCAGGCTCTGAACCGCGCCCTGCTCGCGGCGGCAGGGTCCGGCGTGCTGGTGGGCGCGGCGATCGTGGCCTCGCGTTCGGTCGTGGCCGAGGTGCCGCCGCTGACGCTGGCGCTGCTGCGCTATGCGGTGGGCTTCCTGTGCCTGCTGCCCTTCGCACTGGGCGCGTTGCGCGGCACGACCGCCATGCCGCCGGCGCGGGACCTGTGGGCCATGGCCGCTCTCGGCACCGGGCAGTTCGCGATCCTGATCGCGCTCCTGAACTGGGGCCTGCAGCACGTCGCCGCCGCGCCGGCCGCGCTGATCTTCAGCCTGTTCCCGCTGGTCACGCTGCTGCTCGGGGCCGCGCTGGGCAGCGAGCGCATCACCTTGCGCCTCTTCGCCGGCGTGCTGCTGTCGATCGCCGGGGTGGCGCTGGCGCTCGCGCCCAAGCTGCAGGGTGCCGGGCGCGGCAGCTGGTGGGGCGAGCTGGCCGTCTTCGCGTCGGCCTGCGTGGGCGCGCTGTGCAGCGTGCTGTACCGGCCCTACCTGCAACGCTATCCGACCGTGCCGGTGTCGGCCTTCGCGATGCTGGCCTCGGTGCTGTTCCTGGCCGCCGCGGCGCTGGCGGAAGGGTGGCCCACGCGCGTGTTGGCCCTCGGCGGCACGGCCTGGGCCGTGGTGGCTTTCATCGGGCTGGCCAGCGGCGTGGGTTACTTCTGGTGGCTGCACGCGCTCAAGCACGAGGCGCCGACGCGCGTCACGGTCTTCCTGGCGCTCAATCCGGTGACGGCCGCGGTGCTCGCATGGGCCCTGCTGGGCGAACCGCTGCCGCCACTCCTGCTGGCGGCGCTGGCCCTGATCGCGGCCGGCCTGTGGTTGGCGACGACAAGACCCTCGCCGGGCAAACGACCGGCAGCCCCCCGATAATCGAGGGGATGTCGTCCACTTTCGATGCCGCCGCGGACGCCGCACCGCTGGCCCGCCCCCGCTCCCGCACCGATCTCTTCGTCTCCTTCACGCTGCTGGCCCTGCAGGGCTTCGGCGGCGTGCTCGCCGTGGTGCAGCGCGAACTGGTGGAGAACAAGCGCTGGATGACGCGCGAGGAATTCGTCGAGGAATGGGCCGTGGCGCAGATCATGCCGGGCCCCAACGTGATCAACCTGTCGATCACGCTCGGTTCGCGCTACTTCGGCTTCACCGGGGCGCTGGCGGCGGTGGCAGGGATGATCACCTTTCCGCTGCTGGTGGTGCTCGCCCTGGCGCTGGTCTATGCGGAATTCGCGTCCAGCCCGCACATGGCCGGCGCCGTGCGCGGCATGGGCGCGGTGGCCGCCGGCCTGATCACCGCCACCGGCCTGAAGCTGATGCCGGCGCTGAAGAAGAACGTGCTGGGCGTGCCGCTGTCGGCGGCGCTGGGCGTGGCGGCCTTCGTCGCCATCGCGTGGTTCAAGCTGCCGCTGTTCTGGGTGCTGCTCGCGCTGGGCGGCCTGTCCTGCATGCTGGCGTACCGGAAGCTCGGATGAACCCGATCGTGCTGAACGCCGGCGACTGGGTGTCGCTGCTGGTGCACTACCTGTCGCTGTCGATGCTGTGCGTGGGCGGCGCGATCACGACGGCGCCGGACATGCACCGCTTCCTGGTGCAGGAAAAGGGCTGGCTCACGGATCCGCAGTTCAGCGCGTCGATCTCGATCGCGCAGGCGGCGCCGGGGCCCAACGTGCTGTTCACGGCGCTCATGGGATGGAACGTGGGGCTCAACGCCGGCAGCCTGTGGACCGCGCTGCTGGGGATGATGCTGTGCCTGCTGGGCATCATGCTGCCCAGTTCGGTCGTGGTGTACCTCACGTCGCAGTGGAGCCACCGCAACCGCGACCTGCGCGCGGTGCGCGCGTTCAAGCAGGGCATGGCGCCGCTGGTGATCGCGCTGCTGGTGGCGACGGGGTGGATCCTCACCACCGGGAACGGCTACGTGCTGGAGAACTGGCCGACGTGGGCGGTGACGATCGTGTCGGCGCTGGTGGTGTGGAAGACGCGGGTGCATCTCCTGTGGCTGCTGGGGGCGGGGGCGATCCTGGGGTGGGTGGGGTGGCTGTGAAGGAAGCGCCGGGGTTGCGCTTCGCTCCACCGCCGCATCGCTGGGGTTCCGGCGTTCCGCGCGTCACCGCCAGCCTACGCGCCGGCCGCTGATCACAGCGGCTTGATCTCCACCTTGCGCCACTTGATCGTGCCGCGGCCCCACTGCAGGCCGATGGGGCCGCCGCCGAACTTGCGGGCGTCTTCGCGGATGTCCACGGTCTTCTGCCCGTTGAGCACCACGACCAGGTGGTCGCCCTGGGCGGTGATCTCGTAGGTGTTCCACTTGCCGCCGGCGCGCTGGAAGGTCGCGGGGACTTTCGCCACCTTCACGATGGCCCCCGTGGCATAGCTCGGGTCCGGCCGCTGGTCGAAGATGTTGGCCTCGTAGCAGTTCTCGTCCGTGATCACGTTGGGGTTCTGGCAGCGCAGGAAGATGCCGCTGTTGGCGTCGTCGCTGGCCCAGAATTCCGCCCGCAGCATGAAGTCGCGATAGCTGTTGTGGGTCACGAGGTAGGCCGGGTCCTTGCCGCCGGCGTTGGCCTGGATGGCGCCGTCCGTGGCCGTCCAGTTCGCTTCGCCGACGCGGCGGAAGTTCTCCATGCCGCGCGTGCCTTCGATCAGCGTGGTCCATCCGCTGCCGGGCATCATCGATTGCATCTGGGCGCAGCCGCCCAGGGTGGCGGCCAGGGCTGCCGCGGCGAGGGCCACGGCGGTGCGATTCTTCATCTGGGTTCTCCTTGTTCTGCCCCGCGCTGGAATGCGCGTGCGGCGAATCTTGGAGGCGTTCCGCGGCCCGGCGCAAGAGAGGAAGAACTAGCGCGGATTCTCGAAGAAGACGTAGCTCGCGTAGCCGCCGACCTCGAAGTACACCTTCTTCTCGCCCGGATCCGCCACGAAATTGAGGTTCTCGTCGAGCACGCCGTAGCCATAGCGGTAGGCGCGCGGCTGGTCGTCGTCGGTGCCCAGCCCGGTACTGAGCTTGTCGACGCGCACGAAGCGCCGCACCAGCTTGTCGCCGGCATAGATCTCCAGCACGCCGTTGGTGCCGGTCCAGTTCTGCACCGAGCGCCCCAGCTTGTTCTGCTGCTCCTGGGTGCAGCCCGCCAGGGCGAGGGCCGCGCAGGCCAGCGCCGCAAGAATCGTCTTCATCGTCGTCAGTCCTCCAGCAACTCGGGCAGCAGGGCGGCGGCCGTGCCGCGCAGCACCGCATCGGCGGCGTCGTCGAGCTCGCTCGCCTGCGGGTTCACGATCACGACACGCCCTTGGGTGGCACGCGCCAGTCCCGCCGCCGGATAGACCACGCCCGAGGTCCCCACCACCAGCATCAGGTCGCAGGCCGCGGCAGCATCTTCCGCGGCGGCCAGTTCGCGCGCCGGCAGCATCTCGCCGAACCACACCACGGCGGGACGGCGCAGGTTGCCGCACACCCCGCAACGCGGCGGCCGGCCCGGCAAGGGTTCGGCCCCCGCGCAGCAGGGCCGCGGGGCCTCCAGCCATCGGTCTTCGAGGATAGAGCCGTGCAGCGCCAGCACGCCGGGCGAACCTGCCCTCTGGTGCAGGCCGTCGACGTTCTGCGTGACGACGGTGAGGCGCCCCGGGTGCCGCTGCTGGAACGCGGCGATCGCATGGTGGCCCGCGTTGGGTTCCACCTTCGCCAGGCTCTCCCGCCGCGCGGCATACCAGTCCCACACCATCTGCGGCCGCGCGCGGAAGGCCTCCTCGGTCGCGAGTTCCTCCGGCCGGAACTTCGCCCACAGGCCCGTCTGCGCGTCGCGGAAGGTGGGCACGCCGGATTCGGCGCTCATGCCCGCGCCGCTCAGCACCACGATGCGGCGCGCCGCGCGCACCCACTCGCGCACCTGCTGCGGCTTCATCCCGGCCCCGTGCCGCTGCGCAGGATCGGCGTGCCCTTCGAATGGAAATAGACCCGCTCGCAGACGCCGCGCATGGCGCGCGTGCGCAGCAGCCAGTTGTACGTCCAATCGCCCTGGGTCCATTCGAACACCGCGCGCATCGCCCGCTTGAGGCGGTAGGTGGGGTACTGGCGCGGCAGCCAGGTCGCGGGATCCGGCGCCTTGCCGGCGATGAAGCGCGCCACCGCCACCCCGGCCTCCTCGCCGAAGCGCAGGGCCGAATGGATCCCGCCCGCCGTGGCCGGCGAGACCAGTCCCGCGGCGTCGCCCACCAGCAGCGCGCCGGGGCGCGCCACGTGCGGCAGCCGGCCGCCGCAGGGGATCATGCCGGCGCGAATCGAGATCGGCGTGCCGTGCGGCGTCACGCAGCCTTCGGTCTTGCGCAGGAAGGCGGCGAGGTCCACGCGCCCCTGCCGCGAGCCGGGCGTGACGCGCCGCGCCAGCCCCACCTGCGTCACGCCGACGCCGGCGAAGCCCCAGCCGATGTAGCCCGGCGCGAGTTCCGAGTCGATGAAGCAGTGCAGGTAGTTCGGCTCGAGGTCGGCCTGCGCGTATTCGTGCTCCACGCCGAACAGGAACTGCCGGTTCTGCGACAGGCCCAGCGACTTGGCCACGCGCGAGTGCGGCCCGTCGGCCCCGACGATGTAGTGGCACAGCACCGTCTCCCCCGTGCCCAGCACCACCGACCAGGGATCGTGCTCGCGCTCGCGGCCGACCGACGTGAACAGCGCCCCGAAGCGCACCTCCGCGCCCGCCGCCTGCGCGATGCCGACCATCCACTGCATGAGGCGCGGCACGTCCGTGGCCCAGAAGTAGTAGCCGGGCGCATGCAGGTTCAAGTACTTGAGGTTGGGCGCGTAGAAGCGCACGCCTTCGATGCGGCGCACCAGTTCGCCGGGGACGTCGCGCAGCCACGGGATCGAGTCGACCGCGTCCTTGACGATCATGCCGGTGGTGTGCAGGCGCGCGCCCGCATCGGGCTTCTTGTCGATCACCAGCACGCGCGAACCCGCCAGGGCGGCCGCGCGCGCGCAGGCCAGGCCGGCGAAGCTCGCCCCCACGACGACGAGGTCGTAGATCACCGGCCCCCCCGCTGGCGCACCGCCTCGTACAGGCAGATGCCGCTGGCCACCGACACGTTGAGGCTCTCCACCGCGCCCAGCATGGGGATGGAGACCAGCGCATCGCAGGTCTTGCGCGTGAGCTGGCGCAGGCCGGTGCCTTCGGCGCCCAGCACCAGCGCCGTGGCCGTTTTCAGGTCCGCCTCGTACAGGGTCTGCGTGGCCTCGTCGCTCAGGCCCAGGCACCAGATGTTGCGCTCCTTCAGCTCGCCCATCGTGCGGGCCAGATTGGTGACCATGAAGTACGGCACCGTCTCGGCGGCGCCGCTGGCGACCTTGGCGACGGTCGCATTGATGCCCACCGCATGGTCCTTGGGCGCGATCACCGCGTGCGCGCCGGCGCCGTCGGCCACGCGCAGGCAGGCGCCCAGGTTGTGCGGGTCCGTCACGCCGTCGAGCACCAGCAGCAGGGGCGGCTCCTTCAGGGCATCCAGCAGGTCGTCCAGCGAGTGGGTGACGGGCAGCGGCTCGACGCGCGCCACCACGCCCTGGTGGCCGGCGCTGCCGGCCAGCCGGGACAGGCGCAGCCCGTCGGCCTCGATCGGCCGCAGGCCGGCCTCCTGGGCCTTGTGCAGGAACTGGCGCATGCGCGCATCCCTGCGCGATGCCTCCACATAAAGCTCGACGATGGATTTCGGCGCGGTACGCAGCCGCACGCCCACGGCATGGAAGCCGAACAGGACTTTCGGGGAAGACGACATTGGGCGGGATTATCCCGCCTTGGCCTTACCTGTCTGTCACCGGATCAGTCGATGCGGGCACCCGAGGTCCGCACCACCTGCGACCAGCGCTGGATGTCGTTGGCCAGCACCCGTGCGAACTGGTCGGGCGAAGTGGCGTAGGGGTCCGCCCCGTTGGCCGCGAACTTGTCGAGAAGGTCGCGGTCGCGCAACACATCGGCCACGTCGGCATTGATCTTCTTCACCACGGCGTCGGGGGTGCCGGCCGGGGCCAGCAGGCCGAACCAGGGGCTCAGCTCGAAGCCCTGCAGCCCGGCCTCGCCCAGCGTGGGCACGTTCGGGAAGGTGGCCGAGCGGTGGGCGCCCGTCACCGCCAGCGCCCGCAGCTTGTCGCTGCGGATGTGGCCGGCCACCGAGGGCAGGCTGGAGAAGGTCATCTGGATCTGGCCGGCGATGGTGTCGGTCAGCGCCCCGGCCGCGCCCTTGTACGGCACGTGGACCAGCTTGATCCCCTGGCTCATGTTCACCATCTCGCCCAGCAGCTGGTTGAGCGAGCCGTTGCCGGCGGAGCCGAAGTTCACCTGGCCCGGGTGCGCCTTCGCGTAGGCGACCAGTTCGGCCACCGATTTCGGCGGGAAGTTCTGGTTGACCACCAGCGCGAACGGCACCGTGGCGACCGTCGCGATCGTCACGAAGTCCTTGTACGGGTCGTAGGGCAGCGACTTGTAGAGGCTGCCGTTGATCGCCTGCGTGCCGACGTAGCTCATGAGGAGCGTGTAGCCGTCGGCCGGCGACTTGGCCACGAAATCGGTGCCGAGGTTGCCGCCGGCGCCGGGCTTGTTTTCCACCACCACCGGCTGGCCCCAGCGCTCCGACAGCTTCTGGCCGACGATGCGCGCCAAGGCGTCGGAGGCGCCGCCGGGCGTCTGCGGCACGACCAGCTTCACCGGCTTGTGGGGAAAGGACTGGGCGCCAGCGGGGCCGGCGGCACAGGCCGCCAGCAGCAGCAGCGCTGCGAATCGTTGCACGAACATGTTCGGACTCCTGGAGGGAAAGCGTCAGCGCGGCGTGTCGCCGGCAAGGGTGATGCGGTGCATCAGGCGGCGGTAGCCGTGGTAGTCGTTGACCGGGTTGTGCTGCACGCAGCGGTTGTCCCAGAACGCGAGCGAGCCGGGCTGCCAGGCGAAGCGACAGGTGAACTCGGGCCGCACCTGGTGCTGGAACAGGAACTGCAGCAGCGGCGCGCTTTCCTCCTCCGTCAGGCCGTCGAAGCGCACGGTGTGCGCCACGTTCACGTACAGGGCCTTGCGGCCGGTCTCGGGATGGGTGCGCACCACGGGGTGCGAGGCGACGTAGTCCTTCCTCGCGTCGGCGCGGCCGTCGGAGGCAATGCGGTCCTCGCGCGTCTTGGACACGTCCGCCTTGGCCGAACTGCTGATCGCGCGCAGCGGATCGAGCAGCCTGCGCATGCCTTCGGACAGCGCCTCGTAGGCGGCGTACTGGCTCGCGAACAGCGTGTCGCCGCCGAAGGGCGGCAGCTCGCGCGCGAGCAGCATCGAGCCCATGGGCGGCTGCTCCAGGTACGTGGTGTCGGAGTGCCAGATGCCGCCGAAGTTGGTGCGCTCGTGTTCGAGCTTCTTGACCTCGATGATCACCGGGTGGCCGTCCAGTCCCTTGACGAACGGGTATTCGACGGGCTGGCCCATCGCCTGCGCGAAGCGCTGGAACTGCGGCGGCGTGAGGTCCTGGTTGCGGAAGAAGATGACCTGGTGCTCCAGGAAGGCCTGGCGGATGCGGGCGGCGAGGCGGTCGTCGAGGTCCCGGGCCAGGTCGACCCCCAGGATCTCCGCGCCCAGGGCGCCGGCCACGCGCTTGACTGCGAATTCGGACATGGATGCATGCTAACGGCGCCCTGCCCGCGCCGGAATGTGGGAATCCCTCAGGCGGCGATGCGGCCGGCCTCGATGGTGATGCGGCGCTCGCAGCGCTCGGCGATGGCGCGGTCGTGCGTCACCAGCACCAGGGTCGTGCCCTGCTCCCGGTTCAGCGCGAACATGAGCTCCATCACCGTCTCGCCGGTGGCGAAATCGAGGCTGCCGGTCGGCTCGTCCGCCAGCAGCACCGCGGGCCGGACCACGAAGGCGCGCGCCAGGGCCACGCGCTGCTGTTCGCCGCCAGAGAGCACGCGCGGATACTGGCCCAGCCGTTCGCCCAGGCCCACGCGCCCCATCATCTCGGTGGCGGCCTTGCGCGCATCGCGCCGGCCGGCCAATTCGAGCGGCAGCATCACGTTCTCCAGGGCCGAGAGGTTGCCCAGCAGCTGGAAGCTCTGGAACACGAAGCCGACCTGGTGGGCCCGCAGCTCGGCGCGCGCGTCCTCGTCGATCGCGAACAGGTCCTGTCCCGCCAAGCGCACGGTGCCGCGGGTGGGCGTATCCAGGCCCGCGATGATCGACAGCAGCGTGCTCTTGCCCGAGCCGGAGGCGCCCACGATCGCCGCCGTTTCCCGCGCCGCGAGGGAGAAATCGATATCGCGGAGAATCTCCAGGGTGCCCGTCGAATCGGTGACGGATTTGTAAACGTGTTCTACGGAGATGATGGGTTCTGACATGCGGCTTGGGACGTGGAGGCGGCGTGACTTTATCGCTGCCGCCCTGGTGGGCGCGGCCGGCGGGGCTTTCGCCGCCGGCACCCCGGTGATCATGGTGGTGGGCGATTCGCTGAGCGCCGAGTATGGCCTGAAGCGGGGCACCGGCTGGGTGCCGCTGCTCGAACAGCGGCTGGCCAGGGAGAAGATCCCCGCCAGGGTGGTCAACGCCAGCATCAGCGGCGACACCACGTCCGGCGGCCGCTCGCGCCTGCCGGCACTGCTGCAGCAGCACAAGCCGACGCACGTGGTGATCGAGCTGGGAGGCAACGACGCCCTGCGCGGCTTGCCGCTGGCGCAGACCGGCGAGAACCTGTCGCAGATGGCGGACCTGGCGCGCAAGGCCGGCGCGCGGGTGCTGCTGGTGGGCATGCAGGTGCCGCCGAACTACGGCAGCGCCTACGCCAGGCAGTTCTCGGACCTGTTCGCGCAGGTGGCCAGACGCCACCAGGCAGGCCTGGTGCCCTTCCTGCTCGAAGGCATCGCCGACGCGCCCGATCCGCTCAAGCTGTTCCAGGCCGACCGCATCCACCCGAGCGAAGAGGCGCAGCCGCGGATGCTGGACAACGTCTGGCCCGAGTTGAAGAAGCAGTTGAAATGAGCGCCGCACGGCCGCCCGAAGGCGCGAAGGCCCCCTCGGGGGGCAGCGCAGAACACGAAGTGACAAGCGTGGGGGCATTGCAATGAGCGTGCGGCCCATTCCGGCGGCGGACGCGATCGCGCGGCTGGCCGACTTCGATGCGGTCATCGATGCGCGCAGCGAAGCCGAGTACGCCGAGGACCACCTGCCGCAGGCGGTGAACTGGCCCTCGCTGGACAACGCCCAGCGGCACGAAGTCGGCACGATGTACAAGCAGGTCAGCCCGTTCGAGGCGCGCAAGCGCGGCGCCGCGCTGGTCGCCGCCAACATCGCCCGCCACATCGAGCGGGAGGTGATGGACAAGCCCAAGGACTGGAAGCCGCTGGTGTACTGCTGGCGCGGCGGCCAGCGCAGCGGCTCGCTCTCCCTGGTGCTGGGGCAGATCGGCTTCCAGGTGCACCTGGTCGAGGGCGGCTACAAGGCCTTCCGCGGGGCGCTGCTGGCCGAACTTCCGGCGCTCGCCACCCGCCTGCAGTACCGCGTGGTGTGCGGGCCCACGGGCTCGGGCAAGACGCGCCTGCTGCAGGCCCTGGAAGCCGCGGGCGCCCAGGTGCTGGACCTGGAAGCGCTGGCCAGCCACCGCAGTTCGGTGCTGGGCCTGATCCCGGGGCAGCCGCAGCCCACGCAGAAGCGCTTCGACACGCTGGTGTGGGAGAAGCTGCGCGGCTTCGATCCGGCGCGGCCGGTGTACGTGGAGAGCGAGAGCAAGAAGGTCGGCAACGTGGCCGTGCCGGATTCGCTGATCGAGGCCATGCGCGCCAGCCCCTGCCTGCGGCTGGACCTGCCGGACGACGAGCGGGTGAAGCTGCTGCTGGAGGACTACGACTTCTTCAGCCGCGACCGCGACCTGTTCTGCGAGCGGCTGGAAGCCCTGACGCAACTGCGCGGACGCGAGCAGGTGCAGGCCTGGCAGCAGCAGGTGCGCGCGGGCGACATCGAGCCGGTGGTGCGCGAGCTGCTGGTCAAGCACTACGACCCGGGCTATGCCGGCTCGACGCAGCGCAACTTCAGGCAGTTCACGGACGCGCGGGCGATCGCGCCGAGGGATCGGAGCCCGGGTGCGATGGCTGAACTCGCGCGCGAACTGGTCGAACGCTGAAGACCGACAGCCGGACGCAGAGGACGCAAAGGGTACGCAGAGGGCGCAAAAGGAAGACAAGAAACATCTTATTGATGGATGTTCTTTTGCGTCCTCTGCGTACCCTTCGCGTCCTCTGCGTCCGGCAGTCCGCTTTTCGACTGCCTACGAATCCCACGCGACGGCATCGCGGTACGCATGCCACGTCGCATGCCCCAGCCAAGGCCCCGCCACCAGGATGCCCAGCGTCCACGGCCACAGCGCCAGCAGCGTCAGCGCCACCACCAGCGCGCCCCAGAACAGCATCGCGGCGAGGTTCTCCAGCACCACGCGGAAACTGGTCAGGCCGGCCGTGATCGCGTCGGTGTCGCGGTCCAGGATCATGGGGATGGCCACCACCGTGGTGCAGAACACCAACCCCGCGAACACCCCGCCCACCGCCACGTAGACGGCCAGGAACTCCCAGTTTCGGGGGTTGAACACCGCCTCCAGCACGCTCGCGGTGGACGGCATGCCGGTGTTGAAGAACACCGCGAACACCACCAGCGACGCCCGGCCCCACAGCAGCTCCAGGATCGTCAGGACCAGCACCAGCAGGCCCATGCTGCCCAGGTGCTTGTCCCAGCAGGTCAGCGAGTCGCCGAAGGCCACCGGCAGGCCCTGCTCGCGCCGGCGGCTCACGTCGTACAGGCCCATGGCGAGGAAGGGCCCCACCAGCAGGCAGCCCGAGACGAAGGTCATCGTGTACTCGGGGCTGTGGCGGAAGATCGAGGCGATGCACGCCGCCATCGCGCAGAAGGCGATGCCGTAGAAGGCGGAGATGCCCGGATTCGCCACGAGGTCGCGCGCGCCCAGCGCCAGCCAGCGCAGCGGCGCGGCCAGGCCGATGCGGCGCACCCGCGGCAGGGCGGGAACGGGCTTGCTGGCCTGGATGCCGGCGGGGTTCTCCATGGGCCGCAGCGTAGCCGCGGCCGAGCGCCAGCCCAGCCGGGATTTACCCGGGTCGGTGCAGGGCGGTCAGGGCCTGTTCGAGGTCCGCCTGCAGGTCCTCGGTGGCCTCCAGGCCGACCGAGAAGCGCACCAGCACGCCCTTGTGCTTCCAGGTGCCCAGCTGCGCGCTGCGCATCGAGGGGATGTCGTACGGGACGACCAGGCTGACCGGCCCGCCCCAGGAGTAGCCGAGGCGGAACAGCTTCAGCGCGTCGCAGAAGGCGTCGACCTGCGCGGCGGAATAGCGCTCGTGCAGGACGATGGAGAACAGGCCGGCGGCGAGGCCGTCGCGGCCGCACAGGGCCTGCCAGTGTTCGTGCCCGGGCGCGCCCTCCAGCGCGGGCTGCAGCACCTGCACGACCTCGTCGCGGCCGGCGCACCAGCGCGCGAGCCGGCGGGCGCTCTCGTCGTGCGCGCGATAGCGCAGTGCCAGGCTGGGCAGCGAGCGCAGCACAGCCTCCGCGTCGTTGCCGCCCACGCCCCAGCCCACGCGCATGTGCGTGAGCTTCAGGCGCTGGTGCAGCTTCTCGTCGCGCGTGACGATGCTGCCCATGAGGATGTCGCCGCCGCCGCTCGGGTACTTCGTGAGCGCGTGCACGGAAATGTCGGCGGCGAGCGTCTCGCCGCTGCCCGGCGCGAGGTCGAAGGCGCTGAACGCCAGGCCGGCCCCCCAGGTGTTGTCCAGTGCGCAGGTCACGCCCTGGCGGCGGCAGATGCGCACCAGCGCCGGCAGGTCGGGAAACTCCATCGTCACCGAGCCGGGCGCCTCGAGCCACACGAGCTTCGTGTGCGGCCCGATGCGCGCTTCCAGATCGGCGGGCTTGAGCGGGTCGTAGAGCTGGTGGGTGATGCCCCAGCCCTTGAACTCCCCCTCGGCGAGCGCGCGGCTGGGCCCGTAGACGTTGTCCGGCAGCAGGACTTCGTCGCCGGCCTTCAGCAGTGCCATGCCCACGTTGGCGATCGAGGCCAGCCCGCTGGGCACCAAGATGCATTGCAGGCCGCCTTCGAGCGTGGCGATGCGCTCTTCCAGCAGGAAGGTGGTGGGCGTGCCGTGCAGCCCGTACGTGTAGCCGTTCTTGTGCCGCCAGTCGCGGGCCCGCAGGGCGGCGGTATCCGGAAAGATGACCGTCGAAGCCTTGAACACGCCCGGCTGCGGCGCGCTGAATCCGGCGGGAGGCTGGTAGGGATGGTGGATGAGGTCGGTGACCGGCTTGCTCATGCCGGGATCGTACCCGGCCTCAGAAAACCGGACAGCCGGACGCAGAGGACGCAAAGGGTACGCAGAGGACGCAAAAGAACAGCCATCAATAAATGGGATTCCTTTTGCGCTCTCTGCGTACCCTTCGCGTCCTCTGCGTCCGGAAGTCCTGTCTCCTTCAGACCTTCCACTTCTCCAGCAGCTTCTCCGGCCGCATCGCGTCGTAGGTCTCGAAGGGCTGGTGGATCCACGGGTTGGTGGACAGGAAGTCGACCGAGTAGTCGGGCGTGAACTTCGAGATGCCCTTGGTCCAGATCACCGCGCTGCGCAGCTCGGTGATGCCGGGGTACTTGCTGCGCAGCATCTCCACCACGCGGTGCAGGGTGTGCCCCGAGTCCGCCAGGTCGTCCACCAGCAGCACGCGGCCGGCGATCTCGCCCTTGGGCGTCGTGATGTAGTGCGCGATGTCCAGGTGGCCCTGCACCGTGCCGGCCTCGGCCCGGTACGAGCTCGTCGACATGATCGCCAGCGGCACGTCGAAGATGCGCGAGAGGATGTCTCCCGGCCGCATGCCGCCGCGCGCCAGGCACAGGATGGTGTCGAACTGCCACCCCGACTGGTACACCTTGATCGCGAGCTTCTCGCACAGGTTGTGGTACTCGTCGTAGCTCACGTACAGGTGCTTGCCGTCTTCCGTCAACATCGCTCGGATCCTCGTTCAGGCCAGGTAGGGGTGGCGCATCATGATCGTGTGCTCACGATCGGGGCTGGTGGAAATGATATCGACCGGCACGCCCGTGACCTGCTCGATGCGCTGCAGGTACAGCCGCGCGTTCACCGGCAGCTTGTCGAACTGCGTGACGCCCACGGTCGATTCGCTCCAGCCCTCCATGGTCTCGTAGACGGGCTTGCAGCGGGAAATCTCGTCGGCCCCCAGCGGCAGGATGTCGGTGTGCTGGCCATCGAGCTCGTAGCCGGTGCAGATCTGCAGTTCCTTCAGGCCGTCGAGCACGTCCAGCTTGGTGATGCACAGGCCCGACAGGCCGTTGACCTGCGCGCTGCGCTTGAGCAGCGCGGCGTCGAACCAGCCGCAGCGGCGCGAACGCCCCGTGGTCACGCCCTTCTCCGCGCCCACCGTGGAGAGGTGGTAGCCCACCGTGCCGGGCGTCTGCCAATCGAGCTCGGTCGGAAACGGGCCGCCGCCCACGCGCGTGCAGTAGGCCTTGGTGATGCCCAGGATGTAGTGCAGCATGCCCGGGCCGATGCCGGCGCCCGCCGCCGCATTGCCCGCCACGCAGTTGCTGGAAGTGACGTAGGGATAGGTGCCGTGGTCCACGTCCAGCAGCGTGCCCTGCGCGCCTTCGAACAGCAGGTTGTCGCCGTGGAGGTGGGCCTCGTTCAGCTCGCGCGACACGTCGGCCATCATCGGGCGGATCTGCTCGCCGTGCGCCAGCGCCTCGTCCAGCACCTGCTGGTAATCCACGGCGGGCGACTTCAGGTACTGCGTCAGCACGAAGTTGTGCAGGTCCAGCAGTTCCTTGAGCTTCTCGGCGAAGCGGTCGGCGTGCTTCAAGTCCTGCACGCGCAGCGCGCGGCGGGCGATCTTGTCCTCGTAGGCCGGGCCGATGCCGCGGCCGGTGGTGCCGATCTTCTCGGTGCCGCCTTCCTCGCGCCGCGTTTCGCGCGCCAGGTCCAGCGCCGCGTGGAACGGCAGGATCAGCGGGCAGGCCTCGCTGATGCGCAGCCGGGAACGCACTTCCACGCCGGCCTTCTCGAGGCTGGCGATCTCCTCGAGCAGCTTGGCCGGCGACAGCACGACGCCGTTGCCGATGTAGCACTTCACGCCCGGGCGCATGATGCCGCTGGGGATCAGGTGCAGCGCCGTCTTCACCCCGTTGATCACCAGCGTGTGCCCGGCGTTGTGCCCGCCCTGGAAGCGCACCACGCCCTGGGCCATCTCGGTGAGCCAGTCCACGAGCTTGCCCTTGCCTTCGTCGCCCCACTGGGTGCCGACCACGACCACATTGCGGCCCTTCGTCTTCGTCATCGCTGTCGCCATTCGAAAAAAATCCGGGAAAAGTTTCGGTTGGGAGGATCAGAGCGTGCGCACGGCCCAGCGGCCCGCCGCGTCGCGCGCGAGCTCGCGGTCGCAGTCGAACTCGTCGAGCTCGCTCTCGTGGCCGGGCAGCACGCACACGACCGTCTCGCCCTGGCCGCGCAGCTGCGCGATCGCGCCGCGCAGCTCGGAGGCGTCGGGGCCGGCATCCAGCCACGGCGCGCGGATCGCGGCCTTGAGCGAGCGCGTGGCGGCCACGCCGACCAGTTCGCGCACGTCGAGGCTGAAGCCCACGGCCGGACGGTTGCGCCCGAACACGGCGCCCACTTCGTCGTAGCGGCCGCCGCGCACCAGCGCGTCGCTCGCGCCCGGCGTGTAGATGCCGAAGCGCATACCGCTGTAATACGCGTAGCCGCGCAGGTCCGCCAGGTCGAAGCGCATCTTCGCGCCCTCGACGTGGCCGGAGATCCAGCGCAGGTGCTGCAGCGCCTGCTGCGTCAGCGGCGAATCCGGCAGCACGCGCGCGGCTTCGTCCAGCACCCTGGCATCGCCATAGAGGTTGATCAGCGCCAGCAGGCCTTCGCGGGCGGCGCGCGGGAATTCCTTCGTCAGATCCGCCAGCTCGGTCGAATCCTTGGTGGCGAGCGCCGCGTGCACGCGCGCCAGGCGCTCGGCGGACAGGCCGAGGTCGGCGACGAGCGCGCGCACGATGCGCGCGTCGGCCATGTCCACGGTGAGCGGCTCCACGCGCGTGGCCTTCAGGCAGTCCAGGGCCAGCAGCAGGGCCTCGAGATCGGCCTCGAGCCCGGCGTGGCCGTAGATCTCGGCGCCGAACTGCAGCGGCTCGCGGGTGGCGTGCGGGCGATCGGGGCGGGTGTGCAGCACGGGGCCGCAATAGCACAGGCGCGTGACGCCCTGGCGATTGAGCAGGTGCGCGTCGATGCGGGCGACCTGCGGCGTGGTGTCGGCGCGCAGGCCCAGCATGCGGCCGGAGAGCTGGTCGACCAGCTTGAACGTCTGCAGGTCCAGCGCCTCGCCCGTGCCCGTGAGCAGCGATTCCAGGTGCTCCAGCATGGGCGGCATCACCAGCTCGTAGCCGTAGCCACGGGCGGTGTCCAGCAATTCGCGGCGGAGTTCTTCGATGTGCCGGGCCTCGGAAGGCAACACATCGGCGATGTGATCCGGCAGGACCCAGGCGGACATGGGAAGGGGACGCTGTTAAAAACGTGATTCTACCGGGTGAGGATGTGGTGGCCTCGCCGGGTCCTTGGTGGGCCTTCCCGCCGGATCAGCCCGGGAGTGTCCGTCTCAGCGACTGTCCCCCGGCGCGGATGAGAACCGTTGCCCGTGATGTCGCAGCGCCCGCGCCTCCTCCTTGATGCCGCTGAGACGGACACTCCCGGGCTGATCCTGGAGCGTGCGCGATCGGGCACCGCGGCTTCGGTGGAGCTCGCCGGAGGCGCGCGTGTCGGTCACGCGCAAGGCGAGGACCAGGATGGGACAGTCCGACTCGGCGACATCAAGGAGGAGGCGCGGGCGCCATGCTATGACGGGCAACGGTTCTCATCCGCGCCGGAGGACAGTCGCGGAGGCGGACTGTTCCATCCTGGTCCGGGTCAGGGGAACGGACGCGCAGCGCCGAAACGCGCATGCCGCCCGCGCGGGAATGATGTCACAACAACGTCAAAGCACGATCCAGAGCAGCACGAGCCCCAGCATGATGCTGGTCAGCCCGAAGAACCTCAGCTGCCCGTCCTTGAGCTGCAGCAGCTTCAGGAATGTCTGCCGCCAGCCCCCCGGCGACAGGAAGGGAAAGAGGCCTTCCAGCACCAGCATCAGGGCCAGTGCGGCCCAGAAGACATCCGTATCCAATGCGGACTACCGGCGCGGGGCTGCGGCAGGCGCCGCGGGCGCGGCGCCGCCCGTGAGGCCGCCGCGGAAGGCGCGGAAGAACTCGGTGCCGTTCGGGTCGACCACCAGCACGTCGCTCTTCTTGCTGAAGCTCGACTTGTAGGCCTCCAGGCTGCGATAGAACTGCGCGAACTGCGGGTCGCGGCCGAAGGCCTCGCCATAGGTCGACGCGGCCAGCGCATCGCCCTCGCCCTTGATCTTCTGCGCGTCGCGGTAGGCATTGGCGACCGTCACCTCGCGCTGGCGGTCGGCGTCGGCGCGGATCTTCTCGCCCTCGGCGGCGCCCGTCGAACGCAGTTCGTTGGCCACGCGCTTGCGCTCGGCTTCCATGCGGCCGTAGACCGCCGTCGTGATCGCGTCGACGTAGTCGGCCCGCGTGATGCGCACGTCGATCACGTCGATGCCCCAGGGCTTGGCGCCCTTGACGACTTCCTGCACCTCGCGCTTGACGTCGGCCATCAGCTGCTCGCGCTTGGTCGACAGCAGCTCGCGCACGGTGAAGCGGTTCACTTCCTCCTGGAAGGCGTTGCGCACCACGCGATTGAGCTGGTTGTTGCCCGCGGCCTCGTCGAGGCCCACGTTGCGGATGTACTGCAGCGGATCGGTGATGCGCCAGCGCACGTACCAGTCGATCACCACGCGCTGCTTCTCCGCCGTGAGCATGGGCTCGGTGTCCACGCTGTCGAGCGTCAGCAGGCGCTTGTCGATGTAGCTCACGCTTTGCAGCGGCGGCGGCAGCTTGAACTTCAGCCCCGGCTCGCTGATCACGTCCTTGACCTGGCCGAAGGCATAGACGACGCCGAACTGGCGCTGGTCCACCACGAACAGCATGGAGCTCAGGAGCGCCAGCAGGACCAGCAGCGAGGAGACGATAAAACCGATTCTGTTCATTCTGGCCTCCGCCGAGCCGCCTCAAGGAGGCCAGACGCCACCCCGGGGGGCAGCGAGTACACGTAGTGACGAGCGTGGGGGTACATCTAGCGAGACTCCCTCTCGCGGCCGCGGCCGCTGTCGCGGGCCCGGGCGTCGGTGGACGCGTTGGAAGACGAGGACGGCGGCGGTGCCGAAGCCGGGGACGGCTGCGGCGTGGCGCTCTCGTGCGCCGGCGTGGCGGCGGCCCCGCCGGCGGCCACCTGCTGCAGGATCTTGTCGAGCGGCAGGAACAGCATGTTGCCGCCCTGGCGCGATTCCACCAGCACCTTCGTCACGTTGCCGTAGATCTGCTGCATCGAATCGATGTACAGGCGGTCGCGCGTGACCTGCGGCGCCTTCTGGTACTCCACCAGCAGCAGCTTGAAGCGCTGCGCATCGCCCTGCGCCTGCGCCACGATGCGCGCCTTGTAGCCTTCGGCTTCCTGCGACAGGCGCGAGGCGGCACCCACCGCGCGCGGGATCACGTCGTTGGCATAGGCCTGCGCCTCGTTCTTGGCGCGCTCGCGTTCCTGGGCGGCGCGCAGCACGTCGTCGAAGGCCGACTGCACCTGCTCGGGCGGGCGCACGCCGCCCTGCTGCAGGTTGATGCCGACCACCTCGGCGCCGATCTGGTAGCGGTCCAGGATCTGCTGCATCAGCGTGCGCACGCGGGGCGCGATCTGGTCGCGCTCGTCGGCCAGCGCCGAATCCATGCGCATCTTGCCCACCACCTCGCGCACGGCCGTCTCGGCGGCCTGTACCACGGCCTCCTGCGGGTTCTTGCTGTTGAACAGCCAGGCGCGCGCGTCGTTCAGGCGGTACTGCACGGCGAACTTGATCTCGACGATGTTCTCGTCCTCGGTCAGCATCGCCGATTCCTTCAGGCCGGTCGCGCGGATCACGTTGTCGCGACCCACGTCCACCGAGCGGATCTGCGTGACGTACACGACCTCGTGGCGCTCGATCGGGTACGGCAGGCGCCAGTTGAAGCCCGCGCCGACGGTGGCGCTGTACTTGCCGAAGCGCGTGATCACAGCCTGCTGGCCTTCCTGCACGATGAAGATGCCGGTGCCCATCCAGATCACCACCACCACGATCGCGATCAGGCCGGCGCCCACGCCGGCGCTCTTCATGTCCGGCTGGAAGTTGCCGTTGCCGCCGCCGCCGAAGCCGCCGCCGCTGCCGCCCTTGCGGCCGCCGAACAGGCCACCGAGCTTGCGGTTGAAGTCGCGCCACAGTTCGTCGAGGTCGGGCGGGCCCTGGTTGGGGCCCTTGCCGTCCCCGCGGTCACGGTCGCGGTCGCTGTTCTTGTCTTCGCCGCGGCCCCAGCGGGGATCGTTCAGGTTGAACATGCCCCGGATGCGGCCTATCAGCCCGGTCGGGCTCAGGCTGCGGGAAAGAAGCTTCATTCGTTCGGATCTCTCGTTATCGGCAGGCGCATTGTGCCCAAAGCGCCTGACGTCAGGATGAGCCAGGGGCAACGGCGTCCGCCGGGCGTGTCGCCTCGGCCACGATGCGCGTGAGTTCGCGGCGCAGCTCGGGCAGGCCTTCGCCCGTCTGGCTGCTGACGAACACGCGCGGATGCTGCATCCCCTCGACCTCGAAATGGTCCACCAGCTGGCGCGGCCGCTGCCCGGCCTCCAGCGCATCGATCTTGTTGAACACCAGCAGCTGCGGCACCCCGGCCGCGCCGATTTCATGCAGCACGCGCTGGACTTCCGCGATCTGCTCCGGATGGTGCGGGTTGGCCGCATCCACCACGTGCAGCAGCAGGTCGGCATCGGCGGCTTCGTGCAGCGTGGCCTGGAAGGCGTCGATCAGGCCGTGCGGCAGGTCGCGGATGAAGCCCACGGTGTCGGACAGCGAGACCGAGCGGCCGGCCATGCCGTTGCCCGCGGATTCGTCCTGCAGGAACAGCTGGCGGGTGGTCGTGTCCAGCGTGGCGAAGAGCTGGTTGGCCGCATAGGCGCGGGCCTTGACCAGCGCGTTGAACAGCGTGGACTTGCCGGCGTTGGTGTAGCCGACCAGCGAGATGTTGAAGGTGTCGCGCCGCTCGCGCTGGCGCCGCTGCGTGGCGCGCTGCTTCTTCACCTTCACCAGCCGCTCGCGGGTGCGCTTGATCGAATCGTCGATCATGCGCCGGTCCAGTTCGATCTGCTTTTCGCCCGGGCCGCCGCGCACGCCCGCACCGC
Organism: Ramlibacter sp. AN1133; assembly: GCF_037890035.1. Taxonomy (NCBI): domain Bacteria; kingdom Pseudomonadati; phylum Pseudomonadota; class Betaproteobacteria; order Burkholderiales; family Comamonadaceae; genus Ramlibacter; species Ramlibacter sp. AN1133. The sequence continues at coordinate 54,826 of NZ_JBBKTQ010000026.1, forward strand.
CGGTCTGGCGTTCCAGGTGGGACCAGCGGCGCACCAGGCGCGTGCTCAGGTACTGCAGGCGCGCCAGCTCCACCTGCAGCTTGCCCTCGTGGCTGCGGGCGCGCTGGGCGAAGATCTCCAGGATCAGCAGGGTGCGGTCGTTGACCGGCAGGCCCATGTGCCGCTCCAGGTTGCGCTGCTGCGCGGGGCTCAGGGACTGGTCGAACAGGATCTCGCTGGCGCCGGTTTCCTCGGCCAGCTGCTTGATCTCGTCGGCCTTGCCGCGGCCGACGAACAGCGCCGCATCGGGCGCCTTGCGCTTGGCCGTGACGCGGGCGACCGGCTCCATGCCCGCGGTCTGGGCCAGCTGGCCCAGTTCCTCGAGTTCGGCGTCGAAATGCGGCAGGCCCAGGTCCACCCCCACCAGGATGGTGGCGGCGGCCGGGCGTTCGGGGGATGCGCTCAAACCGGCAACCAGGAAAAGCAGGAGGTGGGCCCGCCGGGGCGGGCCGTCGTGCGGAAAAGACTCAGGTGGAGGCGCCTTCCCCGGTTTCCGCGGGTGAGAAGTTCACGGCACGGCCCGGAACGATGGTGGAGATCGCGTGCTTGTAGACCATCTGCGTCACGGTGTTGCGCAGCAACACGACGTACTGGTCGAAGGATTCGATCTGACCCTGGAGCTTGATGCCGTTGACCAGGTAAATGGACACCGGGACGTGCTCTCGACGCAGGGTGTTCAGGAAGGGGTCTTGTAGTAGCTGCCCTTTATTGCTCACGATATTCTCCGTGTTTCCGGTGTTGTTGGAACTCCCACATTACCACAGCCACGGCTGCGGGCGGGAAGTCACTGGCTGCCCAGTTGTCGCCGTTTGATCGGAATTCAAGGCCGACCGGCGGAAATGCGCCTCGTGATCCGGACGGGGAGGGGTCGGCCCGCCTCAGTGAATGTCCCCCGGCGCGGATGAGACCCGTGCCCTGACCGAGGATGGCGCCCGCGCCTCCTCCTTTATTTCACTGAGGCGGGCCGCCCCCTCCCCGTCCTGCACCGTGCCTCGGCGAACTCACCGGGGGCAGCGGAGCCCCCGCGGGCGCGCTGCAGGAGCGGGGCGGCGCAACCCGCCTGGGCGAAATAAAGGAGGAGGCGCGGGCGTGTCGCCAGGTCAGGGCACGGGTCTCATCCGCGCCGGGGGACATTCGCCCAGGCGGGTTGCGCCGCCCCGCTCCGGGCCAGGGGCAAAGAACAACGCGGGATTCCGGCTATTCCTTGTCCGCGTACGGATTCTTGGAAGTCCGCATCTCGATGCGCAGCGGCGTCCCCACCAGGTTGAATTCCTTGCGGAACCGCCCCTCCAGGAAGCGCTTGTAGGCATCGGTGACGTGCTCCAGCGAGTTGCCGTGCACCACGATCACCGGCGGGTTCATGCCGCCCTGGTGGGCATAGCGCAGCTTCGGGCGGAACATGCCCGAGCGCTTGGGCGACTGGAACTCCACCGCCTCGTGCACCAGCCGGGTGAGGACGGGCGTGGTCATCTTGACCGTGGCCGACTTGTAGGCCTGGATGATCGAAGCCCACACCGGGCCCAGGCCCTGGCGCTTGGCCGCCGAGATGAAGTGCAGGTCGGCGAACTTCAGGAACACGAGGCGCTGCTCGATCTGCCGCCGCACCAGCTCGCGGTTGTACTCGTCGATGGCATCCCACTTGTTGACGGCCAGCACCACGGCGCGGCCGCTTTCCAGGATGTAGCCGGCGATGTGGGCGTCCTGGTCCGTCACGCCCTGCGTCGCGTCCAGCAGCAGCAGGACCACGTTGGCCGACTCGATCGCCTGCAGCGTCTTGACCACCGAGAACTTCTCGATCGCCTCGAACACCTTGCCCTTGCGGCGCAGCCCCGCCGTGTCGATCAGCTCGAACTTCTGGCCGTTGCGCTCGAAGGGCACCGAGATCGCGTCGCGCGTGGTGCCCGGCAGGTCGAAGGCGACCAGCCGTTCCTCGCCCAGCCAGGCGTTGATCAGCGTCGACTTGCCGACGTTGGGCCGGCCGGCCACGGCCAGCTTGATGATGCCGGTCTGCTGTTCCTCCGCGCCCTCTTCCTCTTCGGGAATGTTCAGCGGCTCGAAGGCGACGTCGACCAGGCTGCGGATGCCCTGCCCGTGCGCGGCGGAGACGGGGTGGACCTCGCCCAGCCCCAGCTCGTAGAACTCGGCCAGTTGCACCCCTTCCAGCATGCCTTCGGCCTTGTTGGCGGCCAGCACGGTGGGCTTGCCCAGCTTGCGCAGGTAGTTGGCGATGTCGTGGTCCTGCGCGGAGACGCCGGCGCGGGCGTCGACCACGAACACCACGACGTCGGCCTCGGCTACCGCCTGCTTCGTCTGCCTGGCCATCTCCTTGTAGATGCCGGACTCGGCGGAGGGCTCGAAGCCGCCGGTGTCGATGACGATGAACTCGTAGCGGCCGTGGCGCGCGTTGCCGTAGTGGCGGTCGCGCGTGAGCCCCGCGAAGTCGGCCACGATGGCGTCGCGCGACTTGGTCAGCCGGTTGAACAGCGTCGACTTCCCGACGTTGGGGCGGCCCACGAGGGCCATCACCGGCTTCATGCCGGAACCCTGAGCGCCGACTGGCCGCCCCGGGGCGCGAACGCCCCCCCGGGGGGCAGCGAACTGCACGTAGTGAGAAGCGTGGGGGTCGACATTTACTGGGGGACGAACCCGTAGATGTTGCCGTCGTGCGTGACCACGACCAGCGTGTTGCCGGCGGCCACCGGGGCGGCGCCGATCGCGCTGCCGTCGGTCGCCAGGCGCTGCAGCAGCGTGCCGTCCTCGCGCGAGAGCATGTGCACGAAGCCGAAACCGTCGCCGACGACCACCGAGCGGCCCAGCGCCAGCGGGGTGCCGAGGCCGCGGTGCAGCATCTTGTCGTTGGTCCAGGCGCGCTGGCCGTCGGTGCGGCGCCAGGAGATGACCTTGCCGTCCGTCTCGGTGCCGAAGACGTTGGCGGCATCGCCGTGCACGCCCTCGGAGCCGTTGGCGCGCTGCGTCCAGGCCACGGTGCCGCGGCTCGCGTCCACGCAGCCCACGGCTGCCTGGAAGGCACGGGCGCAGACCGAATCGCCGACGCGGCTCACGCGGCCGACCAGGTCGACCAGCCGCTCGATGTCGTTGATGCCGCGCGCGGTGGCGATGGGGGCCTCCCAGCGCACGCTGCCGTTGAGGGGGTTGAGGCCGGCCAGGCGCCCGCCCTGCCCCACCACGAGCGTGTCGCCCACGGCCAGGATCACGCCGGCCTGGCGCAGCACCAGCGGCTCGCCCTGGCGCTGCTGCGCCCACAGGCGCCGGCCGGTGCCGCCGTCGAAGGCCGACACGGAGCGGTCGCCGCCCAGCACGAACACGCGCGCGCCGGCCACCAGCGGCGCCGTGTACGACAGCGCGGGCAGCTTCTGGCGCCACACTTCCTTGCCGCTCGCGAAGGCGACCAGCTCGTTGTTGCGGGTGATGACCGCGGCGGTGCCGCCGTCGAAGCCGACGCCGGCGGCCAGCGGCGCCCCGGCGTTGCCTCGCCATTGCTCGCGGCCCGTGGCCGCATCGATGCCGACGACCGTGCCGTCGCTGGAAGCAGCCGCGGCCACGTTGCCGTTGACGGCCACCACCAGCGGGAAATCGACCTTGCCGATCTTGCCGGTCCAGGCTTGCCGCACGGCCAGCAGGTTCGGGTTGGCCTGCAGTTCGGCGGGCTTCGGCTTCTCGGCGCCGCCCACGAAGGGCAGCGAATGGAGGAAGGAGCAGCCGGCCAGCAGGACGGCCGCGCCGGCGGCCACGCCAGCGCGCAGGAATCGCGGTCCCGTCATGACTTGGCGGTCTCCCCGGCGGGCTTGAGCGTCTGCACGTCGACGCCCAGCGCGGTGAGCTTCACCTCCACCAGGGGGCGGTACTGCGAATCCGGGCTGAACGCCTGCCAGGCCTTCATGTATTCCAGCTTGGCCTGCTCCTTGTTGCCCTGCAGGTTGTAGATGTCGCCGCGGCGGTCGGCGGCCAGGGCCTCGAATTCGCGCGGGATGCCGGAGTTGAGCTGCTTGAGCGCGCCGTCGTAGTCCTTGGTGTCCACCATCATGGCGGCCAGGCGCAGCCGGGCCACGGCCTTCAGGCCGTCGTCGTTGGCGTCGTTCGCGACCCATTGCAGGGCCGACTTGGCGCCATCGAGCTTGCCCTTCTCGGCCAGCACGCGGCCCGCCAGCAGGCCGGCCTGCTGCGCGTAGGTGGTGCGGCCGAACTTGTCCTTGATGTCCTGGAAGGCCTGCTCCACCCGTGCGGCGTCGCCGCCGACGGCGGCGCGCTCCACCTCGTCGTAGAGGAAGGAGGCCTGCACGGCCTGGCGCCGCTCCCAGTACTGCCAGCCGTTGTACGCGGCGATGGAGCCGAACACGACGATCAGGATCCAGGTGATCGCGTTGCCGTACTGGTTCCAGTAGTGCTTGAGCTGGTCAAGCTGTTCCTGTTCTTCGAGGTCGAGGTGTGCCATGGTGTGCCCTGCCAGGGCTTGTTGTGCTGCCCAGTTACGGGTGGGATTGTAGGCTGGCGGTGAGCCGCGCCAGCGCGCGAACCCCAGCGCTGGGGTTCCGGCGCTTCGCGCGTCACCGCCAGCCTACAGCTTGATCATTCAGCCACGCAGCGCGACGCCCCAGGAAGCGGCATCCGCGAGCGGCTTCGACTCCTGCGTGCCCGCACGCAGGTCCTTCACCGTCACCTGCCCCTGCGCCAGCTCGTCGCCGCCGAAGACCAGGGCGAAGCGGGCCCCGCTCGCATCCGCGCGCTTGAACTGCGACTTCATGCTGCCGGGACCGTCCGGGCCGCCGGCGTGCTGCTGCACGCGCACGCCGGCGGCGCGCAGCGCCTCCAGCGTGGCGATCACCGTCGGCAGCGGCGAGCCCGCCGGCACGACCGCGTACGCATCGGGCGCGGCACTGGGCACGGGCACCTTGAGTTCCTGCAGCAGCAGCAGCAGCCGCTCGATGCCGAGGCCGAAGCCCACCGCCGGCGCCGGCTTGCCACCGAGCTGCTCGATCAGGCCGTCGTAGCGGCCGCCGCCGCACACCGTGCCCTGCGCGCCGAGCTGGTCGGTCACCCACTCGAACACGGTGAGGTTGTAGTAGTCCATGCCGCGCACCAGGCGCGGGTTGACGCGGTATTCCAGGCCCACCGCATCCAGGGTGGCCCGCACCGCGTCGAAATGCGCCCGCGAGGCCTCGCCCAGGGAGTCGATCAGGCGCGGCGCGCCCTCGATCAGCGGCTGCATGGACGCCACCTTGCTGTCCAGGATGCGCAGCGGGTTGGTGTGCAGGCGCCGCTTCGAATCCTCGTCCAGCGCTTCGGCATGCTGCTGGAAGTACGCCACCAGCGCATCGCGGTGCGCGCGGCGCTCGTCGGGCTGGCCCAGGCTGTTGAGCTCCAGCCGCACGTCGCGGCCTTCGGCCAGCCCCAGCTCGCGCCACAGCGCACGGGCCATGAGGATCATCTCGGCGTCGACATCCGGCCCGGCGAAGCCCAGGGCCTCCACATCGAGCTGGAAGAACTGGCGGTAGCGGCCCTTCTGCGGCCGCTCGTGGCGGAACATCGGCCCGATGGTCCACAGGCGCAGCGGGCCGTTGTACAGGGCGTTGTGCTCGTTCATCGCGCGCACGATGCCGGCGGTGGCCTCGGGGCGCAGCGTCAGGCGGTCGCCGTTCATCGAGTCGACGAAGGAGTACATCTCCTTTTCCACGATGTCGGTCACCTCGCCGAGGCCACGCACGAACAGCGCCGTGGGCTCGACGATCGGCGTCAGCAGGTACTGGTAGCCGTAGCGCGCCATCACGCCGCGCACGCAGGTCTCGAACCACTGCCACAGGGCGGAATCCGGCAGCCGTTCCGTGCGCGGCACGGAGGGCGGCAGGATGTCGTTCATGCCCTTGACGGCAGCCAGCTTCTCCGCCTTCTTCGCGGCGGTATTCGTATCGGTTGTCATGTCGCTCAGGCGGTCTCGGCCGCGCGGTGGCCGAAGCGCTTTTCGATGTAGTCCTCGACCAGCGCGTGGAACTCGCGCGCGATGTTGTCGCCGCGCAGCGTCAGCGCCTTCTGGCCGTCGATGAACACGGGCGCGGCCGGCGCCTCGCCGGTGCCGGGCAGGCTGATGCCGATGTCCGCATGCTTGCTCTCGCCGGGCCCGTTGACGATGCAGCCCATCACGGCCACCTTCATCGTCTCGACGCCGGGGTACTTCTCGCGCCACACGGGCATCTGCGCGCGCAGGTAGTCGTCGATCTGCTTGGCCAGTTCCTGGAAGGTGGTGCTGGTGGTGCGGCCGCAGCCCGGGCAGGCCGTCACGCTCGGCACGAAGCTGCGCAGGCCCAGCGCCTGCAGGATCTCGGAGGCGATCACCACTTCCTGCGTGCGCGACTCGCCCGGCTGCGGCGTGAGCGAGACGCGGATCGTGTCGCCGATGCCTTCCTGCAGCAGGATGCCCATCGCCACCGACGACGCCACGGTGCCCTTGGTGCCCATGCCGGCTTCGGTCAGGCCCAGGTGCAGCGGGTAGTCGCAGCGGCGCGCGAGCTCGCGATAGACGGAAATCAGGTCCTGCACGCCACTGACCTTGCAGGACAGCAGCACCTGCTCGTGGCGCATGCCGAGTTCCTCGGCCAGGCGCGCCGAGCCGATCGCCGACGTGATCAGCGCCTCGTACATCACCTGCTTCGCATCCCAGGGCTGGGCGCGCTGCGCGTTCTCGTCCATCAGCTGCGCCAGCAGTTCCTGGTCGAGGCTGCCCCAGTTGACGCCGATGCGCACCGGCTTGTCCCACTTCAGGGCGGCCTCGATCATCTGCGCGAACTGGCGGTCCTTCTTGTCGCCCTTGCCCACGTTGCCGGGGTTGATGCGGTACTTGGACAGCGCCTGCGCGCAATCGGGGAACTCGGTGAGCAGCCGATGGCCGTTGTAATGGAAGTCGCCGATCAGGGGGACGTCGATGCCCATGCGATCGAGCTGCTCGCGGATGTAGGGAACCTGCTGCGCCGCCTCGGGCGTGTTGACGGTGATGCGCACCAGCTCCGAGCCGGCCAGCGCGAGTTCCTTCACCTGGATGGCGGTGGCTATCGCATCGACCGTGTCGGTGTTGGTCATCGACTGCACGCGCACGGGGGCGTCGCCGCCCACCGTGACCACGCGCGACCCCCACGCCACGCGGGCCTGGGCGGAGCGGCGCGCCCTGGGCGCGGCAGGTTCGATCGGGAGGCAGTCGGGTTTCATCACTTCACTTCGAATCGGGCGACGTTGTCGCGCGCGACGCCGGCGAGGTCGAACGGCTTGCCGCGCACCTGCACGTCGGTGGCCTGGGCGCTGCCGACGATCACCGTCAGCGGCAGCGCGCCGTTGGCGCCGGCCGTCTCGCCGGGCTCCATCAGCTTTTGCAGGACGGTGGTGCCGCGAGCGTCCTTGACCTGGACCCACGACTGCGCGCGGGCCCGGAAGACGACGACGCCCTTGGCATCGGTGGAGCCGGGGATGGTGGCCACGGACGCCGCCGGGGTGCTGGCGGCGGTGGCCGAGGGCGCCGCCGCGGTGGTGCTGGCGCTGGTGCGCAGCTGCACGCCGTTGGCGGCGCGCGCCGCCTCCGGCGCCTGCGTGACGGCCGCGGGCGTGGGCACGGGCCCGGCCGCGGACGCCGGCGCGGCCGGCAGGCCGGCGATGCTGCTGGCGGCCGGCGCCGGGGCGGTGGTGGGTTGCTCCGGCCGCGCGTCGGGGGTGGCGGGCGCGGTCGCCGGCTCCGGGAGGTTCGCCTGGACCACCGTCTCCAGGCCGCGCTGCGCGAACGGCAGGAAGATCAGCACGAGAGCGCCAAGCAGGAGGGCTACCACGGTCAGCAGCACCGGCCGCGAAACCTGGTTCAGCAGGCCCGGCGGCGGGCCGTCCTTGGGCGAGCGGAACGGCGCGTTGATCGCCTGCCGGGACTCGGCCAGGCGCGGCTGCGGTGTCTGCGGCAGCCGCTGCAGCACCGGGGCCGGATCGATCTTCAGCGTGCGGCAGACACTGGAGGCGAGCGCGCGCACGAACACCGCATCCGGCAGTTCGTCGTAGCGGTCCTCTTCCAGGGCCTCGAGCTTGCGCACCGGCACCTTGAGGTTGGCGGCCAGGGTCGCGACATGCAGGCCGGCCGCCTCGCGCGCCTGCTTCAGGAGGGTGCCGGCGCTCGCGCCATCGGCTGCGGCCTGGTTCTCACTCATCGAACGCCTTCCGGTCCAGCGCCTGGCGCTCGCGTGACTGCGGGAAGCGCTTGCGCAGCTGTTCGCTGAGCTGGCCCATCGCCACGGTGTCGTTCAGGCGGTTCTCCACCTGGATCCCGAGCCACAGCGATTCGGCATTGGCCAGCTCGCTGTTGTTCAGGCGGCGGATGTAGAACTGCGCGCGGGAGAAGTCGCCGCGCATGTACAGCAGGCGGGCCAGGTTGTAGCCCGTGATCGGGTTGCCCGCATCGAGCTCGTAGGAGCGCGCGAGGCTGCGTTCCGCGTCCTCGCGCTGGCCGGCGCGCGCCTGGCACAGGCCCTGCGCCATCAGCGTCTTGGCCTTGTCGGGATACAGCGGGTTCGCCAGCGCCAGCTCGAAGGAGCGCATGGCTTCGGCGTGGCGGCCCAGCTGGCACTGCAGCCAGGCGTAGTTGTGGTGCGCGTTGGCGTCGCGCGGGTTGATCGCCAGCGCGCGCTTGAAGCTGTCTTCGGCCTGGCGGTTGTCGCCCAGCCGCATGTAGACCAGCCCGCGCAGGTTGTAGGCGTCGCCCAGCGTCGGGTCGGCCGCGACCACCTGCTTCAACTCGTCGAGCGCGATCTCGGTCTTGCCCTCCTGGTAGTAGCCGGTGGCGAGTTCGAGCCGGATGCGCGCGCGCCTGCGGTTCTCGGGTTCGTCGGAGGGCGTCACGTGGTCCGCGCTCGCCTCCTGCTGCTGCGACGGCGCGGCGCAGCCGGCGAGCATCGCCGAAGCCGCCGCCGATGCGAGCGCGGCGGCCGCGAGCCAGCGCGCCGTGGATCGTCCGCGCGCCCTCCTGGCCATTTTCATAGTGCCCCCCACGCTCCTCGCTTCGTGTCGTTCGCTGCCCCCGGAAGGGGCCTTCGCGCCTTCGGGCGGCCGTGCGGCGCTCATGGTCCCTATGCCTCCTTCGTGCTGTCCGCGGGCACCTGCTTCAGGACGATCGTGCGTTGCTGCGCGATGCGCCGCTCCACCCGGGTGCGGTCCTTCACGTCGCCGGCCAGCTGGCCGCAGGCGGCGGCTATGTCGTCGCCGCGCGTCTTGCGCACGGTCGTCACGATACCAGCATCACCCAGCACTTTCGCGAATGCCTGCACGCGGTGTTGCGGCGAACGCACCAGCCCCGAGGCGGGGAAGGGATTGAAGGGGATCAGATTGAGCTTGCACGAAACGCCGCGGCCCGCGTGGTGCTGCACCAGGTGGGCCAGTTCGCGCGCGTGCTCCGGCAGGTCGTTCACGCCATCGAGCATGCAGTACTCGAAGGTGATGAAGTCGCGCGGCGCGTGTTCCAGGTAGCGGTTGCAGGCATCGAGCAGCTCCGCCACCGGGTACTTCCTGTTGAGGGGGACCAGCTTGTCGCGCAGTTCGTCGCTGGGCGCGTGCAGCGACACGGCCAGCGCCACGGGGCAGTCCTCGCCCAGGCGGTCGATCATCGGCACGACCCCGGAGGTGGAGACCGTCACGCGCCGGCGCGACAGGCCGTAGCCGTGGTCGTCCAGCATGGTCCGCAGCGCAGGAATCAGCGCCTGGTAGTTCTGCAGCGGCTCGCCCATGCCCATCATCACCACGTTGGAGATGACGCGCTCGCCATTCGTCTGCAGGTGCTTGCGCAGGAAATGCTCGGCGAACCAGAGCTGCCCCACGATCTCGCCGGTGGTGAGGTTGCGCGAGAAGCCCTGGTGGCCGGTCGAACAGAAGCGGCAGCCCACGGCGCAGCCGGCCTGCGAGGACACGCACAGCGTGCCGCGGTCGTCTTCGGGGATGAACACCGCCTCGACGGCGTTGCCGCCGCCGACGTCGAACAGCCACTTGATCGTGCCGTCCGCGGATTCGTGCTGGGACAGGAGGGCCAGGCCCTGGATGCAGGCGTTGGCCTCCAGCTTTTCGCGCAGCGACCTGGCCAGGTCGGTCATCTGGCCGAAGTCGGAGGCGCCCTTCTGGTGGATCCAGCGGAACAGCTGGGTGGCGCGGAACTTCTTCTCGCCGAGCTCCGCGCAGAACGCGGCCAGACCCTCGAGGTCGTAATCGAGCAGGTTGGCCGTCATCTCATGGTTTCCCTTAGCGGGCGTAGATGTTCATCGCCGGGAAGAAGAAGGCGACTTCGTTCTTCGCGGTCTCGGCGGCGTCGGAGCCGTGCACGGCGTTGGCATCGATGCTGTCGGCGAAGTCGGCGCGGATGGTGCCGGCGGCGGCCTTCTTCGGGTCGGTGGCGCCCATCAGGTCACGGTTCTTGGCGATCGCGCCCTCGCCTTCCAGCACCTGGATCATCACCGGGCCGGAGACCATGAAGTCCACCAGGTCCTTGAAGAAGGGACGCTCCTTGTGCACGGCGTAGAACTGCTCTGCTTCGCGGCGCGACAGGTGGGCCATGCGGGCGGCGACGATCTTGAGACCTGCGGCTTCGAAGCGCGCGTAGATCTGGCCGATCACGTTCTTGGCCACGGCGTCGGGCTTGATGATGGAGAGGGTGCGTTCGATGGCCATGTAAGTTTCCTGGGGTTGGTCTTTTAGGGTTTTGCCGGAAGCGGAAAGTTCGGCAAAGCCCGCAATTTTAGCCTGCGGCGAGCGGGCCTGCCTCGGCAGGGTGAAAACCGAACAGCCGGACGCAGAGGACGCGAAGGGTACGCAGAGGACGCAAAAAGAAGACCACTCCAGATGGCTGTTCTTTTGCGCCCTCTGCGTACCCTTCGCGTCCTCTGCGTCCGGAAGTCCGCTTTCAGGTCAGCGGCCCCGGCCGCCACCACCACCGCCACCGCCGCCCCGGCGCTTGCCGGTGCCGGTGGGGCTGCCCTGGCGGCGCTGGCGGTTGAAGCTGTCGGCGCCGATGTAGCCGAAGGAGGTTTTCATCGGGTCCGGCTGGTTGCTGCCGCCGCCGCCCCCGCCCGCTCCTCCACTACCGCCGCCGCCCGGTTTGCGCCGGCCCTGGCCACCGCCCTGGCCGCCACCCAGGGTGCCGCCGCGGGCCAGGGGATCGGGCTGGCGGGCCGCCGGGCCGCCGGCGGGCCGCGGGCCGTCGCCGCGCGGGGGGCCGCCGCGGCGCTTGTTGCGTCCGCCACGGGCGTCGCCGCCCCTGCCATCGCCGCCACGGCTTTCGCTGCCCCGACCTTCGCCACCCCGGCCCTCGCCACGGTCGCGGCCCCCCTTCTCCGGCCGGCCGAGCCCCGGCACGCCGGCCGCGCGCGTCAGCGCTTCGATGTCGCGCTCGTCCAGCTCCATGAAGGCGCCGCGCTTGAGGCCCCGCGGCAGCACCATGGCACCGTAGCGGATGCGGATGAGGCGGCTGACGGCATGGCCCACCGCCTCGAACAGGCGCCGCACCTCGCGGTTGCGGCCTTCGTTGATCGTGACGCGGTACCAGACGTTGGAGCCTTCGCCGCCGCCCTCGTCGATGGTGCCGAAGGCGGCCCGGCCGTCCTCGAGCTGCACGCCTTCGAGGAGCTTCAGCCGCTCCTCCGAACTCAGCGCGCCCAGCACGCGCACCGCGTACTCGCGCTCCAGGCCGAAGCGCGGGTGCATGAGGCGGTTGGCCAGTTCGCCGGAGCTCGTGAACAGCAGCAGGCCCTCGGTGTTGAGGTCCAGCCGGCCGACCGACTGCCACTTGCCCTGCTGCAGCTTGGGCAGCTTGCGGAACACCGTCGGCCGGTTCTGCGGGTCGTCGTGCGTCACGACCTCGCCGACGGGCTTGTGGTACGCGATCACGCGCGCCGGCGGCGGCGCGATGCGCACGCGGATCGGCTTGCCGTTGACCTTGATCTGGTCGCCGTACTGGATGCGCTGGCCGATGTGGGCGGGCTCGTTGTTGACCGAGATGCGCCCTTCCATGATCAGCTGCTCCATCTCCAGCCGCGAGCCGAGGCCGGCCTGCGCCAGCACCTTGTGCAGCTTGGGCGTCTCGGGCTGCGGGGACAGCACGCGCTTGGGCGCAGCCGCGTCTTCCGCTTCCACCTCGGCGTCGAAGCGGCCGGTGACGACGTCCTCGAAGCGGTCGCCGGGTTCGCCGGCGGGAGCAACCGCCTCGGGGCCCTGCTCCGCTTCCTCGCGGCTGCGGCGCCGCGGCGGCGCATCGTCCTCGTCGTCCCCGTCGTCGTCGGCGGTTTCCGCCGCGGGCGCGTCGTTCTCCTCGTCGGGCGGGGACGCCGGCGCCGCATCGGCCTCGGGCACGCGCGGGACGGCGTCCTGCCCCTCGTCGTCGGACGGCGCGCGCGCCATGGCTTCGGTGGCTTCGTTCATGCTTCAGGTCTCGATGGCTTGCTCGGCATCCCGGTCGCCGATGCCGGCCTCGCTGGCGCCGGTGGCGGGCTCGGGCGCGCCAGGGTCGGCGGCTTGCGGGGTCTGCAGGAGGTCTGGCTGCGGCTCGCCCGCCCCGGACGTTTCCAGCGGCAGTTCGGGGGTGTCGTCCAGGGAGGGTTCGGGCGGCGGCTCGGCGGCCTCCACCAGCGCGCCGAACGGGTTGCGGTCGCCCTGGGTGGGCGATTGCAGCTCGGGCAACTGGTCGAGCGAGGCAATGCCCAGGTCGTCCAGGAACTGGCGCGTGGTGGCGTACAGCGCGGGGCGGCCGGCCGCCTCGCGGTGGCCGATCACCTCGACCCAGCCGCGATCCTCGAGCTGCTTGAGGATCTGCGAGCTGATCGTGACGCCGCGGATGTCTTCCATGTCGCCGCGCGTCACCGGCTGGCGGTAGGCGATGATGGCCAGCGTCTCCAGCGTGGCGCGGGTGTACTTGGGCGGCTTCTCGGGGTGCAGGCGGTCGAGGTACTCGCGCATCTCGGGCCGGCTCTGGAAGCGCCAGCCGCTGGCCACGCACACCAGTTCGACGCCGCGCTGGGCCCACTCGTCCTGCAGCTGGCCGAGCAGCTCCTTGATGGTGTCGGCCCCGAGCTCGTCGTTGAACAGCACGCGCAGCTCACGCACCTGCAGCGGCTGCTGGGTGCAGATCAGCGCGGTTTCGAGGACGCGCCTGGCATCCGCCGTATTCATCGTGTCGTCGTGCTGGAAGAGGCGCCATCCGGCGCGGTGCCTGGGTCTGCCTGGGGCTTTGTTCTGGGTCGCCGCGGCGTCGCCCTTGCAGGCAACGCGCCGCGCGCTGGCCGGGCGGGACAGGCCATCAGGCTGCCGCCGCGCTTGGCTGGCCCGTGAGCCAGTCGGATTCATTGTATCGCAGGCCCCAGGCCGCCCACGCGGCGCGCAGGTCCGGCGGCAGGGGCGTGTGCAACACCAGCGGCATCCCCGTGACAGGATGCACGAAGGCCAGCCGGAAGGCATGCAGCGCCTGCCGTGCCAGCCCCGCGACCGGCCCGCCGCCGTACAGCGGGTCCGACACCAGCGGATGGCCGATGTGCGCCAGGTGCACGCGGATCTGGTGCGTGCGGCCGGTCTCCAGCGTGCACAGCACCGCGCAACCCGCCTGCGCCTGCTGCATGCGGTGGAACACCGTCGCGGCGGGCTTGCCGGGGTGCCGCTGCGGATCGACCACCGCCATGCGCAGGCGGTTGCGCGGGTCGCGGCCGATCGGTGCCTCCACGCGCCGCTGCGCCTGGCCTTCCCAGGGGCGGTGCGCCAGCGCCATGTACTGGCGCGAGACCTCGCGCGCCGCGATCATCTGCACCAGGCGCTCCATCGCGCTGCGCGTGCGCGCCACCATCATCAGGCCGCTGGTGTCCTTGTCCAGGCGGTGGACGATGCCGGCGCGCGGCAGCATGCGGGCACCGGTGTCGCGCGCGAGCAGCGCATTGAGCAGCGTGCCGCTCCAGTTGCCGGGCGCGGGATGCACCACCAGGCCGGCGGGCTTGTCGATCACGAGCAGGTGCTCGTCCTCGTGCACCACCGACAGGGGCAGCGGCTCGGGCAGGAAGGCCTGGCTTTGCGGGGTGGGCCGCAGGTCGATCTCGCCGGCCTCGCCGGCGCGCACCTTCTGCGAGGCCTTGAGGCTGGCCACGCCGCGCAGCCGCACGGCGCCCTCCTCGATCAGCTGCTGCAGGTAGCTGCGGGAGAAGCCGGGCACCAGCGCCGCCAGCGCGCGGTCGAGGCGCTCGCCGTGCAGGTCTCCGGTGATGGTGAAGGCCCGGGTTTCCGCCTCGGCGCCGGGTTCGTCCAGCAGGTCCTCGGAAGGGGGCTGGAAGGGGTCGCTCGCTATAATGATCCGCCCTTGGTGAAAGAGAGTTGCGCGTGGTCGTAAAGGCGAAATTATCCGTGGTCCCGGTCCTGCTCGCCGCGTTGCTTGCAGGCTGCTCCTCCCTGAAGGACGACGACAAGACGGCCACGTGGAGCCCCAACAAGCTCTACGCCGAGGCCAAGGACGAAATGAGCGGCGGCTCCTACGACAAGGCCATCCCGCTGCTGGAGAAGCTCGAGGGCCGCGCCGCCGGCACCCCGCTGGCGCAGCAGGCCCAGCTGGACCGCGCCTATGCCCACTACAAGGCCGGCGACCAGGCCCAGGCGCTGGCCACGCTCGATCGCTTCATCAAGCTGCATCCCGCCAGCCCCGCGCTCGACTACGCCCTGTACCTCAAGGGCATCGTGAACTTCAACGACAACCTCGGGATGTTCGCCTTCCTGTCGAAGCAGGACCTGTCCGAGCGCGACCAGAAAGCGGCCAAGGAGTCCTTCGAGTCCTTCCGCGAGCTCACGACGCGCTTTCCCGATTCGAAGTACACGCCGGACGCCCGGGCCCGCATGACGTACATCGTCAATTCGCTCGCCCAGTACGAGGTGCACGTGGCGCGCTTCTACTACAGCCGCGGCGCCTACGTGGCGGCGATCAACCGGGCGCAGAGCGCGCTGGCGGACTACCGCGACGTGCCGGCGCTGGAGGAAGCACTGGCGATCCTGATGCGCTCGTACGATGCGCTGGGCATGGCGCAGCTGCGGGACGATACACGGCGGGTGCTGGAGAAGAACTATCCGAACAGCGCGTACCTCGGGGGCGCCGGGACGCGGGTGGGGCAGCGGCCGTGGTGGCGACTCTGGTGAATCCGATGAACGAGGGCCGCTGACGCGGCCCTTTGTCATTGCGGCGTTGCGCATTTCGTAGGCTGGCGGTGACGAAGGAACCCCAGCGTCGCGCGAGCGCAGCGAAACGCTGGGGTTTCGCTGTCGCTCCACCACCAGCCTACCAGCCGCCCTCCGACGGCGCCAGCGAAGCCAGCGCCTCCTCGAACTGCGCCTCGTCCTGCAGCCGCCGCATCGGCGGCAACGCCGCCAGCAAGCGGCGCCCATACCCCATCTGCACCAGCCGCGTGTCGCACACCACCAGCACGCCCTGGTCCGTCTCGCGCCGGATCAGGCGGCCGGCGCCCTGTTTCAGCGCCACCGCGGCTTCCGGCACGAAGTAGTCGTTGAACGGGTTGCGGCCCTGCGATTCCAGGCGCTGCGAACGCGCTTCCACCAGCGGGTCGCCCGGCGGCGGGAACGGCAGCTTGTCGATGATCACCAGCTGCAGCGCCTCGCCCGGCACGTCCACGCCTTCCCAGAAGGAAGCCGAGGCGACCAGGATGCAGCCCGGCCGGCCATGGTCCGCGCCTTCGCGGAAGCGCTCGATCAGGCGGCGCTTCGTCCCCTGGCCCTGCACCAGGACCTCCAGCTCGCCCGAGCCCTGGAAGCGCGCCTGCAGCTGCTCGCCGATGGCGCGCAGGGCCCGCAGCGTCGTGGTCAGCACCATCGTGCGGCCGCGGATGCGGCCTGCCGCACGCTGCGCCAGCGCGGCCACCGCGGCGCTGTGGCCGGGGTCCTTGGGCGCCGGAATCTGCCGCGGGATGTAGAGCGCGGCCTGCGACGGATAGTCGAACGGACTCGCCACCCGCAGCACCTGCGCTTCGGCCAGCCCGCAGGGCTCGGTGAACCACGACAGGCGCGCGTCGTCGCCCAGCGTCGCGGAGGTGAAGACCCAGGCGCGCTGGCGCTCGGCCTCGTCGCGTTCCTCGCCGGTCTTGAGCAGCTTCTGCTGCACCGCCTCGGCGATGTCCAGCGGCGACTCCACCAGGCGCAGGTTGGTTGCGGCATCGGCCCAGCGCACCGAGCCCGGCTGCGCCTCGCGCGCGAAGGCGCGCACGCGTTGCGCCAGCGCCAGCGCGCGTTCGTGCAGGCGCACGAAGTCGGGCCCGACCTCCTTGACCGCCGCCAGGCCTTCCCCCGCCTGTTCGAGCGCGCCCGCGAGGGCGCCCAGCGCCTCGCCCCATTCGTGCGGGTCCACGCCCTCGGGCGCATCGCCGCTCCAGCGCAATCGGGTGCTGAAATGGCCGCCACCCACCACCAGCCGCAGATCGCGCGCGGCCCGCTCGACGCCGGCGGCGAGCTGCTGCCAGTCGGCCAGGCCGCGCGCGAACTGCAGGCCGGCCGCCAGCACGTCGCGGGCGAAATCGAGCACCTGGCCCGTCCCCAGCTGGTGGCCGAGGAACTGCACGCCGGTCTCATTGAGCTGGTGCGCCTCGTCGAAGATCACCACGCGCACGGTGGGCAGCAGTTCCGCCATGCCCGATTCGCGCACGGCGAGGTCGGCGAAGAACAGGTGGTGGTTGATCACGACCACGTCGGCGGCGAGCGCCTCGCGCCGCGCGGCGTTCACGTGGCATTGCCGGAACTTCGGGCATTGCGAGCCCAGGCAGTTCTCGCGCGTGGACGTGACCAGCGGCAACACCGGTGAGCGTTCGTCCAGCCCCGGCATCTCCGCCAGGTCGCCGGTGCGCGTGCCCTGGGCCCACTGCTCGATCTTCGCCAGCGTGCGCAGCGCGGTGCGATCGGGCAGGCTCGCATCCTGCCGCGCGAGCTCGAGCCGGTGCAGGCACAGGTAGCTGCCGCGCCCCTTCAGCAAGGCCATGCGCACCGGCAGGCCCAGCGCCTGCGCCAGCCGCGGCAGGTCGCGCCCGAACAACTGGTCCTGCAAGGTCTTGGTGGCGGTGGACAGCAGCACGCGTTCGCCACTGAGCAGCGCGGGGACGAGGTACGAGAAGGTTTTGCCGACGCCGGTGCCGGCCTCGACCACCAGGGCGCCGCCCTGCTCGATGGTGCGCGCCACCGCGGCGGCCATCTCGGTCTGGCCGCTGCGCGCGCGGAAGGCCTCGGCGGCCTGCGCGAGGGCGCCGCTGGCGACGAAGGCCTCGCGCGTGAGCTGCTCCAGGCCCTCGCGCCGGTGCTGCATCCAGGCCGATGTGTCCTCGCGCGCGGCCTCGGCGTGGCTTGCAGGCCACGCGCCTGCCGAGTCCGTCATCACGCGGGTTCTTTGGGATCGAGCACGAGCTCGAGCCGCGCGATCTGGTCGCGCAACGCCAGGCGGCGCTTCTTGAGGCGGCGCATCATCAGTTCGTCCACGGGGGACTCGGTGGCGGCGCGGTCGATGAGCGCGTCGAGGTCGGCGTGCTCCATGCGCAGCTCGATGAGGCGCCGTTCGGGGGAGTGCAGGTTGGTATCCAAGGTCGAAAGCGGGGCGCCGCTGCAGGGATCGGTTCGATAATACGTCTTTCGAAGGCAACAATCGAGCCACATGAGCAGCAAAGGCTACCGCCTCACGGCGTCCACCGGCATCCACAAGGGCGACCGGGAATACCAGCAGGACCAGATCGCGCTGATCTCGCATCCGCGCATCAACGGCTGCGTGCTCGGCGTGGTGGCCGACGGCATGGGCGGCCGCAGCGGCGGACGCAAGGCCTCCGACCAGGTCATGATGACCTGCAAGCAGCTGTTCGAGCGCTATTCGCCCGAGCACGACGACACGCCCTCGCTGCTCAAGCAGATGGTGCAGGAGTCGCACCTCGTCATCAAGCTGACCGCGATCTCCGCGGAGCAGGAGCCGCACAGCACGATCGCCGCCTTCATCATCAACCCCAGCGGGGAATGCTGGTGGGTGCACGCGGGCGACTCGCGCATCTACCACTTCCACAGCAACAAGCTGGTGAAGCGCACCATGGACCACTCCTACGTGCAGACGCTGGTGGACCGCGGCGAGCTGACGGAGGACGAGGCCAACGTGCACCCGCAGTCCAACATCCTCATGGGCTGCCTCGGCGCCGAGGAGGACCCGCCCGCCGACCTGCACCACATCCAGCAGCTGCGCCCCGGCGACACCCTGCTGGCCTGCAGCGACGGCGTGTGGCACTACTTCAGCTCGGACGAGCTGGGCTCGGTGCTGTCCTCGCTGTCGCCGCGCGAGGCGACCGAGTTCCTGATCGAGAAGGCGCGCCAGCGCGGACAGGGCGGCGGCGACAACCTGTCGCTGGTGATCGTGAAGCTGGAGCCGCTGGGGAGCTGAGGGCGCCGATCCCGTGGCGGAAGGGACGATTCCGTAGGCTGGTGGTGAGGGGGCGAGAGCCCCGGAACCCCAGCGCTTTCGCGCATCGCTGGGGTTTCGCTGCGCTCCACCGCCAGCCTGCGAGCCGCCTATCGCGGAATCGGCAGGTCCGAGGCCGCGGGCTTCTTGCGCTTGGCCACGCGTTCGCGCAACTGCGCGTTGTGCGCCTCGGCGGCGCGCAGGCGCGCTTCGTGGGCGGCTCGGTTCTTGGCGGCTTCCTCCGGGCTCGGGCCGTGCGCCTTGGGGGCCTGCGGCGTGCGTGCGCTGCCTTGCGGGCCGTGCGGGCCGGCGGCGGCCCTGGGCTCGCGCGGGCCCTTGGCGGCCTTCTTCGCGTCTTCCTCGGACTTCTTCTGCGCCTTGTCGGCCGCGCGGGCCTCGCGCTCCTTCTGTTCGATGACGGCCTGGCGGCGCCGCTCCTCGTCCTGCGCCCTCTTCTCGGGCGAGCTGCGCTGCTCGATGTCCTTGCGGCGCTCGGCGGCGCGGCGCGTGCGCTCGGCTTCGTTCAGCACGCGCTCCTGCCGGCGCAGGTCGGCCAGGGCCGCATTGCGCTCGCGCTGGGCCCTCTGCACGCAGTCGGTGACCGCGAAGCGGGCGCGGCAGGCCTTCTGCTCCTCGGCGAACCGGGCATCGATCGCGGCGCGCTCGATCCTGATGCGGTCGCGCTCGGCCTGGTCTTCCCCGGCGTGGAGCGGCGCCACGGCCAGCAGCGCGAGGGCAAGGGCGAGCAGGGCTTTCATGTGAGGCGGGTGTCGACGGTGCGGTGTTCGAGGGCGAGGAATTCGGCCGACTGCATCTCCACCAGGCGCGACACGGTGCGCGGGAATTCGTGCGCCAGCGGGCCTTCGGTGTACAGCTCCTCCGCGGGGGCGGCCGCCGAGAGGATCAATTTGACACGCCGATCGTAAAGGACGTCCACCAGCCAGGTAAATCTTCGTGCCTCCGAGGCGAGCCGCACGGACATGCGCGGCACGTCGCTCAGCAGCACGGTGTGGAACTGGGTGGCGATCTCGAGGTAGTCGTTCTGCGAGCGCGGCCCGCCGCACAGCGTCTTGAAGTCGAACCACACCACGCCGCCCGCCTTGCGCCGCGCGCGGATCTCGCGGTGCTCGATGTGCAGCGTCGCGTTCTCGTCGTGCGACTCGGCCAGCCGCGTGAAGGCCTCGTTCATCTCGGCGTCCGCCGCCGCGCCCAGGGGCGTGTGGTAGAGCCTCACCTGCTCCATCGTGCGGCGGCGGTAGTCGGTGCCGTTGTCGACGCTGATCACGTCCAGCCGGTCATTGAGCAGGTCGATGGCGGGCAGGAGCCGGTCGCGGTGCAGGCCGTTCGGGTACAGGTCGTCGGGGCGGAAGTTGGACGTGGTGACGAAGCCCACGCCGTTGTCGAACAACGCGACGAGCAGCCGGTGCAGGATCATCGCGTCCGTGATGTCGGCGACGTGGAACTCGTCGAAGCAGACCAGGCGGTAGCGCCTGGCGATGCGCGCGCCGAGCGCATCGAGCGGATTGACGGTGCCCTGCAGCTCGGCGAGCTCGCGGTGCACTTCGCGCATGAACTCGTGGAAGTGCAGGCGCGTCTTGCGCACCAGGGGCACGGCCTGGAAGAAGCAGTCCATCAGGAAGCTCTTGCCGCGCCCCACGCCGCCGTGCATGTACACCCCGCGCGGGATGGGCGGGCGGTTGATCAGCTTCTTGAACGCATTGGAGCGCTGCTCCTTGTACTCCGACCACTCCGCGGCGCACCGCTCCAGCGCGGCCACCCCGCGCAACTGCGCCGGATCCGCCTGGTAGCCGCGGGCCTTGAGTTCCTGTTCGTAGACTGCTCGGACGGACATGAAGGCAAACTACCGGACGCAGAGGACGCGAAGGGTACGCAGAGAACGCAAAAGAACAGCCATCAAGGAAATATCCTTTTTCGCGTCCTCTGCGTACCCTTTGCGTCCTCTGCGTCCGGAAGTCCGCATCTAGAAATTCAGCGTTCGCTTGTCGACGGCCAGCGCCGCTTCCTTCGTCGCTTCGGAGAGCGACGGGTGGGCGTGGCAGATGCGGGCGATGTCTTCGCTGGAGGCCTTGAATTCCATGGCCACCACGGCTTCGGAGATCAGCTCGCTGGCCATCGGGCCCACGATGTGCACGCCCAGGATCTCGTCGGTCTTGGCGTCGGCCAGGAACTTCACCATGCCGGTGGTGTCGCCCAGCGCGCGGGCCCGGCCATTGGCCATGAACGGGAAGGTGCCCGCCTTGTACTGCACGCCGTCGGCCTTGAGCTGCTGCTCGGTGCGGCCCACCCATGCGATCTCGGGGCTGGTGTAGATCACCCAGGGGACGGTGTTGAAGTTCACGTGCCCGTGCTGGCCCGCGATGCGCTCGGCCACCGCCACGCCCTCTTCCTCCGCCTTGTGCGCCAGCATCGGGCCGCGCACCACGTCGCCCACGGCCCACACGTTGGGCAGGTTGGTGCGGCATTCGTCGTCGACCTCGATCGCCCCGCGGTCGTTCAGCTTCAGGCCCACGGCCTCGGCGTCGAGGCCGTTGGTGTTGGGCACGCGGCCGATCGACACGATCATCCTGTCGCACTGCAGCTTCTGCGCACCGCCCTTGGCATCGGTGTAGGCGACCGACAGCCCCTTGCCTTCCGGCTTGACCTCGCCCACCGTCACGCCCAGTTCGATCTTCAGGCCCTGCTTGTCGAAGGCCTTCTTCGCCTCCTTGGCGATCTGCTCGTCGACCGCGCCGAGGAAGGTCGGCAGCGCTTCCAGCACCGTGACCTCGGAGCCGAGGCGACGCCACACGGACCCCATTTCCAGGCCGATCACGCCGGAGCCGATCAGCACCAGCTTCTTGGGCACCGTGGGGATGCGCAGCGCACCGTCGTTGGACAGCACCAGCTCCTCGTCGAAGGGCACGCCCGGCAGCGCGCGGGCGTTGGAGCCGGTGGCCACGATCACGTGCTTGCCCACCAGGGTTTCCTGCGAGGCGCCGGAGACCTGGATCTCGTAGCCCTGCTCGAGCGCCTTGGCGAAGGAGCCGCGGCCGTGGAAGAAGGACACCTTGTTCTTCTTGAACAGGTACAGGATGCCGTCGTTGTTCTGCTTCACGACGGTGTCCTTGCGCCCCAGCATCTTCGCCACGTCCATGCTCAGGTTGGACAGGCCGATGCCGTGCTCGCCGAAGTGCTTGCCGGCGTGCTCGAAGTGCTCGGAGGACTGCAGCAGCGCCTTGGAGGGGATGCAGCCCACGTTGGTGCAGGTGCCGCCCGGCGCGGGCCCGCCCTGCTTGTTCTTCCAATCGTCGATGCAGGCGGTGTTGAAACCGAGCTGCGCCGCGCGGATGGCGGCGATGTAGCCGCCGGGGCCGCCGCCGATAACGATGACGTCGAATTGTTTGTTGGCCATGGGAGAAGGTTTCTTTGTCTTGTTCCCTCCCCCTCCGGGGGAGGGCTAGGGAGGGGGCGCTACGGGGCGGTCAGCGCGCACGAAGCGGGGGGCCCCCCCCCCCCCCCCCCCCCCGGGCGGGGGGGGGGCGGGGCGCGCCCCCCCCCCCCCACCCCCCGCCA
>NZ_JBBKTQ010000027.1:0-75733 GCF_037890035.1 Ramlibacter sp. AN1133
GGGGGGGGCGGGGGGGGGGGTTCGCGCCCCCCCCCCCCGCGGGGGGGGGGGGGGGGTGGGGGGGCCCCCCCCTTTCCGGCGACGGAGCGCCCCCACCCCGACCCTCCCCCGGAGGGGGAGGGAGGAAGAGATCAGTAGCGGTACGTGTCGGGCTTGTACGGCCCGCTCTTGCTCACCCCGATGTACGCGGCCTGCGCATCGGTCAGCTCGGTCAGCTGCGCGCCCAGCTTCGACAGCTGCAGGCGCGCCACCTTCTCGTCCAGGTGCTTGGGCAGCACGTACACCTTGCCCACCTCGTACTGCGAGGACTTGGTGAACAGCTCGATCTGCGCCAGCGTCTGGTTGGCGAAGGAGGAGGACATCACGTAGCTCGGGTGGCCGGTGCCGCAGCCCAGGTTCACCAGGCGGCCCTTGGCCAGCAGGATGATGCGCTTGCCGTCCGGGAAGATCACGTGGTCGACCTGCGGCTTGATCTCGTCCCACTGGCACTTCTTCTCGAGCGACGCGACGTCGATCTCGTTGTCGAAGTGGCCGATGTTGCAGACGATCGCCTGGTCCTTCATCTTCGCCATGTGGGCGTAGGTGATGACGTCGCGGTTGCCGGTGCAGGTCACGAAGATGTCGGCCTTGTCGGCGGCGTAGTCCAGCGTCACCACGCGGTAGCCTTCCATGGCGGCCTGCAGCGCGTTGATCGGGTCGATCTCGGTCACCCACACCTGCGCCGACAGCGCGCGCAGGGCCTGGGCCGAGCCCTTGCCCACGTCGCCGTAGCCGGCGACCAGGGCGACCTTGCCGGCGATCATCACGTCGGTGGCGCGCTTGATGCCGTCCACCAGCGATTCGCGGCAGCCGTACAGGTTGTCGAACTTGCTCTTGGTGACCGAGTCGTTGACGTTGATCGCGCGGAACTTCAGCTTGCCGTTGTTGGCCATGTCCTGCAGGCGGTGCACGCCGGTCGTGGTCTCCTCCGTCACGCCGATGATCTGGGCGGACTTGCGGCTGTACCAGGTCGGGTCTTCGGCCAGCTTCTTGCGGATGGACGCGTGCAGGATGCGCTCTTCCTCGGAGGAGTGCGTGTCGATCAGCGACAGGTCCTTCTCGCAGCGCTGGCCCAGGTGCATCAGCAGCGTGGCGTCGCCGCCGTCGTCCAGGATCATGTTGGGGCCTTCACCCTCGCTGCCCTTGGCGCCGAAGTCGAAGATGCGGTGCGTGTAGTCCCAGTACTCCTCCAGCGATTCGCCCTTCTTGGCGAACACCGGCGTGCCGCCGGCGGCGATGGCGGCGGCGGCGTGGTCCTGGGTGGAGAAGATGTTGCACGAGGCCCAGCGGACCTGCGCGCCCAGCGCCTGCAGCGTCTCGATCAGGACGGCGGTCTGGATCGTCATGTGCAGCGAGCCGGTGATGCGGGCGCCCTTCAGGGGCTGGGCCTGGGCGAATTCCTGGCGGATCGCCATCAGGCCGGGCATCTCGGTCTCGGCGATGCGGATTTCCTTGCGGCCCCAGTCGGCCAGCGAGATGTCGGTGATCGCGCTGTCGGCGGGCGCGGCGGTCTTGAGAACGGCGTTCATGGGTGCTCCGGAACGAGAGGTGGAGAGCCCACCAACCGGCGCGTGGATCTGCTCACCGCACGGAAAGGTGGGTGAGCGTCGTTGCATGGAATCCGAGCCTCGCGTCCATGGCGGACGCTGCAACGCTCCTCGGGTTGGCCGGGATTTTATCGGAAACCGCCCGAATGCCCCACACGAGCCCCCTTAGGGGTTAAAAAGTGCACATGGCCACCCCCGGACTCCCTTCCCCGCCCATCGAGCCGATGCTGGCCAAGATCGCCGATGCGCTGCCCGCCGAGCCCGGCTTCCTGTTCGAGCCCAAGTGGGACGGCTTCCGCGCGCTCGTCTTCCGCGGCGCCGAGCAGACCTACCTGCAGAGCCGCGACCTGCGGCCGCTGAACCGCTACTTCCCCGAACTGGAGAAGGCGCTGCACGAGGCCCTGCCCAAGGGCTGCGTGCTGGATGGGGAGATCGTCGTGGCCAGCCGCGGCGGGCTCGACTTCGATGCCCTGCAGATGCGCCTGCATCCGGCGGCCTCGCGCGTGGCCAGGCTGGCGAAGGACACGCCCTCCAGCTTCGTGGCCTTCGACCTGCTGGCCGCGGGCGGCAAGTCGACGATG
This sequence comes from Ramlibacter sp. AN1133, assembly GCF_037890035.1. Classification (NCBI taxonomy): domain Bacteria; kingdom Pseudomonadati; phylum Pseudomonadota; class Betaproteobacteria; order Burkholderiales; family Comamonadaceae; genus Ramlibacter; species Ramlibacter sp. AN1133. The sequence continues at coordinate 2,168 of NZ_JBBKTQ010000027.1, forward strand.
GAACTGCCGCAGTCGGAGCGGCGCGAGCGCCTGGAGCGCCTGCTGGGCAAGGCCAGGCCGCCGCTGCACCTGACGCCCGTCACCCGCGACCGCGCGCAGGCCGAGGAGTGGCTGGAGAAGTTCGAGGGCGCCGGCCTCGACGGGGTGATCGCCAAGCTGGAATCCGCGGCCTACCAGCCGGGCAAGCGCGCGATGCTCAAGATCAAGCACGTGCGCAGCGCGGACTGCGTGGTGGCGGGCTTCCGCTGGTACAAGGACCGCGAGGACGCCGTGGGTTCGCTGCTGCTGGGGCTGTACGACGACAGCGGCACGCTGCAGCACGTGGGCGTGACGTCCTCGTTCACGATGGCGATGCGGCAGGAACTGGCGCAGGAGCTGGAGCCCTTGCGCCGCGACGCGATCAAGGACCACCCGTGGCGCGAATGGGCCGGCGCGGCGGTGGGCGATACGCAGCGCATGCCCGGCGCGCAGAGCCGCTGGAGCGGCGGCAAGGACCTGAGCTGGGAGCCGCTGCGGCCCGAGCGCGTGTGCGAGGTGAAGTACGACCACCTGCAGGGCAATCGCTTCCGGCATGCTGCGGTGTTCCTGCGCTGGCGGCCGGACAAGCCGGCGCAGGAGTGCCGCTACGACCAGCTGGAGGTGACGACGCCGTTCGAGCTGGCGAAGGTGTTCGGGGCCTGACGCGCGGGCGTCGCCCGGGCGGCGACGCCGCGGCCCCTCACGCCGGGTACATCTCCTTGATCATCTTGCGATCGAGCTGCGACAGCAGCGTGTTCTCGTTGGTCGGACCGAGGCCGTCGGAGAACAGCTTGCCGTCGAAGGAGTAGAGCATGATGGACTTCGGGTCGTACTTGGTGGTCAGGATGCCCTTGGGCGGGTACTTGTCCAGGACATTGCTCACGATCGCGTCGTCGTCCCAGAAATTGGGCGGGCCCCGGAAGTACTTCATCACCTCCTCGCGGTTCCACTTGCGGCCGAACTCCGGGCCCTGGTGCTCGTGGATGCACCCGAGCGCGTGCCCGAACTCGTGCAGGACCACCGCGCGGTCCTCCTCCGGGTCGGAGTTGTCGCGCACCCAGCCGAAGTTCATCGTCGGCTGGTGCAGGGGGAAGTAGGAGGCGTTGAGCGCGTCGCGTCCCACCGCCGACCACGAGCCCTCGTCGGCGTAGAAGGAGATGCGGACCTCCGACGGCGCCTTGTTCACGAACTTGATCGTGACGTTGGCGTGCCGCTCCCACTCCTTGCACAGCGTGCGCACCTTCTTCTGCATCTTCGGCGTGCCGTCCAGGAAGCGGCAGCGCACCACGGCGCCCTTGCCCCATCGCTTGGACGCCACCAGCGCCATGCGGGTGACGTGCGCGACCTGCTCCGCATCGAGCTTGCGTGCGCCCTGCGCCACGGCGGCGAGCATCTCGCCGCGCAGCGCCCGGCGCACGTGGCGCTCCGGGTCCTGCTCGTCGGGGATGATGCGTTCGAAGCAGATGCGCGGCCGGCGCACGACCTCCTGCAGCGGCGTGCCCTCCTCGGGCGCCGCGGGTGTCTTCGCTTTCTTCGCCATGTCGTTCCTCCTTGGGGTGGGAATCAGGTCTTCTTCGCGACGGCGCGGGGATGGCCGTACACGGCGTAGGCGAGCCAGGTCGCGTCGCCGTCCTCGCGCGCCTTGCGCCGTGCCGCGGCCGAGGCGGCGGCCAGCTCCGCGCCCTGGTCGATGAACTGCGCGTACAGCTCCCGCGCGAACCCGTAGGCCGGCTGGTCGCCGATCGACCAGCTCGAGCCGACGAACACGCCCACGCCGGCGTGGATGAACGCCGCGGCGAAGCCGCCCAGGCCCTTGAGCGCATAGCCGGCGCGGGCGCTCTGGCAGGCGTTGAGGACGACCATCGGCCGGTCGCCGTCCGACTGCAGGTTGGCCGTGTAGCGGACGGTCTCCGCCAGCACGGCGTTCTGGCTGCCCGAGCCGTCCGTGGGCGGCGGCAGCACGAGCTGCGCGTTGCCGACGTGGTCCGCGTCGGTGGCGCCGTGGCAGGCGACGTGGAGAAGATCGAAGGAGCCGGGTGTCTCCAGCAGCTTGTAGACCTCCTCGGCCTGCGCCGGCACCTCGACCCCGCCGCGCTTGCGCATGACGGCGATCTCGTCCTGCGCGCCGGCGAGCGCATCGTCGCCCTGGTACTCCGGCACCAGGTAGCGCACCTTGCCCTTGCGGATCCTGACCTGGTCCGGCGCGTAGCCGTCGATCAGCCAGCGCACGACGCCGAGCTCGCCGAGGAACACCGAATCGCGGCCCGGCCGCTGCGTGCGCGGATCGCGCAGGTTGACCAGCTCCCAGGGGATGAAGGGCTCGCTGGAGATCACCTGCACGCTGCCGATGGTGTCGCGGTGCTCCCACAGCTGGTCCTGCAGCTCGCGCGGGAACAGCGCGTCGAACAGCCTGGCGCCGATGGCGAGCAGGTCGCGTGCGAACGCTTCCTTCTGGCCCTGGCTCTGCGCCCAGCGGTCCTCGATGTCCTTGTGGATCCCGGCGATGGTGGCGGCCGGGTCGCCGTCCAGCAGCGGCGACTCGAAGGGCATGCGCACGCCCAGCTCGCGCAGCTCGAGCTCGTACTGGTATTGCGTCTTGGCGCCGAGCGGCTGCACCTGGTGGATGCGCAGTTCGTCGGGCTGCTGCGGGAACTTGCGCGGGAAGGCGGCCAGTCCCGCCGATGCGGTGGCGCTGCGGCGCGTGCCGCTGCGCTCCTGCACCACCTGCAGGTCCAGCACCAGGGTGACCAGGGGGATCGGCCCCTGCCGGACCTGCACGCGCACCTGCGCGCTGCCCGCCTCGTTGCCCTGGACGTCGAAGCGCAGGTCCAGCGGCGTGCCGGGCTCCGGCACCGCGACCTCCACGCGGGCGTCCTCGGGATGGACCAGCGAGACGCGCAGCGCGGGGATGCACTCCACGATGAGCGGCCGCGCCTTGCTCACCCTGGCGCGGTCGACCTTGCTGGCGGCGCGCCGGCCGGTGGCCTGCAGCAGTTCGCGCGCGATCGTCACGTCCACCGTGTGGACCTGGCCCAGCACGTATTCGTCGTCGGTCTCGGCGCGGAAGTGGCATTCGACGGCAGCGGCCGCGGCCGGCGGCTTCGCCCTCTGGCCGGTGGCGGTGGCCGGCTGCGCCGCCGCAGCGCCACCGACGCGCGCCGCCTTCTTGGCCGCCTTCTTGGCCGCGGCCTTGGCCGGGGCGGCCCGCCGGCGCGCGGCCGGCGCCGGCGCGGGCGCCATCTGCACCTGCACCTCCTCCGGCGAGATCACGTTCACCGGCTCGCCGTCCCGCAGCTCGATGGTGCGCTGGGCGCTGCCGCGCGTGGTGGCGAGTTCGTCCAGCCGCAGCTCGCCTCCCCCGGCTCCGCCCCCGGCGCCGGCCTGCGCCATCCGCGACTGGCCGCTCTCGTGCAGGTCGAAGGCATCGTGCACCGTGGCGCCGCGCACCTTCGCCATGCCCTTGAGCCAGGCCTCGCCCAGGGGCGCCGGATGCGCATAGCGCAGCGTGACCGGCCGGCCGTGCTCCTCGTCCCGGCGCTCGATGACGATCCACGGCTTGCCGGCGGACTTGACCTGCTGCAGCGCCTCCTTCACCGCCTGCGTGCTGCGCAGCCGCACCACGGGGGCCGGCGGCTGCGCGGACACGCCGGCGCGCACCACCGGTGCCGGCTCCGCGGCCAGGGCACCGAGCTGCAGCCACTGCAGCAGCCGCTGCGCCGTCTGCGGCTGGGAGAAATAGGCGCAGTGATGCACCACGCCGGTCTTGCCGAAATCGAAGCGCTCTCGGATGTACTTGCCGACCTTCTCGTCGATCTGCGTCATCGAGGCGATGTGCACGACCAGGTCGTTCGGCTGCCCGAACAGCGCATCGGCCGCCTTGTCCGCCAGCCGCATCAGCAGCCCCGGCGGCATCACCTCGGGGTTGGCCTGCTGCTGCGCCAGGTCGGGATCGAAGTCGCTGGTGATGGCGCAGTAGTAGGTCTGCTCGGGCCGGGGCTGGCCGGGCTGGTCGCCGTTGATGTCGCGGATGAATTCGCCGGCGGGCTCCATCGCCGCCAGCCCGGGCGCCTGCTGGTCCGTGACGGCACCGGTCGCGAGCGCCTTCACCAGCACGCCGATGCCCTGGATGGCCGCGGCGAGGATGCGGGCCGGCGCCGCGGCGGCCGGCAGCAGCAGGCCCGCGGCGCGCGCCCCCGCCGCTGCCAGGTTGGTATAGCGGTCCGCGAGGCGGTGCCAGTTGTCCGGGTTGGCGAGCTCGGTGCCGCCGTTGGTGGCGCCGACGAAGACCGCGCGCCGCAACTGCAGTTTCAGCCGCGACGAAGGCAGCACCTGCTCCACCAGGCTGCGCAGCACCAGGGCGCCGCGCGAGTAGCTGACCGCATCCACGATCGGCGGCTCGGCGAATCCCATGCGCTCCAGCCGGGTGGCGAAGGCGATGGCGTTCTGCGTGGGCAGCACGCTCAGCGTGGGATGGTCCCAGCCGAGGATGAGGTCGTAGTGCTCCAGCGCCGCGGCCAGGAAGTCGCGGCCGGCGGGATGCGTGGCGAGGTCGCCGTAGCTGCCCATGGTGGAACTGAAGGTGCCGTGCACCATCAGCAGCACCCGGGCGGGGCGGCCGGCCGGCACCGGCGGGGACTCGGTGTCCGCCAGTGGCGTCCATTTCAGCGGGTCCGCGTCACGGATGTGGACCAGGCCCTTGCTCACGTCCTTCTCGAGGAACTCCACCAGCGCGTGCACCACCGGGCGGGCGATGAAGCGGAACACGTAGAACACGGCCTTGCCGAGCCCCAGCTTGGTCGCGAGGCCGCCGCGCGCGGTGGCGCGCCTGCGCATGGCCGCCGCGGCGGGTGCGGGCGGTGCCGGCGGCAGTTCGATGTGGAAGACGTCGGTGTGCTGCGGGGCGGCGGCCACGGCGGGCGGCGCGCCGCGTCGCACCCCGCGCTTCGCCGGCGGCGCGGCCTCCGCGGGCGCGGGGGCCGCGAGTTCCTGCGGCAGCTTCCATTCGTAGCAGCCGTCATGGTCGACCAGGATCACGGCCCGCTCGTCGGGGCCCACCGGCACCGCCAGGTCCACGGCCGTGGGCGCCGCTGCGGCGGGCGCCGCCGCTGCCCTGGCGCCGCGTCGTGCCGGGGCGGCCGGAGGCTGGAACGGGATCGCCTCGACCAGCTCGAGATCCTGCCCCTCCATCGCATTGACGACCGCTTCCTCCTCGGTCATCGGCGCGACGGGCGGGGCCGCGCCGCGCCGTCGTGCGCCCGCGGGGGCGGGCGGTGCGAAACCGCCGCGCCGTGCCAGGCGGAGGTTGACGGGCCGGGGCTGGGGCACGAGCCCCGCGCGCGCATCGACCCACACACCGGAAGCGCGCCTCTGCATCGCCATGTGCGATCCCTCCCGGGCGCGCATCGTTCGACGGTTGCTTGTTGGCGCGCCCCCAGGGCCATTCTAGGCAGCGCCTGCGGGGAAGGGAACAGGCCGAATGCCCGCCTGCGCACCGGCTCCTTCATCGGAGGGAGGGGCGGCTCAGGCCTTCGGCTTCGCGTCCTTGCGCGGCTTCGCCCGACCACGCGGTGCATCGGACGGCTCGGTGGGACGCAGCCGCGCCGGCACATGCTCCAGGTTGATCCGCACCCGGTACCACAGCGAGGAACTTCCGCGCATGCGGTCCACCAGCACGTCCGCCGGTTCGAGGTGCTGCGCCACCTTGGGGTGCTTCGCCTTCCACGCCTGCGCCGCCGCGACCGCCTCCGCTTCGCGATCCGCCCGCGCGACTTCGATCAGCGGCTTCTTCGAAGGCGGCGCGCGCCTGGGCTCGCCGCTGGCCTTGCGGTAATGCGGCGGCCACGGCGCGTCGCCGTGCCCCTCGGCCTCCTGCCGCCGTGACAGCTCCAGCAGCGACTCGAGCGAACAGCGCCACCGGTCGATCTCCGCATGCGGGTCGCCGATCTCCTGGAACCGTTTCGGCATCGTGCGCAGAGTGAAGTCGGCCGGATCGCACTCGTCCAGCTCCTTCCAGCTCACCGGCGCCGACACGCGCCCATCCGGCTTCGGCCGCACCGAATACGCGGACGTCACGGTGCGGTCCTTCGCGTTCTGGTTGTAGTCGACGAACACGCCCCGCCGCTCCTCCTTCCACCACTTGCTCGTGGCGAGGCCGGGCGCGCGCTTTTCGACCTCGCGCGCCAGCGCCAGCGCGGCGCGGCGCACCTCGTCGAAGCTCCACTTCGGTTCGATGCGCACCAGCACGTGGATGCCGCGCGAGCCCGAGGTCTTGGGCCAGCCCTTCAGGCCCAGGTCCGTCAGCACCGCATGCACCACGCGCGCGACTTCCTGGATCTGCGGCCACTCCACGCCGGGCACCGGGTCGAGGTCCACGCGAAGCTCATCGGGGTGGTCCAGGTCCTCGGCGCGCACGGGATGCGGATGCAGTTCCAGGCAGGCCAGGTTGGCCATCCAGGCCAGGTCCGCCGGATGGCGCGGCACGACCTCCTCGGCGCTGCGGCCGGAGGGGAAGCGGATCCCGGCCACCTCCAGCCAGTCCGGCCGCTTCGACGGCGCGCGCTTCTGGAAGAAGAATTCGTCGTGGATGCCGTTGGGGTAGCGCACCAGCATGCACGGCCGGCCGCCCGCGCCGCGCAGCGCTCCTTCGGCGACGGCGAGGTAGTACTCGACGAGGTCGAGCTTGGTGATCCCTGCCTCGGGGATCAGCAGCTTGCCGCTGTGGGTGATCACGACCTCGCGGCCGTCGATCTCCAGTGTCGTCTCGTCCTTTGCCTGGGCCATGCCACGCAAGTTACACGGTCATGGGAAAATGGCGGGTCAGACACGGCCGTGTGCCACGCGCGCCGTTGCCCTTCCCGGAGTTCCTTTCCTTGTCCGCCTCGCCCCTCAGCGCCGAAGTCCGGCGCCGCCGCACCTTCGCCATCATTTCGCACCCCGACGCCGGCAAGACGACGCTGACGGAGAAGCTGCTGCTGTTCTCCGGCGCGATCCAGATCGCCGGCGCGGTGAAGGGCCGCAAGGCGTCGCGCCACGCCACCTCCGACTGGATGGAGATCGAGAAGCAGCGCGGCATCTCGGTGGCCTCGTCGGTGATGCAGATGCTGTACCGCGACCACGTGATCAACCTGCTCGACACGCCCGGTCACAAGGATTTCTCGGAAGACACCTACCGCGTGCTGACGGCCGTGGATGCCGCCCTGATGGTGATCGACGCGGCCAACGGCGTGGAAGCGCAGACCAAGCGCCTGATCGAGGTCTGCCGCCAGCGCGACACGCCCATCATCACCTTCGTCAACAAGATGGACCGCGAGGTGCGCGAGCCGCTCGACATCCTCGACGAGGTGGAGCGCGAGCTGGGCATGCCCTGCGTGCCGATGACGTGGCCGGTGGGCAAGGGCAAGACCTTCGGCGGCATCATGAACCTGCGCCGCCAGGCCATGACCGTGTTCGAGTCGGGCAGCGAGCGCCGCCCGCAGGACTTCGACACCGTCCCGCTGTCCGACGCCGCCGAACTCCAGCGCCGCTTCGGCGCCGAATACGAGCACGCCGCCGAGAGCATGGAGCTGGCCGCCGGCGCTTCGCCGGAGTGGGACCACGCCGCCTTCCTCGCGGCCAAGCAGACGCCGGTCTTCTTCGGCTCCGCCGTCAACAACTTCGGCGTGATGGAAGTGCTGGACGCGCTGGTGGACCTGGCGCCCGCGCCGCAGCCGCGCACCAGCAACGCCGTCGTCAACCGGCAGCCGCAGGAGCGCATCGTGCAGCCCGACGACACGGCCTTCTCCGGCGTGGTGTTCAAGGTGCAGGCCAACATGGATCCCTCGCACCGCGACCGCATCGCCTTCGTGCGCATGGCCTCCGGCAAGTACACCCCCGGCATGAAGCTGAAGGTGCAGCGGACGGCCAAGGAACTGCGCCCGACCTCCGTCGTGACCTTCCTGTCGCAGCGCCGCGAGGCGGTCGACGAGGCCTACGCCGGCGACATCATCGGCTTCACCACCCACGGCGGCGTGCAGCTGGGCGACACGATCACGGACGGTTCCGTGAACCTCCAGTACACCGGCCTGCCCTTCTTCGCGCCGGAGCTGTTCCAGGTCGTGATCCTGAAGAACCCGCTGCGCACCAAGCAGCTCCAGCAGGGTCTGGCACAGCTGGGCGAGGAAGGGGCGATCCAGGTGTTCCGGCCGCACGTCGGCGGCCCGATGCTGCTGGGCGCGGTCGGCCAGCTGCAGTTCGAGGTGGTGCAGCACCGCCTGGGCACCGAATACGACTGCGACGTGCGGCTGGAAGGCTGCCCCTACACGGGCGCTCGCTGGATCACGGCGGACACGCCGGCCGAGCTCAAGGCATTTACCGATGCTTACCCGCAGCGCCTGGCACTCGATGCGGCGGACGCCCTCGCCTTCCTGTGCACCTCGCCGTACGACGTGCGGCTCGCGCAGGAACGCTTCCCGAAGATCCACTTCCACCTGTTGCGCGAGCACGCCGGACTCGCTTTACAGAAGGCGGGTTGAGCGCGAAGGGCGCCGTGGCGGCGCCGCCGTGGCAATAATGGAAACCCGAACGCGCTCCGGATACACCATGAAGAAGCCGCCCTTGTCCCGTTCGCTGGCCGCGCTGTGCGCGGGCACGCTGCTGCTGCTTGCCGCCTGCGGGGGCGGGGGCGGGGGCGGAGATGCCGCCGCGGTCCCGCCGCCCGCCATCCGGCCGACCACCTCGCTCGGGTCCTCCTTCCAGTACGAAGGCATCTGCGACCTGGAGACGCAGAAGAAGTTCACGCGCGCGTACCTGGACGAGGTGTACTTCTGGTACAAGGAAATCGTCGACGTGGACCCGGCGCGCTTCGGCAACATCCCGGATTACTTCAACGCATTGCTCGTGCGCACGCCGGACGTCAACGGCGTGGCCAAGGACCGCTTCAGCGCGGTGCTGCCGCAATCGCAGGTGCGGCTGCTCTCCTCCCCCTCCGCCGAAGCGTTGTCGCTCGACCCCGGGGTGCTTTCCAACCACACCGACGCCGTGCCGGTGACCAAGGTGGTCACCAGCCCCGGCGGCCGGCGGGCGGGTTACATCCAGTTCAACGACCATGAACTCGGCGCGCAGGACGACCTGATCACCGCCTTCCGCCAGATCCAGGCGGCCAACGTGCCGGACCTGGTGCTGGACCTGCGCTTCAACACCGGCGGCTTCCTCTATGTCGCGCAGGCGGCCGCGTCCATGATCACCGGGCCTTCGGCGGAGGGCAAGGTGTTCGAGCGGCTGCAGTACAACGACAAGCGCCCGCAGGACACCACCAACAGCACGTTCCTCTTCTCGAGCCGGGTGCAGGTGGCGGACCGCACGGCCACGGGCGTCAACCAGAACCCGCTGGGCACGCAACTGCCGCAGCTGAACCTGCCGCGCGTGTTCGTCCTGACCTCCGACCACACGTGTTCGGCGAGCGAATCCATCATCAACAGCCTGCGCGGCATCGACGTGCAGGTGATCCGCATCGGCAGCACGACCTGCGGCAAGCCCTACGGCTTCAGCCAGAAGAACAACTGCGGGCTCGCCTACTTCCCGATCGAGTTCCAGGGCACCAACGCGAAGGGCTTCGGCGACTACACGACCGGCATCGCCCCGACCTGCCAGGTGCAGGACGACCCGACGGTGCTGGCCGAGGACGAGCAGAGGGATCCGCTGCTCAAGGGGGCCCTGACCTTCATCGATACCGGCGCCTGCCCGGCGGGCACCGCGACGGGCCTGACCGTGCAGCAGGGTTCCAGCCCGATCGTCACTGCGCGCCAACAGCCGACGCGGCCTGCCTGGGCCGGCCGCCTGCTGCTGCCCTCGCAGCGTTGACGGCGCGCGCATCCATGCAGCCCCTGCGCGCGTGGCCCGCGGCCGCGCGCCGCGCAACGCTCGGGCTGCTCACCGACATTGACGACACGCTCACCACCGAAGGCGCGATCACGCCCGATGCGTTGCAGGCCCTGCACGCGCTCGCCGCGCACGGGGTGCACGTGATCGCCATCACCGGCCGGCCGGTCGGCTGGAGCGAGCCCTTCGCGCTCGCCTGGCCGCTGGCGGGCATCGTGGCGGAGAACGGAGCGGTCGCCCTCACGCGCGGCGCGGACGGCGCGCTGCGCAAGCTGTACGTGCAGGACGAAGGCGTGCGGCGCGCGAACTTCGCGCGCATGCAGGAGGTGGCGCAGCGCGTCCTGCGCGAAGTGCCCGGCGCGACGCTCTCGCGCGACAGCGGCGGGCGCGAGACCGACATCGCGATCGACCACAGCGAGTTCACGCACCTGCCGCCGGACCGCATCGCGCAGGTGGTGGCGATCCTGCGCGCGGAAGGCATGAACGCCACGGTGAGCTCGATCCATGTCAACGGCTGGTACGGCGACCACCACAAGCTCTCCGGCGCCCGCTGGGCGGTGCGCGAGCTGCTCGGACGCGAGCTCGAGGCGGAGCTGGAACGCTGGGTCTATGTCGGCGATTCGACCAACGACGTGCTGATGTTCGAGCACTTCCCGCACAGCGTGGGCGTGGCGAACATCCGCCGCTTCGAGCACGAACTCGCGCACAAGCCGGCGTACGTGACGGAGGGCGAACGCGGCGCCGGCTTCGCGGAAGTGGCGCGCGCGCTTCTGGAGGGGCGGGTGGGGGGGTAGGCCGTCGAGAAAACCGGACTGCCGGACGCAGAGGGCGCAAAGGGTACGCAGAGGACGCAGAAAAAACCAAAAAAAAGGAAAGGAGAAAAAGGATGACTTCTTCCTTTGAGGGATGTCCTTTTGCGTCCTCTGCGTACCCTTTGCGTCCTCTGCGTCCGGCAGTTCGGTTCCGGTTTCAGTCTTCCCCCCGCCGCCGCACGTGTTCGCGGCACGCGGCGGCGAAGGCGCGCAGGGTGCGTTCGTAGAACGGATGCCGTTCGTGCTGCCACTCGGGATGCCACTGCACGCCGTAGGCGAAGGTGCGCGCGCCGGTCACGCGCACGCCTTCGACCAGTCCGTCCGGCGCGCGGGCCTCGGCCACCAGGCCCTCGCCCAAGCGCTTGATGCCCTGGCCGTGCAGCGAATTGACGCAGGCGCGCGTGCCGCCCGCCCATTCGGCGAACTGGCTGCCTGGCTCCAGCTGCACCTCGTGCCGTTCGGCGAACTGCACCTCCAGCGGCTCGCCCTCGGGCTCGCGGTGGTCCAGCATCCCGGGCTGCGCGTGCAGGGTCTGGTGCAGGCTGCCGCCCAGCGCCACGTTCATCTCCTGCAGGCCACGGCACACGCCGAAAATCGGCACCGCGCGCTCGAGCGACTCGCGCACCAGCCGCATCGTGAGCTTGTCGCGCCGGGGATCGAGCAGGTCGGTGGAAAGTGCCGACGCGCCGAAGTGCGTGGCCTCCACGTTGGACGGAGAGCCGGTCAGCAGCACGCCGTCGACCAGCGGCAGCAGGAACGGCACGTCCTCCGCCTCTGCCATCGGGAACAGCACCGGCTGCAGGCCCAGCGCCGTGACCGCCAGGGCGTAGCGGTCCGCCAGCACGCTGTAGCCGCCCGGATCGTCCAGGTCCAGGTGGCGATGGCAGGCGGGCAGCCAGATCAGGGGTTTGTGTCGGGGCGTGGCCATGGCAGGACGGAGGACCTTGCCTCGCGTCCATGGTGCCAAGCCCCGGCAGGGGCGGCGCGCCGCGCCGCCGACAAGCTGCGTCGGACGGTGCCGACGCGGGCGGACGAGCCTTACTGGCCCTTGGCGAGGCCCAGCTTCTCGATCAGCTGCTTCTCGCGCGCGAAGGTGTCCTGCGCGAAGCGCGTGTACTGCGCCGAGTCCATGTAGATCGGCAGCATGTCGTAGCGCGCGAGCGCCTGCACGTAGCTGGGATCCTCCATCGCCTTCTTGAAGGCCTCGTGCAGCTTCTTCACCACCTCGGGCGGCGTGCCGCGCGGCGCGCCGATGCCGAAGGGCGAGTTCTGCACGATGTCGAGGCCCAGCTCCTTGAGCGTGGGCGCATCGGGGAACTTGTCCAGGCGCTTGTCGCCCCAGGTGTTCAGCACGCGCAGCTTGCCGGCCTGCACCAGCGGCGCGAAGCCGGTGGAATCGGCCGCGGCCATGATGTGCCCGCCGCCGATCGCCTGCATCAGCTCCGAACTGCCCTTGTAGGGAATGTGATTGAGCTGGATGCCCAGCTTCTGCGCGACCAGCTCCGTGGTGAGGTGCGGGCTGGTGAGCGTCCCGGTCGACCCGTAGCTCAGCTTGCCCGGATTCGCCTTCGCATACGCGACGAAGTCGTTCCAGTTCTTCAGCGGGCTGTCGGCCGGCACCACGATCCCGAAGGCATAGCCGGTCACGTTGATCACGTAGCTGATGTCCTTGACCGGGTCCCACGCGATCTTGGTCGTGTACGGCAGGCGGAACACGCCGAGCGGGATCTGCGCCAGGGTGTAGCCATCGGCCGCCGCGCTCTGCAGCTGCTGCGCGGGCAGCGTGCCGCCGGCGCCCGGCTTGTTCTCGATGACGACGGGCTGGCCCAGCACCTTGCCCGCGTTCTCGGCGAGCTGGCGCATGGTGATGTCGGTGGGGCCGCCCGCGGGGAACGCGATCAGCAGCTTGATCGGCCTGGCGGGAAAGGCTGCCTGGGCATGCGCGCCCAGGCTGGCCGCGGCGAGGCTCGCGGCCGCGAGCTGGACGAGGTGGCGACGACGCATCTTGTCTCCTGAAGGGTTGATTGGCGTTCAACGCGTATTGGAACGCGTCTGCGCCACTCGCGTGGCCCCGTCCGTAACTTGCGCGACAGTCAGCAGCCGGAAGGCCTGCTTTCGTTGCGCATCGGGATGCTGCCGCCCAGCGTGATCGCCTGTCCCGTGCCCTGCGTCGACGCGAGCACGGCGCCGTTGTAGACGACCGAGTTGCTGGCGCGGTCCAGGGCCACGCCGTTGTTGCCGTCGACGCGGAACTCCCGCCCGTCGATCACGATGAAGCTGGCGCGCAGCTGGTCCGAATCGGGCAGGTACTGGATCTCGCCGCTCATGAAGGCGCCCGACTCGGGCTGCCGCAGCCCTTCGAACTGGAAGCGGCAGGTTTCGGGCGCATCGCCGCGCGCCCGGAAGCGGAACACGTGCGACAGGCGCGCGTCGCTGCTGCTGTAGCTGCCGTTCAGGCGCGGCTCGGTCGCGGCGGAGACGGTGGCGAATGCCGGCCGCCCGCTGCGGAACGCGCCGTCGAAGAATTCGTCGCCGCCGCCGTCGTCGACGAAGCTCAGGCTGATGCCGCCGCCGCACGCGCACAGCATCCCGGCAGCCAGCACCGGAAGAAGAAAGGGGCGGACCAGGTCCTTCATGGCGCACCTCCTGCGTCGCCACATCCTAAGCCACGATGCTGCTTGTTGACCGATCGCACGACACCTGCGCGCGACGTCGCGCACAGGAGACATCTTTACCGACCCGTCGTTGACGCTGCGCACGCGGGCCCTCGACACTCGCAAAGCCCGGGAAAACCCGGGTGCAACAAGGATCGATATCCAAGGGAAGTACCAATGAAACGTATCGCCATCGCGGCCGCCGCCGCGCTCCTGATGCTGGGCACCGCCCAGGCGCAACAAGCCCGCTCCAATGCTTCGCCCCTCTATGGCGAACTGGGCTACAGCTTCCTGCAAGTCAAGGAAAGCTCCACCGGTTTCGATGCCACGCCGCAAGCCCTGCGCGGCATCATCGGCTACAACTTCCACCCGTACTTCGCGGCGGAAGGCATGCTGGCCATCGGCACCAGCAGCGACAGCGACCTGGGCGTGGACGCCAAGGTGAAGCACGCCTTCGGCATCTTCGTGAAGCCCAAGTACGACTTCAACAACTTCGAAGTGTTCGGCCGCCTCGGCTGGGCCCGCACCAAGGCGACCTTCAGCGTGCCGGGCTTCAGCGCCAGCGGCAGCGACAGCGACTTCGCCTACGGCGTCGGCGTGAACTACAACTTCAACCCGAAGATGTACGTGGGCGCGGACTGGATGCAGCTGCTGGACAAGGACACGGCCAAGGTCCGCGGCTGGACCGTCAGCTTCGGCTATCGCTTCTGAGCCAGGGGTTCTCCAGGGACCAAGGCCCGCCGCCCGGCGGGCCTTTTTCGTTTCAGCGGACGCTCACGCGCGCGCCAGCACCGGGCCGAGCACCTTGCCCGTGTGCGTGCCCTTCGCCACCACTTCCTCGGGCGGGGCCGCCGCCACCACCTTGCCGCCGGCGGACCCTCCGTCCGGACCGAGGTCGATGATCCAGTCGGCCTCCGCGATCACGTCGAGGTCGTGCTCGATGACGACCACGCTGTGGCCGCCGTCCACCAGCCGGTGCAGCACGCGGATCAGCTTCTCGACGTCAGCCATGTGCAGGCCCACCGTCGGCTCGTCCAGCACGTACAGCGTGTGCGGGGCTTTCTGGCCGCGCCGCGTGACGTCGTCGCGCACCTTCGAGAGCTCGGTCACCAGCTTGATGCGCTGCGCCTCGCCGCCGGAAAGCGTCGGCGAAGGCTGGCCCAGGGTGAGGTAGCCCAGGCCCACGTCGCGCAGCAACTGCAGCGGGTGGCTGATGTTCGTCATCGAGGCGAAGAACTCCACCGCCTCGTCCACCTCCATGCGCAGCACGTCGCCGATGCTCTTGCCGCGCCAGGTGACGGCCAGCGTCTCCGGGTTGAAGCGCGCGCCGTGGCAGGCCTCGCAGGGCACCTTCACGTCCGGCAGGAAACTCATCGCGATGGTGCGCACGCCCTGCCCTTCGCACAGCGGGCAGCGGCCTTCGCCGGTGTTGAAGGAGAAGCGGCCCGGGCCGTAGCCGCGGGCGCGCGCCTCCAGCGTATCGGCGAACAGCCTGCGGATCGTGTCCCAGAAGCCGATGTAGGTGGCGGGGCAGGAGCGCGGCGTCTTGCCGATGGGGGTCTGGTCCACCTCCAGCACGCGATCGATCACCTGGTAGCCATCCAGCGACTTGCAGCCGATCCACTTCGCGCGCTTGCCGGCGTCGTCGGCTTCGCGGCCAGCCCGGGTGGAGCGCTGCTGCACCGCCGCCTGCACGTTGTGCAGCAGCACGTCGCGCGCGAGCGTGGACTTGCCGGAGCCGGAGACGCCGGTGACGACCACGAGGCGCTTGAGCGGGACGTCGACGTCGACGTCGGAGAGGTTGTGGAGGTCGGCGCCGCGCAGCTTGAGGTAGGTCGTGGTGCCGGGCGTGCCCCCACCCCCGCCCTCCCCCAGGGGGGGAGGGAGTGTGGAGGCGATCTGTGCGAGCAGGGAGCGCGGCTTCTTGCCCTTCACCTTGGCCGCCGGCGTTTCCGCGACCGGGATCGCACCGCCGGTGTCCTCGCCGTTGACCAGCCGGCGCGGCTTCAGCGGGTGCTTCATCGCGTGCAGCAGGTAGCGGCCGGTGAGCGAGTCGGGCTCCTGCGTCACCTGCTCCGCCGTGCCTTCCGCGACGACGCGGCCGCCGCGCTTGCCCGCGCTCGGGCCGATGTCGATGATGTGGTCGGCGCGCCGGATCGTGTCCTCGTCGTGCTCCACCACCACCAGCGTGTTGCCCTTGGCGCCGAGCTTGTGCAGCGCGTCCAGCAGGATCTGGTTGTCGCGCGCGTGCAGGCCGATGGTGGGCTCGTCCAGCACGTAGCACACGCCCTGCAGGTTGGAGCCGAGTTGCGCCGCCAGCCGGATGCGCTGCGCCTCGCCGCCCGACAGGGTGGGCGCGCCGCGGTCCAGCGTCAGGTAGCCGAGGCCGACCTCCTCCAGGAATTCGAGCCGCGAGCGGATCTCGGGAATGAGGTCGCGCGAGATGCCCTGTTCGCGCACGCTCAGCACGTCGCGCGCCTGCAGGCTCTCCACCCACTTGCGCACGTCGTGCACCGCCAGCGCCGCGATGCTGGAAATCGCCGTCTCGTCGAAGCGCACCGCGCGCGCCTGCCGGTTCAGGCGGCTGCCCTGGCACGACGGGCAGGTCTCGTCGGACACGTCCTCCACCTCGACTTCGGCGAAGGTCTGCTCGCGGCCCTTGTCGCCTTCCGCGGTGAGCAGCGTGTCGTCCAGGGCCTTGCGCTGTTCGCGCGTGAGCTTCACGCCGGTGCCCACGCAGTCGGGGCACCAGCCGTGCTTGCTGTTGTACGAGAACAGGCGCGGGTCCAGCTCCGGGTAACTGGTGTTGCAGACCGGGCAGGCGCGCAGCGTGGAGAAGACCTCCACCTTGCCGATGCCCTCGTGCTTCACCACCCCCTGGCTGAAGGCCGTGCGCAGGCCGTCCAGCGGCGCCAGCAGGTGGACCACCCCCTTGCCGTGCTCCAGCGCGGTGGCCAGCTTCTCGCGCAGCAGGCCTTCGTTGGCCGGCGTCACGTCGAAATCGCACACCGGCAGTTCGATGGTGTGTTCCTTGAAGCGGTCGATGCGCGGGAAGCCGGTGGTGGGCAGGAAGTTGCCGTCCACCCGCAGGTGCGTGTGGCCGCGCGGCCGCGCCCAGTCGGCCAGCTCCGTATACACGCCCTTGCGGTTCACCACCAGCGGCGCCAGCAGCCCCACGTGCTGGCCGCGGTAGCGCTTCATGATCTGCGCCACGATGCTGTCCGGCGTCTGCGGGCGCACCTCGGCGCCGTCGTTCACGCAGTGCTGCACGCCCAGCTTCACGTACAGCAGCCGCAGGAAGTGCCACACCTCGGTCGTGGTGCCCACGGTGGACTTGCGGCCGCCGCGCGACAGGCGCTGCTCGATCGCCACCGTCGGCGGGATGCCGTACACCGCATCCACCTCCGGCCGGCCCGCCGGCTGCACGATGGAGCGTGCGTAGGCATTCAGCGATTCCAGGTAGCGCCGCTGGCCCTCGTTGAACAGGATGTCGAAGGCGAGCGTCGACTTGCCCGATCCCGACACGCCCGTGATCACGCTGAACTTGTTGTGCGGGATGTCGACGCTCAAGTTCTTGAGGTTGTGCTCCTTGGCGTTGACGATCTGGATCGCGTCCTTGCGGCGCCCCGAATTGGGGTCAGATTCCAATTTCCGGGCGTAGGAACCATCGAGCTTCTCCGAGACGGCGCCCAGCGTCGTGTCGTACTCGCGCAGCGCCTTGGCCGTGTGCGAGCTCGGATGCAGCTTCACGTCCTCCGGCGGGCCCTCGGCGACGACCAGGCCGCCGCCGTCGCCGCCCTCGGGGCCGAGGTCCACCAGCCAGTCGGCCGCGCGGATCACGTCGAGGTTGTGCTCGATCACGACCAGCGAGTTGCCGTTCTCCAGCAGCTTGCGCAGCGCGCGCATCAGCTTGGCGATGTCGTCGAAGTGCAGGCCCGTGGTCGGCTCGTCGAACAGGAACAGCGTGCCCTTCCTGGCGATGCCCTGGCGCGAGTGCGTGGGCGAGCGCGCGGCCTCGGCGAGGAAGCCCGCCAGCTTCAGGCGCTGCGATTCGCCACCCGACAGCGTGGGCACGGGCTGCCCGAGCTTCACGTATTCCAGCCCCACGTCCACGATCGGCTGCAGCGAACGCAGCACGTCGCGGTCGCCGGCGAACAGCGTGGCCGCCTCGCTCACGGTCAGTTCCAGCACGTCCGCGACGTTCATCACGCGCGGCGCGACGGCGCCCACCGCTTGCCGCTCGATGGTCACCTCGAGGATCTCCGGCCGGTAGCGCTTGCCGTCGCAATCCGGGCAGCGCAGGTACACGTCGGACAGGAACTGCATCTCCACGTGCTCGTAGCCGGAGCCGCCGCAGGTGGGGCAGCGGCCGTCGCCCGAGTTGAAGCTGAATTTCGCGGCCGTGTAGCCACGCTGCTTCGCCAGCGGCGAGGTCGCGAAGATCTCGCGGAGGCTGTCCCAGGCGCCGACGTAGCTCACGGGGTTGGAGCGCGCGGTCTTGCCGATCGGCGACTGGTCCACGAACACGACGTCGCCGAGGTGGTCGGCGCCCAGCACGCGGTCGTGCAGGCCCGGCGTTTCGGTCGCGCGGCCGAAGTGCCGCAGCAGCGCAGGCGCCAGGATGTCCTGCACCAGGCTGGACTTGCCCGAGCCGGACACGCCCGTCACCACCACCAGCCGCTGCAGCGGGAACTCCACGGACACGTTCTGCAGGTTGTGCTCGCGCGCGCCTTCCAGCACGAGGCGCGGGGTGGCATCCGTCACGGCGCGCTTGAAGCCCATGCCGACGTGCTTGCGCGCGCCCAGGTAGGCGCCGGTCAGCGTGTCCGCCTTGCGCAGCTCCTGCACCGTGCCGTCGAACACGATCTCGCCACCCTTCTCGCCGGGGCCCGGCCCCATGTCGATGATGCGGTCGGCGGCGACCATCACCGCCGGGTCGTGCTCCACCACCACCAGCGTGTTGCCGGCATCGCGCAGGCGGTGCATGGCCTGCGTGATGCGGCCCATGTCGCGCGGATGCAGGCCGATGCTAGGTTCGTCCAGCACGAACAGCGTGTTGACCAGCGAGGTGCCGAGCGCGGTGGTCAGGTTGATGCGCTGCACCTCGCCGCCGGAGAGCGTGCGGCTCTGGCGATCGAGCGTGAGGTAACCGATGCCGACGTCCACCAGGTAGCGCAGACGGGTGTTGATCTCGTCGAACAGCAGCTTGAGCGCCTGCAGTTCGCCGCCGCCGGCATGGGCCTCGGCCTCGGGCTCGACGCGGTCGAAGAAGCGCCGCAGCCGGTCGATCGGCAGCAGCATCAGGTCGTGCACCGACAGCCCGGGCAGCGCCTCGAGCTGCTCGCGCGTCCAGTCCACGCCCACCGGCAGGAAGCGCCGCGCGGGCTCCAGCACCGCGTCCGCATCGGCCTTGCTGCCCAGGCGCCACAGCAGCGACTCGGTCTTCAGGCGCGCGCCGCCGCAGGCGTGGCACGGCGTGTAGCTGCGGTACTTGGACAGCAGCACGCGGATGTGCATCTTGTACGACTTGCTCTCCAGGTACTCGAAGAAGCGCTTGACGCCGTACCACTGCTTGTTCCAGTTGCCCTCGCGGTAGTTGGGCGCGCCCTGCACCACCCACTGCTTCTGTTCCGGCGTGAGCTTGTACCAGGGCGTGTCGCGCGGGATGCCGGCCGATTCGGCGTGCCGCATCATGTCGTCCTGGCATTCGGACCAGGCCGGGGTCTGGAAGGTCTTGACCGCGCCGGCCCGCAGCGTGAGCTTGTCGTTCGGCATCACCAGGCCGTAATCGACGCCGATCACGCGGCCGAAGCCGCGGCAGGTCTCGCACGCGCCCACCGGCGAGTTGAACGAGAACATCGAGGGCACCGGGTCGGTGTAGCGGATGTCGGAGTCGGGGCAGTGCAGGCCGGTGGAGAACTTCCAGACCTCCTTCGCGTCCTCGTCGCCCGCATACACCCACACGCGGCCGCTGCCGCGCTTGAGAGCCACCTCGATCGCCTCGATCGCGCGGATCTTCTCCACGCCCTGGATGCGGAAGCGGTCCGCCACCACGTCGAGGATCTTGCGCGGGCCGGTGGGCGTGGCGACTTCGCGTTCCGCCTGCACGCGGGTGAAGCCGCTGGCGGCCAGCCACTGCTCCACTTCCTCGGGCGTGGTGCCGCCCGGGAGTTCGACCGGGAAGGTCACGACCAGCCGCGGATCGCCGGAGCGCGTGCGCTCCATCAACTGCTCGTAGATGGTTTCCGGCGTGTCGTGCCGCACCTGCAGGGCCGTCTTGCGGTCGAACAGCTGCGCGGCGCGCGCGAACAGCAGCTTCAGGTGGTCGTTCAGCTCCGTCATCGTGCCCACCGTGGAGCGCGAGGAGCGGACGGGGTTCGTCTGGTCGATCGCGATCGCGGGCGGCACGCCTTCGACGCGGTCGACGGCGGGCTTGTCCATGCGCTCCAGGAACTGGCGCGCATAGGCGGAAAAGGTCTCGACGTAGCGGCGCTGGCCCTCGGCGTAGAGGGTGTCGAACACGAGGCTGGACTTGCCGGAGCCGCTGGGGCCGGTGACGACGGTCAGCTCACCGGTGCGGAGGTCGAGGTCGAGATTCTTGAGGTTGTGTTGTCTGGCGCCGCGGATGCGGATCGTTCCCTGGGACATGAAGGCCTTCTGCAAGCAAGGCCGAAGATTGTAGGGAGGGGGCACCGATGAGGAGGCGGAAGGGTTATGTGTCGGCCGTCCGTCGAAGGAACAACAAAGTTTTACAGACCAGCAAGCATGCATTGACTTATCGTCCGCCGTCCCCACTCCCGCATGCCGCCATGGAATCGTGGAAGCAGTGGTTACCGGGCTGCCCCTTCGACTGGCAGCTGCGCCCGCCGGAAGCGGGAGTGGAAGCCGTGCGCCGACAACTGCTGGCCGTGCTGGACGACTGCGACGGCACGGACTGCGACCGCCTGCGGTGGCGGCTCCACACCGCCGAAAGGCCGCAGGAGCTCTGGCTGCTGCGCGACCAGGTGTTCCAGGTGGTCGTCGCCCAGCATTGCCTGGCGCAGGCGCACGAGCGCATCGACAGCCTGCTGGGGGCCTTCCGCACCGTGTTGCCGGGCAGCATGTTCAGCCGGACCTAATTCCTCCGCGCCGGCGCGGTTGTTGTAACCGCCGCACAGCTATCGCTTACACTTAGTGACAAACGACGCGTCTTGCGCCGTGGGAGACACAAGTGAAGCGCTTGATCGTGGCGGCCGTGGCCGCGCTGGCCCCGCTGCTGGCCATGTCGCAGATCCTCGTCGGCCAGACCGCCGGCTTCACCGGCCTGGTGGCGTCCGGGGTGAAGGAGACCACCGAGGGCGCGAAGCTCTGGATCGACGCCGTGAACGCCAGGGGCGGCGTGAACGGGCAGAAGATCGAACTGATCTCGATGGACGACCGGTTCGATCCGGGGCTGGCGGCCTCGAACGCGCGGGAACTGATCGAGGACAAGCATGTCGTCGCCCTGTTCCTGAACCGCGGCACGCCGCACACGGAGGCGATCCTTCCGCTGCTGGAGAAGAACGGCGTGCCGCTGGTCGCGCCTTCCACCGGCGCGATGGTGCTGCACGAGCCGGTGAAGAAGTACGTGTTCAACGTGCGCGCGCCCTACCAGCGCGAGGCGGAGAAGGCGGTGACGCACCTGCGCGCGCTGGGCATCAACCGCATCGCGGTCGTGTATGCCGACGACTCGTTCGGCCTCGACGGGCTGGAGGGAGCGGGCAAGGGCTTCTACCGCGCCGGCTTCGCGCCCGCCATCGCGATCAAGGCCGATCGCGTGCGGCCGGACTACAAGGCGATCGTGCAATCGATCGAGAAGGCGGGTGCGCAGGCCGTGGTCTGGATCGCCTCGGGCACCGCGGTGATCGAAGGCATCAAGACGGTGCGCGCCACCTTGCCGGGCCTGCAGGTGGTGACCCTCTCGAACAACGCGTCGGCCGGGTTCGTCAAGGGCCTGGGCGAGGCGGGCACCGGCGTGATGGTGACCCAGGTGTTCCCGTCCGAGCGGGCCCTGGCGCTCGGGATGGTGCGCGATGCCGCGGCGCTGGCGAAGGAAAAGAAGCTGGAGCTGAGCCCCGCGATGCTGGAGGGCTACGCCGGCGCCAAGGTGCTGGTCGAAGCGCTGCGCCGCGCGGGCCCGAACCCCACGCGCGCCAAGGTGCAGGCCGCCCTCGAAGGCCTGCACAAGTTCGACCTCGGCGGCATGGAGATCAGCTACTCGCCCGAAGACCACACCGGCATGGAATTCGCCGACCTGTCGATCATCGGGTCGGATGGGAAGTTCAAGCGATAGCGTTCGCGCCTGCCGCGAAAGGGAACAAACCTAACAGCCGAACGCAGAGGGCGCAGAGAGTACGCAGAGGACGCAGAAAAGACCTTCAAGAGAATTTCCTGGGGTTCCTTCTGCGTCCTCTGCGTATCCTCTGCGCCCTCTGCGTTCGGTATCTTGTTTTCCCGCTGCCAATCGATCAATCCAGCGCGTAGATATCCACGTCCCGCGTTTCGCGGACGAACAGCGTGCCGATCACGCAGGTCGCGGCGGCGATGACGATCGGGTACCAGAGGCCGTTGTACATGTTGCCGGTCTGCGCCACGATCGCGAACGCGGTCGTCGGCAGCAGGCCGCCGAACCAGCCGTTGCCGATGTGGTACGGCAGGCTCATGGAGGTGTAGCGGATACGCGTGGGGAACAGCTCCACCAGCATCGCCGCGATCGGGCCGTAGACCATCGCGACCAGGATCACGAGGTACGCCAGCAGCGCGATGACCATCGCCACGTTCATCTTCGCGGGGTCGGCACCGGCGGGATAGCCCGCCGCCTGCAGCGCCCCGTTCACTTCGTTCTTGAACGCAGCGATCTTCCGGTTGCTGGCTTCGTCGAAGCGGCCGTGGCCGACCACCGCGGCCGGCGCCACGATCGCCTTGGCGCCGATGGTCACCGTCGCCGGCTGGCCCCGGGCAGCCTGCGCGTTGTCGTAGCTCACCGAGTTCTGCGCGAGGAAGCGCTTGGCGATGTCGCAGGAACTGGAGAAGTCGATCTCGCGCGCGATGGGGCTGCCCTGGAACGAGCATTGCGCGGGATCGGCGTGCACCACCACGCTCGCATGCGCCTGCGCGGCGGCGAGATCGGGATTGGCCGCACGCGTCAGCGCACCGAACACGGGAAAGTAGGTCAGCGCGGCCAGCAGGCAGCCGGCCATGATGATCGGCTTGCGGCCGATGCGGTCCGACAGCGCACCGAACACGATGAAGAAGGGCGTGCCGATCACCAGCGCGGCGGCCATCATCAGGTCGGCCGTGGCGCTGTCCACCTTCAGCGCCTGCGTCAGGAAGAACAGCGCATAGAACTGGCCCGAATACCAAACCACGGCCTGCCCGGCCGTCAGGCCCACCAGCGCCAGGATCACCACCTTCAGGTTGCGCCACTGCCCGAACGATTCCTTCACCGGCGCCCTGGAGCTGCGGCCCTGCATCTTCATCCGGCGGAACGCCGGCGACTCGTTCATCGACAGCCGGATCCACACGGAGACGGCCAGCAGCAGCACCGACAGGATGAACGGGACGCGCCAGCCCCAGTCGGCGAAGGCCGCCTCGCCCAGCAGCGTGCGCGTGCCGAGGACCACCAGCAGCGACAGGAACAGGCCCAGCGTCGCCGTGGTCTGGATCCAGGCCGTGTAGGCGCCGCGCCGGCCCTGCGGCGCATGCTCCGCCACGTAGGTCGCCGCGCCGCCGTATTCGCCGCCGAGCGCGAGGCCCTGCAGCAGGCGCAGCGCGATCAGCAGCACCGGCGCCGCCACGCCGACGGAGCCGTACGAGGGCAGCAGGCCGACGATGAAGGTCGACAGGCCCATGATCAGGATGGTGACCAGGAAGGTGTACTTGCGCCCGATCAGGTCCCCGAGGCGCCCGAACACCAGTGCGCCGAAGGGGCGCACCAGGAAGCCTGCGGCGAAAGCGAGCAGCGCGAACACGAACGCCGCGCTCGGGTCGAGCCCCGAGAAGAACTGCTTCGCGATGATCGACGCCAGGGAGCCGTACAGGTAGAAGTCGTACCACTCGAAGACGGTGCCGAGCGAGGAGGCGAAGATCACCCTCTTCTGCTCCGGCGTCATCGGGCTGGCGGCCGGCGCGGGAACAGCGGCGATCGTCGGTCGTGCGGGGTTGCGTTGCATCACGCGCCGCATTCTTCGCGCACGCTCTGACCCTGCTCTGACGCGAAACTTATCCGGCTCTGACCGATTAGGGTCAAACCCGCAGTCGCGCTTTCACGATGCGAAGGAGCTACGGATTTCCTTTACGCGTCTGCCCGGCCGGAAGCGCCGCCGCCTGCTCCCACGCCCCATCCGCGAACCACGCATTGCCTTCCAGGTACTCCCGCAGCATGGGCAGCGCATCGAAGCCCCAGAACAGCCGGCCATCGACTTCGCACGTCGGCACGCCGAACAGCCCGCGCGCGATCGCCGCCTCGGTGTTGGCCTTCAGTTCCGCCTTCACCTCCTCACCGGCGGGGTCGCGTTGCGGCTGCAGCAGCACGCGCAGTTCCTCCAGCCGCTGCGCGTCTGCCGCATCGGCGCCGCCGCGCCAGACGTGGCGGAACACCGTCTCGGCGATGTAGCGGTTCACCAGCCCGTCCTGCCCGCAGGCGAGGGCGAGCCGCAGCACGCCCAGCGGGTTGAAGGGATGCGCGGCGGGCAGCTGCATGGCAATGCCATGCGCATGCGCGAGCCACAGCACCTGGCGATAGGTCCAGTCACGCTTGGGCGCGATCTCGGCCGGCCCGAGCTGGCCGTGGTGCTTGAGCATGCCGGCGAACAGCACCGGCCGGTAGTCCACGCGGTAGCTCAGGCCCTCGAGCGCCTCCGGCAGCTTTTCGAAGGCCAGGTAGGCGTAGGGCGAGATGAAGTCGAAGTGGAAGGTGATGTGCTTCATGGATCGGCCTTGGCGCGCAGCAGCAGTTCGTCCCAGAGGGCGCGCTTCTCCTCCTCGGTGGCGCGGCCCCAGGCCGCGATCTCGTCCAGCGTACGGTAGCAGCCCTCGCACAGGCCGGTCGCCGCGTCCATGCGGCACACCGAGATGCAGGGCGAGGGCACGAAGTCCGACAGTTCGATCGTGGCCGCCTTCTCCAGCAGGAACTGCCTGGTCGACGAACTCATCCCGGCGGCGCCTGCACCACGTCGGCCACCGGCGCGCCGGTGAGCCGCTCCAGGTCCTGCGGCCGCAGCTTGAACACGCCGTGCGGATGCCCCGCGGCGGCCCAGATCTCGTCGAAGCGGAACAGCTCGCGGTCGATCAGCGTGACGGGTGGCTGCGCATGCGCGATCGGCGACACGCCGCCGATGGAGAAACCGGTCTTCGCCTTGACGAACTCGGCGTCGGCACGGCCGGTCTTGCCGACGATCGCATCGACCTTCTTCTCGTCGACACGGCGGTCGCCGGAGGCGATCACCAGCACGGCCGCGTCGTCGGACTTGCGGCGGAAGATGATGCTCTTGGCGATCTGTCCGACGTGGATGCCCAGCGCATCGGCGGCCTGCTGCGCGGTGCGCGCGGCGTCGTCCAGCATCAGGGGCGCGTGGGGATGGCCGGCGTCCTGCAGGGCGCGCGCGACGCGCTGCACGCCTTCGGGGAGGGACTGGAGTTCAGCTCCGCACATGCCTACGCCGTCCTCTTGTTCAGGATCGCCGTCGCCGCGCGCGAGTTCGGCTTGCGGCCCAGGAAGTCGCTGATGAACTTGCCGGCGTCCACCAGCTGGTCGAGGTCGATCCCCGTCTCGATGCCGAGCCCGTCCAGCATGAACACGACATCCTCCGTCGCCACGTTGCCGGTGGCACCCTTCGCATAAGGGCAGCCGCCCAGGCCGGCCACCGACGCATCGAACTGCCAGATGCCCATCTCCAGGCAGGCCAGCGTGTTGGCGAGGGCCTGCCCGTAGGTGTCGTGGAAATGGCCGGAGACGTCGGCGGGCGAGAAGTGCTTCAGGGCGGCCTCCATCGCGCGCTGCACCTTGCGCGGCGTGCCGACGCCGATCGTGTCGGCCACGCCGAGGTGCTGCACGCCGATCTCCTTCATGCGCCGCGCGAACATCTCGACCCGCTCGGGCGCGATCTCGCCTTCGTAGGGGCAGCCGACCGCGGTCGACATCGCCGCGCGCACGTGGATGCCCTTCGCCCGCGCCGCTTCCACCACCGGCGCGAAGCGCTCGATGCTTTCCGCGATCGAGCAGTTGATGTTGCGCTGGCTGAAGGCCTCGCTCGCGGCGCCGAAGATCACGATCTCGTCGGGCCGGCCTTCCAGCGAGGCCTCGAAGCCCTTCAGGTTCGGCGTCAGCACCGAATAGCGCACGCCGGGGCGCCGGGCGATGCCCGCCATCACCTGCGCGGCGTCGGCCATCTGCGGCACCCACTTGGGCGACACGTAGCTGGTCACCTCGATCTCGCGCAGGCCGGCCTCCTGCAGCCGGTGCACCAGTGCGATCTTGATGGCGGCGGGAACCGGCTCCTTCTCGTTCTGCAGGCCGTCGCGCGGGCCCACGTCGACGAGCTTCACCTTGCTCGGGAGTTGCATGGCTTCAGTATCCTCTCTGCAAATCGACCACGCCGACGAGGGGTTCTCCCTGCTCGAAGGCGCGGATCTTGCGCGCGATCTGCGCGATGCTCTCGTCGCGCAGCGTGCGCGCCGAGGTATGGGGCGTGACGGTGATCCTGGGGTGCGCCCAGAACGGATGCCCCGGCGGCAGCGGCTCGGTGCGGAAGACATCGAGCGCCGCGCCCGCCAGGTGCCCGCCGTCCAGCAGCGCCAGCAGGTCCTCGTCGACGAGATGCGCGCCGCGTGCCACGTTGATCACGTAGCCTGCGGGCAGCAGCCGGCCCAGCGTGGCGCGGTTCATGATGTTCTCCGTCTCCGGCGTCAGCGGCAGCAGGTTCACCAGCACGCGCGTGCCGGCGAGGAAGGCATCGAACTGCTGCGCGCCGGCGAAGCACTGCACGCCGGGGACGTCCTTCGCGCCGCGGCTCCAGCCACGCACCGGGAATTCGAAGCCGGCGACCGCCTGCGCCACGCGCTGCCCCAGCACGCCGAGGCCCATCACGCCCACCGGGAAATCGCTGCGGGGGCGCGGGCGACGGAAGCTCCAGCGGCCTTCGGCAGCGTCGCGCTCGTAACCGTCGAGCTCGCGGAAGTGCCGCACCAGCGCATGGCAGACGAACTCCGCCATCTGCACCGACATGCCGGCGTCGTCCAGCCGCACCAGCACGGCTTCGGGGGGCAGCCGCAGTTTCAGCAGCGCGTCGACGCCGGCGCCGGTGTTGAAGACGCCCTTCAGCCGCGGCTGCTCGTCGAAGAGCTGCTGGGGCGGCGCCCAGACGACGGCGTGGTCCGCCTGGGGCGCGCCTGGGCGCCACTCCTCCACGGTCGCGCCGGGCAGCGCGGCGCTGAGCCCCGCGATCCAGGGCGCCGGCTTCATCTCGGTACAGCAGACGACGATACGCATGGTGCTTATTGTGCGGGACGTCCCCGTTGACGCTGGTGCGGCGGCAGTGCCAAGCTGCGGCGGCTGTTCACGCAAGACAAGGAGACCAGATGACCCCGCGTTCCTTCCTGCGCGCCGTGTGGCTCGGTGCCGCCCTGCTCGCCGCCGCGTTCCAGGCGCCCGCCGCCGACTTCCCCGCGCCGAAACAGGGCACGTGGGTGGTCCGCGACTTCCGTTTCCACACCGGCGAGGTGCTGCCGGAGCTGAAGGTGCACTACCAGACCGTCGGCGAACCGGGCGGCGAGCCGGTGCTGGTGCTGCACGGCACGACGGGGTCGGCCGCGAGCATGCTCACGCCCAATTTCGGCGGCGAGCTGTTCGGCGCCGGGCAGCCGCTCGACGCCACGAAGTACTTCGTGATCCTGCCGGATGCGATCGGCACCGGCGGCTCCAGCAAGCCTTCGGACGGCCTGCGCATGAAGTTCCCGAAGTACAACTACGACGACATGGTCGAGGCGCAGTACCGGCTGGTGCGCGAGCACCTGAAGGTCCCGCACCTGCGGCTGGTGATCGGCAATTCCATGGGCGGCATGCAGACCTGGATGTGGGCGCAGAAGTACCCCGGCATGATGGACATCGCGGTGCCCATGGCCTCGCTGCCCACGCCCATGTCGGGCCGCAACTGGACGCTGCGCCGGCTGCTCACCGAGTCGATCCGGCGCGACCCGGCGTGGAACAACGGCAACTACACGGCGCAGCCCCCGGGCTTCCAGCTCGCGTCGATCTTCTTCGCCACCGCCACCAACGGCGGCAACCACTCGTACATGAAGGCCGGGCCGAACCGCGAGAAGGCCGACGAAGCGCTGGAGGCGCGGCTGAAGGGCTTCCGGGGCGATGCCAACGACCACCTGCTGCAGTGGGAGTCGTCGGCCGACTACAACCCCTCGGCGGGGCTGGAGAAGATCACGGCGACGCTGCTGGCGATCAATTCGGCCGACGACGAGCGCAATCCCGTCGAACTGGGCATCCTGGAGCGCGAGCTCAGGCGGGTGAAGAACGGCCGGGCCTACGTCATTCCGGCGAGCGAGCAGACGCTGGGGCATGGGACGACGGGGAATGCGAGGTTCTGGAAGCAGGAGCTGGAGAATGTGCTGAAGACGGCGCCGCAGCTGGCGCCGATGTGAGGAGCGCTTCGCGCATCGCTGGGGTTTCGCTTCGCTCCACCGCCAGCCTACGTTGCCGCCTGCGCCGCACTTCGCGCATCGCTGGGCTTTCGCTTCGCTCCAGCGCCAGCCTACGTTGCCGCCTGCGCCGCACTTCGTAGGCTGGCGGTGAACGCCGAAGGCGTGAACCCCAGCGCTCTCAGGCACTCAACTTCAGCAGCTCCGCCCCCTCCTGCACCTGGTCCCCCGGCGCGAACAGCAGTTCCGCCACCACGCCGTCGTTCGGCGCCGCGATGGTGTGCTCCATCTTCATGGCCTCCATCACCGCCAGCGGCTGGCCCTTGCGCACCTGCTCGCCCGGCTTGACGGCGAACGAGATCACCTTGCCGGGCATCGGCGCCGTGAGGCGCCCGCCTTCCGACGCGTTGTCGCCCGCGTGCGCCAGCAGGTCCACCGACACGATCTGCGCGGCGCCGGCTTCGGTGAACACGTGGTCCGTCTCGCCCTGGGTGTAGATCGCGGCGCGCATGCGGCGCGCGCCGTACTGCAGTTCGATCGCGTCGGCGCCCGCGGTCCGGAACGACAGCCGCTCCGGCGCCCCCGTCCCGATGGCCAGCATCAGGGCGCCGTCATGCAGCGTCGTCAGCGTCGCCTCCTTCTGCTCGCCGCCGAAGCCGAAGGCGAAGCGCCGCGTCGCCACGCCGTGCGAGCGCCAGCCATCGCGCCGGCTGAACGGGTCGTCGCCGGCGAGCACGCGCTCGTCGAGCAAGGTGCGCGCGACTGCTGCCGCCGCCGCGAGCTCCAGCCCCACCGGCAGCTGGTGGAACAGCACCGCGGACTCGCGCGGGATCAGCGCCGTGTCCAGGTCGGCCTGCGCGAACGAGCGGCTGGTGACGACGTGGCGCAGGAACTGCACGTTGGTGCTCGGGCCGACGATGTGCGTCTCCGCCAGCGCCTCGTCCAGCCGCGCCAGCGCCTCCTCGCGCGTGGCGCCGTGCACGATCAGCTTGGCGATCATCGAGTCGTAGTAGGGCGAGATCGCATCGCCTTCGCGCACGCCGTCGTCGATGCGCACCAGCGCGCGCTCGAAGGCCGCGGCCCGCGGCTTGCGGTACACGTGCAGCGTACCGGTGGCGGGCAGGAAGTTGTTGTCCGGGTTTTCCGCGCAGATCCGCGCCTCGATCGCATGGCCGTGGATGCGAAGGTCCTCCTGCTTCAGCGGCAGCGGCTCGCCGGCGGCCACGCGCAGCTGCCATTCGACGAGATCGAGGCCGGTGATCGCTTCCGTCACCGGATGCTCCACCTGCAGCCGCGTGTTCATCTCCATGAAGAAGAAGTTCATTTCGCCGTGGCGCTGCTCCACGATGAATTCCACCGTGCCCGCGCCGACGTACTTCACGGCGCGCGCCGCGGCCACCGCGGCCTCGCCCATGCGCCGCCGCATGGCTTCCGTCATGCCCGGCGCGGGCGCCTCCTCCAGCACCTTCTGGTGCCGGCGCTGCACCGAGCAGTCCCGCTCGAACAGGTAGACGTAGTTGCCCTGCGTGTCGCCGAACACCTGGATCTCGATGTGCCGCGGCCGCGTCACGTACTTCTCGACCAGCACGGCCTCGTCGCCGAAGCTGTTGCGTGCCTCGCGCTGGCAGGAGGCGAGCGCCGCCGCGAAGTCCGCGGCCTTGTCCACCGCCCGCATGCCCTTGCCGCCGCCCCCGGCGCTGGCCTTGATCAGCACCGGGTAGCCGATGCGGTCGGCCTCGCGCTGCAGCAGGGCCGGATCCTGGTCGGCGCCGTGGTAGCCGGGCACCAGCGGCACGCCGGCCTTCTCCATCAACTGCTTGGACTCCGCCTTCAGGCCCATCGCCTGGATCGCGGAGGCCGGCGGGCCGATGAACACCAGGCCCGCCTCGGCGCAGGCCGCGGCAAAGCCTTCGTTCTCGCTCAGGAAGCCGTAGCCCGGATGGATCGCCTGCGCGCCCGTCGCCATGGCCGCCTCGATGATCCGTTCCCACCGGAGGTAGCTGTCCTTGGGCGCGCTGCCGCCGATGTGCACGGCCTCGTCGCAGGCGTGCACGTGCTTGGCGTCCGCATCGGCATCGGAGTACACGGCGACCGTGCGAATGGCCATGCGCCTCGCCGTCGCGGCCACCCGGCAGGCGATTTCGCCGCGGTTCGCGATCAGGATCTTCTTGAACATCAACCCAGCTCCCGCGGCAGCGGCCGCCCCTTGAAGAATTCACCGAGCCCGCGCACCACCTTGCGCAGGAACTTCACCAGCACCACCAGCAGGATCACGGCGAGCACGATGCTGATCACCAGCACGATCGCGAACGGCACCGGATGCGTCGCCGACAGCCACAGCATGAACACGACCAGCCCGTCTTCCGCCAGCGAGACGGCCATGTTGGAGAAGGGCTCCGGCGAGGTGTTCACCGCCGCCCGCGTCGTCATCTTGGCGGCGTGGCTCGTCGCCGCGAGGCTGCCGCCCAGGATCGCGGCGATCCATCCCATCGCCTGGTTGTCGGCGCCCAGCGCACCGGCCGCCAGCGCGGCGCCGGCCGGGATGCGGATCACCGTGTGGATCGCATCCCACACCGAATCGACGAAGGGGATCTTGTCGGCGAAGAACTCGGCGAACAGCATGAAGCCGCTGGCGACCAGCACGCCGGGGTGCTGCAGCACGTGCAGCCCGGGCGGCAGCGGCAGCCACCCCATCCAGCCCGCGAAGCCGGTGAGGAACACCGCCGCATACAGGCGGAACCCGCTCGCCCAGCCGAGTGCGGCCGCCAGGGCCAGCAGCTGCGGCGTGTCGGGCGCGAGGTGGCCGAGCCAGTCGAGATTCATGTCGGCGCCAGCTACGGCAGCAGCCAGTTCGGCTTGCGCTTGCCGAGGAAGGACTGCACGCCTTCGCGGCCTTCGTCGCTGGCGCGGATGTCGGCGATGCCTTCCACGGTGCGCCGCACGAGGCCAGCGGTGATCTCGTGCCCCGCCACGTCGTGCAGCAGCTTCTTGCAGGCCTTGACCGCCTGGGGACCGGCCTGCACCACCGCGGTCGCGATCTCGTTCACCTTCGCATCGAGCGCATCGGCCTTCACCACCTCGTGCACGAAGCCGATGCGGTGGGCCTCGGCGGCGCTGAAGCGCTCCGCGGTGAGGAAGTAGCGGTGCGCGGCACGCGCGCCCATCGCGCGGATCACGTACGGGCTGATGGTGGCGGGCACCAGCCCCAGCTTCACCTCGCTCAGGCAGAAGACCGCGGCCTCCGAGGCCACCGCCATGTCGCACGCGGCGACCAGGCCCGTGCCGCCGGCATAGGTGTCGCCGTGCACGCGCGCGATGGTGGGCTTGGGGCAGCGCCAGATCACTTCCAGCAGGCGGGCCATGGCCGAGGCATCCGCAATGTTGTCCTCGCGCTCGTAGGTGGCCATGCGCTTCATCCAGTTCAGGTCGGCACCGGCGCAGAAGGCGGGGCCGTTGCCGGCCAGCACCACGCACCGCACTTCGTCGCGCTTGCCGATCTCGATGAACACCGCCGTCAGTTCGGCGATCACTTCGTCGTTGAAGGCGTTGCGCAGCTCGGGGCGGTTGAGCGTGACGGTGGAGACGCCGCGCTCGTAGCTCAGTTGCAGATGGTTCATGGGGTCTCCCTGGGTTTCCAGACGACCGAGCCGTTGACGGCGTACAGCTTGCAGGGCGCGCCGGAAGAACGCGCGCAGCCCAGGAGGGCGCGCTCGTTCGGGTCGGTGGGCAGCGACAGGTCCTGCGGGTGCAGGCTCCAGGCGGCCCACCAGTGGCCGCGGTCCGAGATCGCGAAGGCCTTGGGCGTGGGCCGCGTCAGCCACTCGCGGTAGGCGGCGCGGCCGCGGTCGGAGAGATAGGGCAGCGCGTCGACGTCCTCGATCGCCGCGTAGCCGGTCGCGATGAAACCCGGCTGCGGGCGCGCGGGTGCGGCAGTGGCTGTCACCGCCACCCCGGTGACCGGTGCCGCCACGGCGGCGACCGGAGCGGCGACCCGCGCCGCGGCGCTGGCCGGCGGCAGCACGGGCTCGGCGTCCCACACCACCTTGTCGTTCACCGCATACAGCTTGCAGGGCACCTTCGCCGAGCGCTCGCAGCCGGTCACCGCGCGCTCCTTGGGATCGGTGGGCAGCGACGCATCCTGTGGCCGCGTGCTCCAGGCAGTGAAGAAGTGGCCGTTGGGCGCGACCGCGAAGGCGCGCGGGAAAGGCCGCGTCAGCCACTCGCGATACGCATCGCGGCCGCGCGGGCCCAGGTGCGGCACCGCGTCCGCGTCGTTGAGCGGGGCGAATGCGGTGGCCTTCGGCTCGTAGCCCCCGGGCTGGGTGCCGCGCGGCAGCGTGAAGGTTGACGTGCGCCCCATCACCACGCGGACCTGCTCCGGATACTCGTACGCCGCCCCGGAAGCGTGGTCGACGACGGCGCCGACCACCCCTCCGATCAGGATGTTCCCGAACATCGCTGCGCGAGTGCCGGATTCCACGGAGACGATGCCCTGCGGCAACGCCGGCTTCTCGCAGCGCACCTCCATCGGCTTGTAGGACCGCACGATGGAGCTGCCGCCGGGCGCGCGCACGCGCCAGCTGCCCTTGTCGTTGCTGAGGGTGCAGTCCGCGCCGTCGACGGCGGTGCCCTCCGCCGTGCGCGCCTGCACGTACATCTGCTGCGTGTTGCCGCCCGCGACCGAAGCGCAGCCGCTCGCCAGCGCCGCCAGCGCCAGCGCGCCGGCCCAAGACATCATTCTCCGAAGCGTCACCATTCCTGCTCCTCCAGTGAAGGTTCCATTCTGGAGGAGCACGTCACATCCGGAACAGGCCGAACCTCGGCTCGCCGATCGGCGCATTGAGTGCCGCCGACAGGCCCAGCGCCAGCACGCGGCGCGTGTCGGCGGGGTCGATCACGCCGTCGTCCCACAGGCGCGCGCTGGCGTAGTACGGGTGCGACTGGCGGGTGAACTGGTCGAGGACGGGCTGGCGGAACGCCGCTTCCTCCTCGGCGCTCCAGCTGCCGCCGCGCGACTCGATGCCGTCGCGGCGCACGGTCGCCAGCACGCTGGCGGCCTGCTCCGCGCCCATGACGCAGGTGCGCGCCGTCGGCCAGGTCCAGAGGAAGCGCGGCGAATAGGCGCGCCCGCACATGCCGTAGTTGCCGGCGCCGTAGCTGCCGCCGATGATCACCGTGAACTTCGGGACCGAGGCGGTGGCCACCGCCGTCACCATCTTGGCGCCGTGGCGCGCGATGCCTTCGTTCTCCACCTTGCGGCCCACCATGAAGCCGGTGATGTTCTGCAGGAACAGGATCGGCGTCTTGCGGTGGCAGCACAGCTCGATGAAGTGCGCACCCTTCTGCGCCGACTCCGAGAACAGGATGCCGTTGTTGGCGACGATGCCGATCGGCATGCCCTCGATGTGGCCGAAGCCGCACACCAGCGTGCTGCCGAAGCGCGCCTTGAACTCGTGGAATTCCGAGCCGTCGACCAGGCGGGCGATGATCTCGCGCACGTCGAAGGGCTTGCGCGTGTCGGTGGGGATGATCCCGTACAGCTCGCTCGCGTCGTAGCGCGGCGGCTCGGGCTTGCGCCGCTCCACCGGCCAGTCCTTGGGCCGGTTCAGGGTGGCGACGGCGCGGCGGGCCAGCGCCAGCGCGTGCTCGTCGTTCATCGCCAGGTGGTCGGCCACGCCGGACAGGCGCGTGTGCACGTCGCCGCCGCCCAGGTCCTCCGCGCTCACCACCTCGCCGGTGGCGGCCTTCACCAGGGGCGGGCCGCCGAGGAAGATGGTGCCCTGCTCCTTGACGATGATGGTCTCGTCGCTCATCGCCGGCACGTACGCGCCGCCGGCGGTGCACGAGCCCATCACCACCGCGATCTGCGGGATGCCCTGGGCGCTCAGGTTGGCCTGGTTGTAGAAGATGCGGCCGAAGTGGTCGCGGTCGGGGAACACCTCGTCCTGGTTCGGCAGGTTGGCGCCGCCCGAGTCCACCAGGTAGACACACGGCAGGTTGTTCTGGCCGGCGATCTCCTGCGCGCGCAGGTGCTTCTTGACGGTGAGCGGGTAGTAGGTGCCGCCCTTGACGGTGGCGTCGTTGCACACGACCACGCACTCGATACCGCTCACGCGGCCGATCCCCGTGATGATGCCGGCGCTGGGCGCCTCCATCGTGCCGTCCTTGGCCAGGTACATGCCGTGGGCCGCGATGGGCGCGATTTCCAGGAAGGGCGTGCCGGGATCCAGCAGCATCTGCACGCGTTCGCGGGGCGGCAGCTTGCCGCGCGCCGAATGCTTCTGCCGCGCGATCTCTCCGCCGCCGGCGGCATGCAGCGCGACCTGCGCATTCAGGTCGTCCACGAGCGCCTGCATGGCGGCCGCGTTGGCCTGGAAGTCCGCGGAGCGCGGATTGAGCTGGCTGGCCAGTGTCGTCATGCGGTGCGTTCCTCCTGCAGGCCCAGTTCCTTCTTCATGGCCTCGCGAATCTTGAACTTCTGGACCTTCCCGGTGACCGTCATCGGGAGCGCCTCGACGAAGCGGATGTAGCGCGGCACCTTGTAGTGCGCGATCTGCCCGGCGCAGAAGGCGCGCACCTGTTCCTCGGTGAGCGCCTGGCCCGGCCGCGTGATGATCCAGGCACACAGCTCCTCGCCGTACTTGCGGTCCGGCACGCCGACCACCTGCACGTCCTGCACCTGCGGCATGCGATAGAGGAATTCCTCGACCTCGCGCGGATAGATGTTCTCGCCGCCGCGGATCACCATGTCCTTGATGCGGCCGACGATGTTCACGTAGCCCTCGTCGTCCATCGTGGCGAGGTCGCCGGTGTGCATCCAGCCTTGCGCATCGATGGCCTCCTGCGTCTTCTCCGGGTCGTCCCAGTAGCCCTGCATCACGGAGTAGCCGCGGGTGCACAGCTCGCCCGGCTGGCCCGTGGCGAGGACCTCGCCCGTGCCGGGCTCGACGATCTTCACCTCCAGGTGCGGCTGCACCTGTCCGACCGTGGCCACGCGCTTTTCCAGCGGCGTGTCGGTGCTGCTCTGGCAGCTGACCGGGCTGGTCTCGGTCATGCCGTAGGCGATGGTCACCTCGTGCATGTGCATGTCCTTCACCACCCGCTTCATCACCTCGATCGGGCAGGGCGATCCGGCCATGATGCCCGTGCGCAGCGAGGACAGGTCGAACTCGCCAAAGCGCGGGTGGTCCAGTTCGGCGATGAACATGGTCGGCACGCCGTGCAGGCCGGTGCAGCGCTCGGCCTGCACCGTTTCCAGCACCGCCAGGGGATCGAAGGCGTCGTTGGGATACACGATGGTGGCGCCGTGCGTGAAGCAAGCCAGGTTGCCCAGCACCATGCCGAAGCAGTGGTACAGCGGCACCGGGATGCACAGGCGGTCGGCCGGCGTGAGCTTCATCGCCTCGCCGATGAAGAAGCCGTTGTTGAGGATGTTGCGATGGGTCAGCGTGGCACCCTTGGGGAAGCCGGTGGTGCCGCTGGTGAACTGGATGTTGATCGCGTCGGTGGCCTGCAGGGCCGCCGCCATGACGTCCAGGCGCGGATCGTCGACGCGGCCCCGCGCCAGCAGGTCGGAGAAGCGCAGCATGCCGGGCTCTTCCGCGCCTTCGCCGGCGACATCGATCCAGACCGTGTGCTGCAAGTGGGGCAGGCGCGCCGGGCCGAGTTCGCGCAGCATGCCCAGGTAATCGCTCGTCTTGAAGCGCGCCATCGTCACCAGCGCCTTGCAGCCCACCTTGTTCAGCGCGTATTCCAGTTCCGCCGTGCGGTAGGCCGGATTGACGTTGACCAGCACCAGCCCCACCTGCGCGGTGGCCAGCTGCATCAGCACCCACTCGGCGTTGTTGTGCGACCAGATGCCGATGCGGTCGCCGCGCTCCAGGCCCAGGCCCAGCAGGGCGCTGGCCAGCCGGCGCGCTTCGCGCTGCAGTTCCCGGTAGCTGTAGCGGCGGCCCTGGTGGCGGCTCACCAGCGCGGGGTGGTCCGGCTGGCGGGCCACCATGGCATCGAAGAACGCCGGGATGGTCTGTTCGAGCAGCGGCGTGGCGGTGTCGCCGCGGGCATGGGCGACCGAAGGCTGGGCGAGCACGTTTCTTGTCTCCGTTCGGATCAGGCGCAGGGGGACAGCATAGGGCCAAGCGGGTTGCGGGGGCGGCCGCGTCGGGTTGCAAATCCTGCCAAGCTCGACCACACTGGCCGCCATGCCCAGCCCGTCCGTCCGGCGCCCGCCCGCCGCCGTCACCCCGATGGCCTTCGCCCGAGCGATCGCGGCGGCCTACCGGATGCACGGCCAGGGGCCCGAACGGGCGCTCAAGAAGGCACAGATCACGCCAGCCCAGCTGCAGAAAGCGGAGGCCCGCATCACGGCGCGGCAGATGGAATTGCTGTCGGCGGCCGCCATGGAGGAGCTGGACGACGAGGGCCTGGGCGCCTATGGCCGGCGCCTGCCCTGGGGCAGCTACGGCATGCTGGCCCGCGCCTCGCTCAGCGCGCCCGTCCTCGGCGTGGCGCTCAAGCGCTGGTGCCGCCACCATGGGCTGCTCACCGGGGACGTGCGGCTGTCGTTGACGGTGACCGGCGCCGTCGCGGCGATCGCGATCGAGGAACGCCGGCCGATCCCGCGCGAGGTGCGCGAGCTGGGCCTCGCCTTCCTCCTGCGCAACGTGCACGGGCTGGCCTGCTGGTACGTCGATTCGCGCATCCCGCTGCAGGCCGCCAGCTTCCCCTTCGCGGCGCCGCCGCACGCGGACGCCTATGCGCACATGTTCCCGGCGCCGCTGCAGTTCGAAGCCCCGCAGGCGGAGATCCGTTTCGATGCCCAGTACCTGAAGCTGCCGCTGCGGCGCGACGAGAAGGCGCTCGCGCAGATGCTGCAGCGCGCCCTGTCGATCACGGTGCTGCAGTACCGGCGCGACCGACTGCTGGTGCCGCAGGTGCGGCAGGCGCTCGCCGCGCATCCGGAGCGCAGCCACAGCGCGGAGGCGCTGGCGGAGTTGCTGAACGTGTCGTCGCGCACCCTGCACCGGCAACTGAAGGAAGAAGGCGCGAGCCTGCAGCAGCTGAAGGACGAAGTGCGGCTGGAGCGCGCCCGCGAACTGCTGTGGCGCACGACCCGGCCGGTCAAGCAGGTGGCAGCGGCCGTGGGCTTTCGCAACGAGAAGAGCTTCGCGCGCGCGTTCCGGCAATGGGCGGGGGTGTCGCCGGGGGAGTTCCGGCGCGGTGCCTAGCCGCGTCGCTCAGCGCGCCGGCAGGGCCGGCATCCGCGCGTCGGGCCGCGGCAGCGGCGGCGGCTGCTGCATGGGTGCGACTTCGACCTTGCCAGGGCCGAAGCTGGCGCACGGACTTCAACCGAAGGCGTTCAGCGTCCTGCCGCCCGCTTCCACCGGCTTCGCGTGGACGAGGATCACCGCCATCGTGCAGGGCTCCGTGCCGCGGTTCACCCAGTTGTGCACGGTGCCCCGCTGCACCATCACGTCGCCGGCCTTCAGGTGCACCTGCTCGCCCTCGTCGAGTTCCATGTCGATCTCGCCCGCCATCACCACCAGGTAGTCGATCGAGTCCGTGCGGTGCACCCGCTTCTGCACGCCCGGCAGGAAATGCAGGATGCGGAACACCGTGCCGTTCTCGATCATGGTGAAGCGGCCCGGCCGCGCGCTCGCATCGTCCTGGCCGTCGTTGCTGGCCGGCGTGGTGTCGGTCGTCCAGATGTTGCGCAGGAAGCCGTTGGGCCGGCCTTCGACGAAATCGGTACAGACCTCGTCGATCTTCACGATCGCCTTGCCGCTGGCATCGTGGCCCGTGATCACCCGGCGCACGGAAGGAGCTTGTGCCATGGTCATTGCGCCTTGAGTTTCGCGTCGCGGATCACGCCGCCCCACTTGCTGACTTCGGACTTGATGTAGGCCGAGAACTCCTCGGCGCTCGCGCCCCCGAGCTCGTAGCCCAGCTCGCGTGCATCGGCCTTGAACGCCGGCGTCTCCATGACGCCGGCGATGTCGGCCTGCAGCCGCTGGATGATCTCCTTCGGCGTGCCGGCGGGCACGAAGAGGCCGTTCCAGCCCGAAGCTTCCACGCCCGGCAGGCCCGCCTCCGCGAGCGTCGGCACGTCCGGCAGGATCGGGATGCGGCGGTTGCCGGCGACGCCCAGCGCCACCAGCTTGCCGGCCTTGATCTGCTGTGCCACCACCACCGGTGCGAGGTAGCCGGTCTTGACGTGGCCGGCCAGCAGGTCGGGCATCTCGGCGCCGATCGCCTTGTAGGGCACTTCCTGGATCTTCAGGCCGGTGGCCATGTTCAGCTTCGTGCCCACCAACTGCGTCACCGAGCCGGTGCCGCCGGAGGCGAAGGTGAGGGCCTGCGGGTCCCTCTTCGCCAGCTCGAGGTACTCCTTGAGCGTCTTCACGCCCAGGCCGGGATTCACCACCATCACCAGCGGCGTGGCGGTGAGCAGCGTGACGGGCAGCAGTGCCTCGTTGAGCCTGCAGCAGGCGTCATTGAGCAGCAGGTCGTTCAACGAGTTGTTGATGTTGGCGTGGAACAGCGTGTAGCCGTCCGGTGCCGCGCGCGCCGCCTCGCGCGCGCCGATGGCGCTGTTGCCGCCCGGCTTGTTGTCGATCACCACCGACTGGCCCCACCTGGTGCTGAGGCCTTCGCCGAGCTTGCGCGCGAACACGTCCACCGCGCTGCCCGGCCCCGCCGGCTCGATGATGCGCACCACCTTGTTGGGATAGCCCTGCGCCGCGGCCGCGAGGGGCAGCGCGCAGAGGCACGCGAGCCAGAGGGTTCCCAGGATCTTCACGTCGTCTCCTTGCTTGCAGCAGTGTGGCCGGCGAGCACGCGGCGCATGAAGCGCGCGAGCGCGTCGGCGAGCGCTTCCTCTTGCGGCGCCCAGTCCGAGAAGGGCAGCAGCGGCACGTCCTGGTCCTCGATCGGCAGGCGGAACAGCTCGGCGCCGGGAATCAGCTTCGCGGCCGCGAGGCCGTTGGCGGACGAATGCGTGTTGTCGTTGCCAGGCACCACGATCGTCGGCACGCGGATCGAGCGCATCGCCTCCTCCGCCATGCCCAGCACCGGCGCGCGCGGGCCGCGGTTGAAGATCTCCAGCCAGTGCTGCATCACGGCGATGTACTTGCGCGGGTCCATCGCCATCAGGCGCTCGCGGTTGGCGGGATTCGCCGCGATGCGCTCCTGGTACTGCTCGGTGGCGCAGACGGCGGCCATGCCGCCCTGCTGCGCCGCCTCGATGAACTGGCCGTAGTACATGTTCGGCAGCCGCCCCGCCGCGAACGCGCCGCCGGTCACGCGCATCAGCAGCAGGCCGCGCACGGCTTCGGGATGGCGCAGGTACGTGAGCATGGACAGGCGCGCCCCGGACGAGGTTCCGCCGACGAAGGCCGGCAGCGCATCCAGCTTTTCGAGCAGCAGGACCAGGTCGTCGGCCCAGATCTCCTCCTCGCCCTCCTCGCCCTCGATCAGCACGTCGGAGGCGCCGGTGTTGCGCCGGTCGTGCAGCAGCACGCGGAAGCCGCGATCGGCGATCCTGCGCGCCAGCGAGCGGAACTCGGCGAAGCCGCGCCGCCCGCCGGTGACCAGCGCGACCCACGGGCCGGCCTCCCCCGTCACTTCGTAGTGGATCTGGACGCCCCGGATGTTCTGCACAGGCATGGGGCGCCTTTGTGCCAGCGAAAGCGCCCGCTGGCAAGGGCGGTTCTACGCAGGCCGGAATTCGAACGCGTCGAACCGCGAAGTGAACAGCGCCAGGTCGCCGCGCCACGGCGCCGCATGCGGCATCGTCCCGCCGCGCAGCTGCTGCAGGCACCAGCGCCTGACACCCAGCGCGGCCAGTTCCTCCGTCAGCGTGTGCAATTCGTGCAAGGGAAAGAGCTCCGGCGACCAGGTGGTGCGGCACTCGTGCGCCACGCCGCTCAGGAGCACCTGCAGCAGCGAATCCAGCACGCGCGAGGCGCTGCCGCGCGAAGCCGTGATGGGGTCCATGCGGTGCCACGGTGCCTTGATGTCCAGGCCGACCCAGTCCAGCAGCGGAAGCACCTCGCGCAGGCGCTCGGGGTACATGCCGCTGGTGTGCAGCGCGACCTCGAAGCCGAGCCCGCGCACTTCCCGGATCGCGGCGCCCAGGTCCGACTGCAGCGTCGGCTCGCCGCCGGAGAAGACCACCCCGTCGAGCAGGCCGCGGCGGCCGCGCAGGAAGTTCACGACCTCCTCCCAGGCGAGCTGCGGCCCCGCTCGCGCATCGAGCAGCTCGGGGTTCTGGCAATAGCTGCAGCGCCAGGGGCAGCCCTGGCAGAAGACCACCGCGGCGAGCCGGCCGGGAAAGTCGATGCTGGTCCAGCGCTGCAGGCCGCCCACCCGCAGGCGGGCGGTGCTGGCAATGTCAGCAGGGTTCGGCAAAGAAGCGCCGCTCCTGGTGCTCGCCCTTCTTGCCGGTGTTGAAGCTGGCGACGGGCCGGTGGTAGCCCATCACGCGGGTCCAGACCTCGCAGGGCTGGCGCTCCTCGTCGGACAGCTCGACGCCGTCGGCGCAGCGAACGAAGTCCGGCTGCAGGGTGTT
This sequence comes from Ramlibacter sp. AN1133, assembly GCF_037890035.1. Taxonomy (NCBI): domain Bacteria; kingdom Pseudomonadati; phylum Pseudomonadota; class Betaproteobacteria; order Burkholderiales; family Comamonadaceae; genus Ramlibacter; species Ramlibacter sp. AN1133. The sequence continues at coordinate 42,742 of NZ_JBBKTQ010000027.1, forward strand.
GGGGGGGACGGTCATGCGCACTCCTTTCGTGGCTTCAAGGGGATCAGGCGGCCAGCGCGAGGGCGGCACGCTTGCGCGCCAGCCGCTCCTCGTCGCACTTCGGGCAGAACTTGTGCTCGCCGGCGAGGTAGCCGTGGGTGGGGCAGATCGAGAAGGTCGGCGTGACCGTGATGTAGGGCAGCCGGAAGCGCGTCAGCGCGCGCTGCACCAGCGTGCGGCAGGCTTCGGCGCTCGAGAGCCGCTCGCCCATGTACAGGTGCAGCACGGTGCCGCCGGTGTACTTGGACTGCAGCGCTTCCTGCCGCTGCATCGCCTCGAAGGGATCGTCGGTGAAGCCCACCGGCAGCTGCGACGAGTTGGTGTAGTAGGGATGCGTGTCGGTGCCCGCCTGCAGGATGCCGGGCCAGCGCTTGCGGTCCTCGCGCGCGAAGCGGTAGGTGGTGCCCTCCGCCGGCGTGGCTTCCAGGTTGTACAGGTGGCCGGTTTCTTCCTGGAAAGCGACGATGCGCTCGCGCACGTGATCGAGCAGGCGCAGCGCGAAGGCCTCGCCCCAGGCGCTGGTGATGTCGTGTTCGCCCGCGCTGAAGTTGCGGATCATCTCGTTGATGCCGTTCACCCCCAGCGTGGAGAAGTGGTTGCGCAGCGTGCCGAGGTAGCGCTTCGTGTACGGGAACAGCCCCTGGTCCATCAGCCGCTGGATCAGCTTGCGCTTGGTTTCCAGGCTCTGCTTGCCCAGCTCCAGCAGGCGATCCAGCGCGCGCAGCAGGCCGTCCTCGTCGCCGCGGTGCAGGTGGCCCAGGCGCGCGCAGTTGACCGTCACCACGCCCAGGCTGCCGGTCTGCTCCGCGCTGCCGAACAGGCCGTTGCCGCGCTTGAGCAGCTCGCGCACGTCCAGCTGCAGGCGGCAGCACATGGACCGCACCATGTTCGGCTCGAGCTCCGAGTTGATGAAGTTCTGGAAGTACGGCAGGCCGTAGCGCGCCGTCATCTCGAACAGGCGCGTGGCGTTCTCCGACTCCCAGGGGAAGTCTTTCGTGATGTTGTACGTGGGGATCGGGAAGGTGAAGACCCGGCCCTTGTCGTCGCCTTCGATCATCACCTCGATGAAGGCGCGGTTGATCATGTCCATCTCGGCGCCGAGCTCGCCGTAGGTGAAGGGCATTTCCTCGCCGCCGATCACGGGCACCTGCTCGCGCAGGTCGTCCGGGCAGGTCCAGTCGAAGGTGAGGTTGGTGAACGGCGTCTGCGTGCCCCAGCGCGAAGGCACGTTGAGGTTGTGCACCAGTTCCTGGACGCACTGGCGCACCTGTTCGTACGTCATGCCGTCCTTGCGGATGAAGGGCGCCATGTAGGTGTCGAAGGAGGAGAAGGCCTGCGCGCCCGCCCACTCGTTCTGCAGCGTGCCGAGGAAGTTGACCACCTGCCCCACGGCGGACGACATGTGCCGCGGCGGCCCCGCCTCGACCTTGCCGGGCACGCCGTTCAGGCCCTCGTGCAGCAGCGTGCGCAACGACCAGCCGGCGCAGTAGCCGGAGAGCATGTCGAGGTCGTGGATGTGGATGTCGCCGCTGCGGTGCGCGTCGCCGATCTCCGGCGTGTAGACGTGCGACAGCCAGTAGTTGGCCGTGACCTTGCCCGCCACGTTGAGGATCAGGCCCCCCAGCGAGTAGCCCTGGTTGGCGTTGGCGTTGACGCGCCAGTCGGTGCGGGAGAGGTACTCGCTCATCGACGCCTGCACGTCCACCAGCGTCTGGCGGCCGCGGCGCATGGCCGCGTGCTGCTCGCGGTACACGATGTAGGCGCGCGCGGTCTTCAGGTGGTTGGCGGCGATCAGCGTCTGCTCCACCACGTCCTGGATCTGTTCGATCTGGGGCGCCTGGCCGTGGAAGCGGAACATCAGCACCTTGCGCACCTGGGCCGAGAGCAGCGCGGCTTCGTCGGCGTCGAATTCGCCGCTGGCGGCACCGGCGCGGGCGAGCGCGTTCTCGATCTTGCTCGCATCGAACGGCGCGCGTTCGCCGCTGCGCTTGATCACTTCCCGCGGCGCGGGATGCAGGGCCACGTTCATCGTCTCTTCCCTCCTCAAAACGCTATATGTAGCGCCCGGAGTATCGGCAACACCCTACATCTAGTGTCTTGATCCAGCTCAAGTTTCCACGGCCGCGTGACGGGCGGCGACCCGCCGGCAGCGTGGCGGCCGACCTCGGAGTGGGCACTGGCTCTGGCGCAGGCGACGGCACAGGCGTGTGTCGCCCCGGCACCCCGGGTCCGTCCCGGCGCTCGCGGACACGCGCGGCGTTCCTACAATCGCGCGGGCACAACGGGGCAATGCTGGGACGAAACCTGGACAGGAGACTCCCCATGAAGCTCACCAAGAACACCCTCTTCGCCGCCCTGCTGGCGGCCGTCGCCGTCGGGCCCGCGCTGGCGGATGGCGGCCACGGGCACGGCCATGGCCATGGCCGCGGGCACGACGACCGCGACCGCGACGAAGTCCGCGTGATCGAGCGGCGAGTCGTGATCGCCGAGCCCCGCCACGTGAACCGCGCCTGCCCGCCGGGCCTGGCCAGGAAGCACAACGGCTGCCTGCCCCCGGGCCACGCCCACCGGGTCGTCGTGGGCCAGGCGCTGCCGCCGGGCGCCGTGTTCGTGGTCCCGCAGCGGGTGCGCAGCACGCTGCCGCCGCCGCCGGCCGGCTACCGCTACGCGGTGGTGGACAACCAGGTCGTGCTGGTGTCCAACAACAACCTGGTGGTCGACATCCTCCGCAGCCTGATCGGCTGACGAGATTGCATGCCCGTGCCGCCTGCGGCATAGTCGCGCGCATGGGCGAGCACGACCCTTCCGAAGCGCATCCGCACGCGCACAGCGATCTCGACGAGACCGACCTGCGCGTGCGCGCGCTGCAGACGATCCTCACGCAGAAGGGCTACATCGACCCGGGCGCGCTGGACGCGATCGTCGAGACCTACCAGACCCGCATCGGCCCGCGCAACGGTGCGCGCGTGGTCGCCAAGGCGTGGTCCGATCCGGCGTATTTCGACTGGCTGATGCGCGATGCGTCCGCGGCAATCGCATCGCTCGGCTACACCGGCCGGCAGGGCGAGCACATGGTGGCCCTGCCCAACACCGACGAAGTGCACAACATGGTCGTGTGCACCCTGTGCAGCTGCTACCCGTGGCCCGTGCTGGGGCTGCCCCCGGTCTGGTACAAGAGCGCGCCCTACCGTTCGCGCGCGGTGCGCGATCCGCACGGCGTGCTGGCGGAATTCGGCGTCACGCTGCCGCCCGGCAAGCAGGTCCGCGTGTGGGATTCGACGGCGGAAGTGCGCTACCTCGTCATCCCGCAGCGCCCCCCGGGCACCGAAGGCATGAGCGAGGAGCAGCTCGCCGAGCTGGTCACGCGCGATTCGATGATAGGCACCGGGCTGCCGAAGGCGCCGGCTCAATAGCCGGTGCCGGCGGTGAAGTTGGTTTCGGCGGGCGCGCTGGCCGCGGTGCTGCCGGTGGTGGTGGTCGTGCCGGTGTTGGTCGTCGTCCCGGTCGTGGTGGTCGTGGTCGTGCTCGTGCCGCTCGTGGTCGCGGGCGCGTCCCCCTCGCCGCAGACCGCGGGGCTGCCGTTGCACTGGCCCGGATTGCCGCCGCCGCCCCCGCAGCCGGCGAGCGCGCCGCTGCCCACCACCGCCGCCAGCAGCAACGCAAGGTGCCTGTTGTCCATGCGATTCACCTCCCGCGCCGATTATGCGGCGCGGCCTGCAGGCACCCGCTGGCGCGCGATCACCCCGCATGCCATCATGGCCGCATGACCGATCCTGCCGCGTCGTACACGACCCATGCCGACCTGGGCGGCCGCCCCGGCTTCGGCCCGGTGCAGCCGGAAGACGAGGACGTGCGCTTCCACGCCGCGTGGGAGCCCGCGGCCCTCGCGCTCGTGCTCGCCATGGGCGCCACCGGCAGCTGGAACATCGACATGAGCCGTTCGGCGCGCGAGACGCTGCCCGGCTACCTGCGCCTGTCCTACTACCAGATCTGGCTCGCGGCGCTGGAGAAGCTGATGCTCGAGCGCGGGCAGCTGCATGCCGATGAACTCGCGGCCGGGCGCATGCTGCATCCGCCGGTGCCGCTCGCGCGGGTGCTGCGGGCGGACCAGGTCGCCGCCGCGCTCGCGGCCGGCTCCCCCACCGTGCGGCCGGACGCGCGGGCGCCGCGCTTCGCGCCCGGCGATCGCGTGCGCACCCGCGCCCGGCCCGTGCCCCACCACACGCGCCTGCCCGGATACGCGCGCGGCAAGGTGGGGACGATCGCCAGGGTGCACGGCGCGCACGTCTTCGCCGACGCCCACGCCCGGGGCCTGGGCGAGGACCCGCAGCCGCTTTACACGGTGGTGTTCGAGGGCGCCGAACTGTGGGGGCCGGATGCCGCCCCAGGACTGCGCGTGTCCATCGATGCGTGGGAAGCCTACCTGGATTTCGCGTGACGGCCCAGTTGGTCCCTGGATGGCTCCCCTCAAAGGGAGCGCTTGGCGCTATAACGGGCACTCGGCCACTTCTTCCCTTCCAGAACGAGCGCATGGACACTGTGCATTCCGAGGTGCGGGGCAACCGCCTGCTCGCGCTCCTCGACGACGACTCGCTGCGCGCCCTCGCGCCGCGGCTGGTCCCGGTGCCCCTCGCGCTGCGCGAGGACCTGTACCTGGAGCAGGCGCCGATGACGCACGCCTGGTTCCCCACCGCCGGCGTGCTGTCGATGCTCGGCTCCGCGGCCGCGCAGACGGACGTCGAGGTGGCCACCATCGGCAGCGAGGGCATGCTGGGCGTGGGCCTGCTGCTGGGCGCGCAGCTCAGTTTCGGCCGCGTGTTCGTGCAGGTGGAGGGCACGGGCTGGCGCATGAGCGCGGCCGACCTGCGCGAGTGCGTGGCGGCGCAGCCCCCGTTCGGCCGCGTGCTGCACCGCTACGCGAATGCGCTGATGGTGCAGATCGCGCAGGGCACGGCCTGCAACCGCGCGCATGCCGTGGAGCAGCGCTGCGCGCGCTGGCTGCTGCAGACGCACGACCGCGTGGACGGCGACGAGTTCGACCTCACGCAGGAATTCCTGGCGCAGATGCTCGGCGAGCGGCGCGCCACCGTGAACCAGGTGGCGGGGTCGCTGCAGCAGCGGGGGCTGATCCGCTACAGCCGCGGCCGCATCCAGGTGACGGACCGCGACGGGCTGGAAGCCGCGGCCTGCCGCTGCTACGGTTTCGTGCGCACCGAGTACGCACGCATGCTGTCCCCACCCGCATGAGCCTCGGCAACCTCCCCGGACAGCCGCGCGACGAGAACGGGCCCGTGTTCCGCGCGCCCTGGCAGGCGCAGGCCTTCGCGATGACGCTCGCGCTGTACGAGCGCGGCCTGTTCTCCTGGACCGAATGGGCGAAGGCGCTGGCCGAGCGCATCCAGACCGCGCCGGCGCAGCCGGGCGAGGACGCCGCCGACGCCTACTACCGCCAGTGGCTCGAGGCGCTGGAGCAGATCGTGGCGGACAAGGGCGCCTCGTCGCCGGTCGAACTGCAGCGCTACCAGCAAGCCTGGGACCACGCGTCCGACCGCACGCCGCACGGCCAGCCGATCGAACTGCAGCCCTCGGACTTTTCGGGCGACTAGCCCCGGCGGCAGGGCAACGAGCCTGCGCGTTTCGCTGCCGCCCAGGCTCCTAGCTGCCGCCCGAGGGCCGCCCGAGCGGGATCGCGGGATCGATGCGCCGCTTGTAGTGCGCATAGTCCGCGGGCGCATCCGCCACCCCCGCCGGGCCCACGGCCTCGGGCAGCTCGGACTGGATCGCCACGTGGCTGATCGCTTCGCCGGCCTTGCGGCGCGCGCGCAGTTCCTCCGCCCAGCGCAGCGCCTGCGCCAGCGCGTCCGAGGCGAAGCTGCGCGCCTGCGGCTGTCCTTGCCCTTGCGCATGTTCCATCCAGAAGACGACGATCACCGGAAGCTCCTTGTTCCTGGCCGGAGTCTGCACTGCCTCGGGGGGCCCTGTCGGTCGGCGGGAAATATTCCATTGACGGCGTGACACCGCAGAACTAGTGTGCGTCTCCCATCCCGGAGGCCGCATGACCGTCCCGCTCAACGTCAACGGCGCGCGCCCGCACGCGATGGCCACCCTCCGCGCCTGCGCGGCGCTGGCGGCCGCCCTGCTCTCCTGCGCCGCCGCGCGCGCGCAGCACGCCGCCGAAGCCCGCAACATGGAACTGGTGGGCCACCACGACCTGCAGGCCCGCAGCGCCTACCAGCCCACGCTCCAGAACCAGGACGGCCGCTGGATCCTGTACGTGGGCCACCACGGCGGCAGCGCGCAGAACCCGCGCCCCCTGAATCCGCTCACCGGCCGCGCGGAATTCAACGGCACCTCGATCCTCGACGTGACCGACCCCGCCAACCCGAGGCTGCTGGCCCACGTCCCGGGCGAGGAAGGGCTGGACGAGGCCGGCGGCGCGCAGATGGTGCGGGTGTGCTCCGGCCGCGGCCTGCCGAAGGCGGACGCGGCAAAGTTCTACATGCTGCGCACCTTCGGCAATTCGGCGCACGAAGTATGGGACGTGAGCGATCCCGCCGCGCCCGTGCGCCTGGCGCAGCTCGGCGGCCTGAAGGGGACGCACAAGAACTTCTGGGAATGCGACAGCGGCATCGCCTACCTGGTGTCGGGCCTGGAGGGCTGGCGCACGCGCCGCATGACGCAGGTCTACGACCTGTCGGACCCGGCACGGCCGGTGTTCATCCGCAACTTCGGCCTGCCGGGGCAGCAGCCGGGCGCGACCGGCGATGCGCCGCAGGAACTGCACGGCGCGATCTCCACCGGCCCCGCCGGCAACCGCGTCTACTTCGGCTACGGCACCAACAAGAACGGCATCGTCCAGATCGTCGACCGGCAGAAGCTGCTGCGCGGGCCGCGCGAACCCACCAGCGAGAACCTGCTGGCGCCGCAGGTCGCGCGGCTGGACATGGCGCCCATGACAGGCGCCCACACCACCTTCCCCATCCTCGGCCTGGAGGTGCCCGAGTTCGCGCACGACCGCGAGGCCCGGCGCGACGTGCTGCTGGTCGTCAACGAGGCCATCGCCAACGAGTGCGCCGAGCCGCGGCAGATGGCCTGGCTGCTGGACATCACGGTGGAGACGCGGCCGCAGTTCATCTCCAGCTTCACGGTGCCGGAAGCGAGCGGGCATTTCTGCAGCCGCGGCGGCCGCTTCGGCACGCACTCGTCGAACGAGAGTTTCGCGGCCGTGTATTACCGCAAGCTGGTGTTCCTCGCGCACTTCAATGCGGGCGTGCGCGCGCTCGACATCCGCAACCCGTTCCAGCCGCGCGAGGTCGGCTTCTACATCCCGGCGACGACCGCGAACACCGCGCCGCGCTGCGTGAAGGTGGACGGACGCGACCGCTGCCGCATCGCGATCCAGACCAACAACGTGGAGGTCGACGAGCGCGGCTACGTCTACGCGGTGGACCGGGCCAACACGGGTCTGCACATCCTGCGGCTCACCCCGGAAGGGCGGGCGCTGGCGGGCCTGCAGTGAAGGGGATCAGGCGCTGACGCGCTCGCCCTTGGCGATGTACTCGCGGCACTTGCGCCGCACTTCCTCGATCAGCACCTTGTGCCGGGCGTGGTACGCCACGACCTTGCCGTTCACGCGGCTGGGCGAACTGAGCGCCCACAGGGCATGCGTGAGGTCGACGCGCGTGATCAGCAGCTCGGTCCAGCTCGCCGCCAGCTTGGGCAGCAGCGTGGCCTGCATCTGCATCCCGTCGAAGCGGTCCGACAGTTCGCGGTACAGCTCCGGATCCCAGCGCCGCTGCAGCAGCTCGCGCAGGCCGTCCTCGTACGCAGTGAGTTGCCGTTCGAGTTCGGACGCGATGGCGGCCTGTTCGGGTGAGTGGGAGATCATGGGACGGCTGCGCTGTGACGGGAGGCCGACTTTACAAGCCGTACATACGCGGCCGCAAGGCGCTCCGTCGCTCCACGGATGAGAAGATTCCCTAAAGGAATAATCACCGGAACGGTACCGTACCGGACCAGAGACGGGTGTCAGTCCGGGACCGGCGCGCGAGCGCGCGCTCCGCGCCACCACAAGGAGGTGCGCGCCAGGGCCGTGGCGCCCCAGGCAAGCAGCGCGAGCCCGAAGAACCAGGTGTCGAGCGGCGCCAGCAGGCCCGCGGTGACGTGCGCATCCATGTGGTGCGTCGCGGCCGAATACATGCCGAGCGGGAACACCATGCTCCAGTCCAGCCCCTCGGCGCGCAGTGCGTCGCGCCGCACCAGGTAACGCCAGGCGGTGAGGGCCACCAGCAGCGGCAGCCACCACGTGCCGGTGGCCCAGTACAGGATGGTGAAGCCCTTGAGGAAGGGGAGCAGCGCCTCCAGGAACGGCGCCTGCGCCGCGTTGGCCACCAGTTGCGCGCCGGCGAGCGTGGAGATCGCCATCGCGCCCATGTTGATCCAGTACGGCGGCGCGAGGTCGGCCGGCGCGAAGCGCAGGAACAGCGCGCGGTAGAAGATCAGCGCGATGATCCACGTGTACAGCATGCCCGCGAACAGCCACATGCCCAGCGCGAGGAAATTGAGCTGCAGGCGCCAGGGCTGCGCGAAATGCCCCGACAGCAGCGCCGCGGTCACGGCCACCGACTGGCAGGCCACCACCGCCAGCAGCCAGGCACCGCCGATGGCGCGTTCGAGCGGCTGCTTGTCCTCGCCCGTGATCACCGCCGCGAACACGGCGTAGGTCAGCACGAACCAGAGCACCAGCGCCAGCAGCCCGAGCACGCACGCGAAGACGAAGTTCACGTCGAGCACCAGCATGCCGCCGGCCAGCACGCCCGTGCCCGCCACCGCCGTGAAGAAGGCCGGGGCGCGCTGCAGGCTCGCGAGGTCGCCCGCGACGTCCCCGCGGTGCCGCGCCAGCCGCCACATCGAGGCGAGCGACAGCGTGAGCCAGGCGACGACGTTGGAGTCGAACAGCAGCAGCGCGAGCCGCGGCCAGCCCTGCTGGCGCGCCGCGATCGCGACGATGCCCGTCGCCATGACCAGCGCGAAGGAAGGCGAGGAGAAACGCATCCTCACAAATCTAACGCGGTTCGGCCGAGAAGAACCAAGGTGCCGGCATTTCGCGCAGGCAGTACGGGCCGGCCGTCACCACCTGACCTCGCGCAGGCGCGGCTCGCTGCCTAGCATCGGAGCCCATGAAGATCCATTTCCTGCTCGACGAGCAGGCGCATTTGCAGCCATGCGCGACCTTCGTGTCGGCGATGGCGATGCTGGCCGACCGGGGCTTCACGGTGACCCGTGGGATCCCGGAGGCGGCGCTGCTGTGTCCGGACCGGCTGTGCGTGCGGCACGACCTCTACGTGCTCGAATCGCGCAGCGAACTCGCCCTCAGCGTGGCGGCCGTCCTGCATGACCGCGGCGGCCAGTTCCTCAACCCCTACCCGGCCTGCGCCCTGGCGCAGAACCGGATCACCGCCGCGAGCCGGCTGGCGGCCGCTGGCGTGCCGGTTCCGCGGTCGTGGGTGACGGCCGATTTCGCGATGCTGTGCGAACTGGCCTCCGACCGCACCGTGATCGTCAAGCCCTACCGGGACTGCGGCGGCGCGAAGAACGTGGTGGCGCACGGTCCGGACGACCTGGTCGGCATCCCGCTGCGCGAGCAGCCCGTGCTGGTGCAGGAGTTCATCGAGCGCCGCGGGCCGGACCTGCGACTGCAGGCGATCGGCGAGCTGGTGTTCGCGACGGAACGCCAAGCGGGCGGCGCCGTTCCCGTCACGGCGGAACTGCACGACATCGCGCTGCGCTGCGGCCGCGTGTTCGGCCTGAGCGTGTACGGGATCGAGATCGTGCAGGGACGCGAGGGCCCGGTCGTCGTGGACTTCGACCGCGCACCCTGCCTCGCGGGCGTGGCGCAGGGCGCCGCGCTGCTCGCGCGCCACATCGAGAACGTGCTGGGCGGCCAGGTCCCCTTGCAGCGCCAGCCGCCGACGCTGCACGTCTCGGCCGGATGGGCCGGGCTCCTGCAGGGTGCGGTGGCGTGAGCACGAGGGTTCCATGCAGGCTGGCGGCAGGCGGGACGTGGAAGCGCGGGGCCGGTGACCCCCTCGCGGCGCCGCCGCCGCCAGCCTGCTGAAGTGGAAGGGCCGAGCCCGAAAAAAATCAAGACTCCAGGGCGAAGGCTTCGCGCAGCGCCGTGCAGAAGGCGGCCGTCCCGGTCAGGGTGACGCTGATCGTCACGCGCGGCTCGCCGGTCGCGCCCGGGTGCAACTCCAGGCCCGCGCCGCTGCGGTGGCGCACCTCCAGCGCGGTGGCGACCTCGCGCACCGCCTGCAATTCGCAATCCCACTCGCCGCCTTCGTCGAGCGCGCCCGGGGCACCGAACTGCGCATGGGCCCAATCGAGCACGCGCGCGACTTCGTCCTGCAGACGGCGCAGCTGCGCCGGCGCCGCGGAGGCCATCGCATCGAAGCAGCCGTGCCCGTGCGCGTCCTCGCTGTAGTCGAAGTCGAGGTAATGGAGCGCGGCTGCCGTCATGCGCGCGATGATAGGCCGCGCGCGGCGACCGGCGCGCGCTGCCGAGGCATCCGCGATGTAGGCCGGCTTCCGCAGCGCCGAACGCGCTGCTCCTACGGGAGCCTCGTGTCCGTTCACCATGCGTTCATGGGGCGCGCCCTAATCTCACCTCCATGGAAACCGCAATCCACAGGAGGTCAGATTCCATGAAACCCACTCTTCGCAAGAACGTCGCCGCGGCCCTGCTGCTGCTGGCTCCCCTCGGTGCCGCCATCGTGGCCCAGCCGGCCGCGGCGCAATACGCGCCGCAGTACCGCGTGGCGCAGGTCGCGCCCGGTCGCATCACCAACATGTCGCTCAACTCCGATGCGGGCCTGAGCCCGGGCGCCACGCTGCGGGTGCAGGTGTACGGCACGCCCGACGCGCGCTGGGCCAACGCCACCCTCGGCGCCAGCGGCATCCGCATCGCGCTGCGCGAGCGCGCCCCGGGCGAATACGTCGGCACGCACGTGATCCGGCGCGGCGAACGCATCGATCCGCGGCAGGCCATGACGGTGCGCGCGGGCTGGGGCGAAGGCCCGGTGGCCGTCGCGTTCGACTTCCCGCCGTCGTTCCAGTCGCTCGGCATGGGCGCAGGCCCGGCCACGACTGCCACGGTCAGCGCGTTCACGATGTCGCCTTCGGACGACCTCGAGCCCGGCCAGGTGCTGCGCTTCCGCGTGGAAGGCACGCCCCGCGCCCGCGTGGCGGTGAACGTGCCGGAGGTGGTGCGCAACCTGCCCCTGCGCGAAGTGCGCCCCGGCGTCTACGTGGGCAGATACACGCTGCGCCGGCGTGACGACCCCGGTGCGTTCCGCGATGCCGAGGTCATCCTGCGCAGCGGCAACCAGCGTATCGCGGCGCACGTGAACACGGGCCAGCGCTACGGCTTCTACAGCCGCTGACGCGCGCTGCGGGGCGCGGCCTCCCGGCCGCACGCCCTGTCGTATCGAAAGGGCCTTCCATCCGGAAGGCCCTTCCCTTGGCCGCTCATTCGACCGTCACGCGCCGCTGCGACTTCGCTTCCTGCTTCTTCGGCAGCGTCAGCCGCAGCACGCCGTTCTCGTAGCGGGCCTTGGCCTGCGCCTCGTCCACTTCGGCGGGCAGTTGCACGGTGCGCGACACCGCGCCGTAGTAGCGCTCGTTGCGCAGCGGCCGGCCCTCGCCGCCTTCCTGGCGGTCTTCCTGCCGGACTTCCGCCTGCAGGCTCAGCATGCTGCCGTCGATCTCGACGCGGATGTCTTCCTTGCTCACGCCGGGAATCTCGGCCTGCACTTCGAAGGACCCGTCGCGTTCCTGCACGTCCATCTTGATCTGGGCCGGCAGCGGATCCCCGTGCAGGGGCTGGATGAAATAGCCTGGGGCGAAATCGCGGAACAGTTCGTCGAACAGGCCCCCGCGTCTCGTCAGCGCGTTCATGGTGTCCTCCTTGTCAATGCTTCCACACGGCGGCGTCGCTGCCGCCTCCCCTGGAAATATGGAGGCTCGTCGCCAGCGCGGCAAGCGCCTTGTGGGCCCGAACTTGTTGCGCATCAAGTTCGGCGCGGCTGCGCCGTTCAGCCCCGCCCGCCGGCCGCGACCCGGTCGCCGATCAACTGCATGAGTGCTTCCATGTCCACGGGCTTGACCAGGTGGCGGTCGAAGCCGGCATCGTGCGCGCTCTGCACGTCGTGCGGCTGGCCCCAGCCGGTCACGGCCACGACCGTGCGGTTCGCCCCACCGGCCTGGGCGCGGATGCCCCGGCAGGTGTCGTAGCCGTTGAGGCCCGGCATGCCGATGTCCAGCAGCACGAGTTCCGGATCGAAGCTGGCGGCGGCCTCCACGGCGGCCTGGCCGTCGTGCACCGTCCTGACTTCGTGCCCCATCACCTCCAGCAGGATGCCGAGCGTCTCGGCGGCGTCGCGGTTGTCGTCCGCCACCAGGATGCGCAGGCTGCCCTCCGCCGCGGCCGGCCGCTGCTGCGCACCCGTGGACGCGTCGTCGACGAGCGTGGCGGCCAGCGGCAGGCAGACGCGGAACACGCTGCCCTTGCCGGCGCCCTCGCTGCACGCCGTGATGTCGCCGTCGTGCAACTGCACCAGCCGGCGCGTGAGCGCCAGCCCGATGCCGAGGCCGCCGCGCGAGCGCGCCAGCGCCGGCTCCTCCTGCGAGAACATCTCGAACACGCTCTCCAGCCGGTGCGGCGCGATGCCGATGCCGCTGTCGTGGACGGACACCACGGCCCGGCCGCCCTCGCTGACGGCGCGCACCTCGATCTGCCCGCCCGGATCCGTGTACTTGGCCGCGTTGCTCAGGAGGTTGGCGAAGGCCTGCGCGAGCCGCGCGCGGTCCGCATCCACCATCAGCTTCATCGGCGGCTGCAGCAGCCTGAGCTTGTGGCCGGCGCCGTCGATCTGCGGCTGCGTGGTTTCCACCGCGTCGGCCAGCACGGCGTCCAGCGGCACCAGCTGGCGGCGCAGCTCGATGCGGCCCTGGTTGATGCGGCTGATGTCCATCAGGTCGTCGATCAGGCGGCCCATCGCGGTGACCTGGCGGTCGATCACCTCGCTGGCCCACTGCACGTCGCGCGTGTCGGGGCCGCGCAGCTTCAGGTAGTGGATCGCGTTGCGCACCGGCGCCAGCGGGTTGCGCAGTTCGTGGGCGAGCGTCGCCAGGAATTCGTCCTTGCGGCGGTTGGCTTCCAGCAGGCGCGACTCGCTCTTCTGCAGTTCCAGCGTGCGTTCGGTGACGCGCTGGTCCAGCGAGGCGTTCAGCTCGCTCAGGCTGCGGTTGGCCTGTTCCAGCTCGCGGCCCTTGCGGTGCAGCTCGGCGAACACCGAGACCTTGGACTTGAGCACCGCCGGATTGACCGGCTTGTGCAGGTAGTCCACCGCGCCGGTGCCGTAGCCCTCGAGGATGTGCTGGTCCTCGTTGTAGTAGGCGGTGAGGAAGATGATCGGGATGCGAGCCGTCTTCCTGCGCACCTTGATCATCTGCGCCAGCTCGAAGCCGGTCATGCCCGGCATGCGCACGTCCAGCACCAGCACCGCGAATTCGTCGGCCATCAGGGCCAGCAGCGCCTCGTCGCCCGAGGTCGCGCGCACCAGCCGGTAGCTCGGGTCGTCCAGGATGGACTCCAGCACCGACAGGTTGCGCGGCTCGTCGTCGACGATCAGGATGTTGACCGTCCCCGGCAGGGTGCTCGTGGTTTCCATGGGGCCCTTAACGGAACAGCCACACCCGCATCAGCGACAGGAGCTGGTCGGTGTTGACGGGTTTGGAGATGTAGTCGCTGGCACCCGCCTCGAGGCACTTCTCGCGGTCGCCCTTCATGGCCTTCGCGGTCAGCGCCAGGATCGGCAGGGTGCGGAAGGCGGGGTCCTTGCGGATCTCGCGCATCGTTTCGTAGCCGTCCATCTCCGGCATCATGATGTCCATCAGCACCATCTCCAGGCCCGGCGTCTTCTGGAGGATGTCGATGGCCTGGCGGCCGTTGGTGGCGCTGATCACGTCGACGTCGTGGTTCTCCAGCACGGAGGTCAGCGCGAAGATGTTGCGCGCGTCGTCGTCGACGATCAGCACCTTGCGTCCGTGCAGCACCTCCGCGGAGTTGTGCAGGCGGTCCAGCATGGCCTGCTTCTCGGGCGGCAGCTGCGTGACGACACGGTGCAGGAACAGCGCGGTCTCGTCCAGCAGGCGCTCGGGCGACTGCACGTCCTTCAGCACGATGCTCTTGGCCATCGTGTGCAGGCGGTCCTGTTCGGCCTCGCTCAGGTCCTTGCCGGTGAAGACCACGACCGGCACGGCGGACATTGCGTCGTCGCCCTGCATGTGTTCCAGCAGCTCGAAGCCGGTCATGTCGGGCAGGCGCAGGTCGAGCACCACGCAGTCGAAGGGCTGCTTGCGCATGGCCGTGAGCGCCGCCTCGCCGCTGCCGGCGGTGGCGATGTCGATGTCGTCGTAGCCGAGGAGTTCGACCACGGCTTCGCGCTCGACCTCGTTGTCCTCCACCACCAGCAGGCGCTTGGTGCGCGGCTGCACGAAGTCCTTCAGCCGGTCGAACGCCGCTTCCAGGCCGGCCGTCGTCGGTTCCTTGAGCAGGTAGTTGAAGGCCCCGTGCGACAGGCCGTGCTGGCGCTCTTCCTCCAGCGTCACGATCTGCACCGGGATGTGGCGCAGCGCCGGATCGAGCTTGAGCTGGTTCAGCACGGTCCAACCCAGCATGTCGGGCAGGAAGATGTCCAGCGAGATGGCGGTGGGCAGGTACTGGCGCGCGAGCGACAGGCCGATCGCGCCCTTGTTGGCCACCAGGCCCTTGAAGCCCTTGTCGCGCGCCAGCCCCAGCAGGATGCGGGCGTAGTGCGGGTCGTCCTCGATCACCAGCAGCACCGGGTCGCCGGGCTGGATCGTCTCGCGGTCGTCGGGGATGTGCTCCTCGCGTGCCACCGGCAGCGTGATGACCGTGGTCTCGGGCGCCTTGGCCTTGCGCGCGCCGACCGTCGCCGCGTCCGGGCCGGCATAGTGCAGCGGCAGGTACAGGGTGAAGGTGCTGCCCTGGCCCGGAACGGATTGCAGCTTGATCTCGCCGCCCAGCAGGATCGCCAGTTCACGCGAGATGGCCAGGCCCAGGCCGGTGCCGCCGTACTTGCGCGACGTGCCCGCGTCGGCCTGCTGGAAGGCCTCGAAGATCAGGCGCTGCTTTTCCACCGGGACGCCGATGCCGGTGTCTTCCACCGCGAAGGCGATCACGTTCTGCGCCTGCGAGAGCACCGGGTGGTCCGCGCTCCAGCCCGCCTTGGCGAGGCTGGCCCGCACTTCCACGTGGCCGTGCGAGGTGAACTTGACGGCGTTGGACAGCAGGTTCTTCAGGATCTGCTGCAGGCGCTTGGGGTCGCTGTCCATGGTGCGCGGCAGGTCTTCCGCGAACTTGATCAGCAGTGGCAGGTTCTTCTGCTCCGCGACGTGCCGGAAGTTGCGGTCCAGGCTTTCGCGCAGGCCCCAGAACGGGATCTCCTCGATGTCCACCGTGACGGTGCCGGATTCGATCTTCGACAGGTCCAGGATGTCGTTGATCAGGTTCAGCAGGTCGGAGCCGGAGGAGTTGATGTTGCGCGAGAACTCCACCTGCTTGGTCGTGAGGTTGCCGGCGGTGTTCTCGGCCAGCTGCTGCGACAGGATCAGGATCGAGTTCAGCGGGGTGCGCAGCTCGTGCGACATGTTGGCCAGGAACTCCGACTTGTACTTGGAGGTGAGCGCCAGTTCCGACGCCTTTTCCTCCAGCGCGCGGCGGGCCTGCTCCACTTCCGAGTTCTTGCGTTCCACTTCCACGTTCTGCTCGGCGAGCAGGCGGGCCTTGTTCTGCAGTTCCTCGTTGGTCTGCTGCAGCTCGGTCTGGCGGGCCTGCAGTTCGACGGTCAGCTGCTGCGATTGCTTGAGCAGGCCCTCGGTGCGCATGGTCGCCTCGATCGTGTTGAACACGGCGCCGAGGCCCAGCGCGAGCTGGTCGAGGAAGTTCAGGTTGACCGTGGTGAAGGGGTACAGCGAGGCGAGCTCGATGACCGCCTTGGTCTGGTTCTCGTAGGGCACCGGCAGCACCACCACGCTCAGCTTGCTGGAGCGGCCCAGGCTGGACTGGACGGCGACGTATTCGGCCGGCACGTCGGTGAGCAGGATGCGCCGGTTCTGCAGGGCGCACTCGCCCAGCAGGCCCTCGCCGAGGCGGATGGTTTCCGGCAGCGGCGCGTTGCCGGCCTGCGCGTAGCTGGCCAGCACCACCAGCTCGCCGGAGTTCTCCGAGAGGTTGTTGTGGTAGATGCTGCCCTGGTGCGCGTTGACCAGCGGGGCCAGCTCGGACAGCAGCATCTTGCCCACGCTGTTGAGGTCGCGCTGGCCCTGCAGCATGCCGGTGAAGCGCGCCAGGTTGGTCTTGAGCCAGTCCTGCTCGCGGTTGCGTTCCGTGGTCTCCCGCAGGTTGGAGATCATGGTGTTGATGTTGTCCTTCAACTCGGACACTTCACCCTTGGCATCCACCTGGATCGAGCGCGTCAGGTCGCCCTTGGTCACCGCCGTCGCCACTTCGGCGATGGCGCGCACCTGCGTCGTGAGGTTGGCCGCCAGCAGGTTCACGTTGCCGGTCAGGTCCTTCCAGGTGCCGGCCGCGCCCGGCACGTTGGCCTGGCCGCCCAGGCGCCCTTCCACGCCCACCTCGCGCGCCACGTTCGTCACCTGGTCGGCGAAGGTGGCGAGCGTGTCGGTCATGTTGTTGATGGTGTCGGCCAGCGCCGCCACCTCGCCCTTGGCCTGCACCGTCAGGCGCTGCGACAGGCTGCCGTTGGCCACCGCCGTCACCACCTTGACGATGCCGCGCACCTGCTCGGTCAGGTTGGAGGCCATGAAGTTCACGTTGTCCGTGAGGTCCTTCCAGGTGCCGCCCACGCCGGTCACCTGCGCCTGGCCACCGAGCTTGCCCTCGGTGCCCACTTCGCGCGCCACGCGCGTCACTTCGTTGGCGAAGGAGTTGAGCTGGTCGACCATCGTGTTGATGGTGTTCTTCAGCTCCAGGATCTCGCCCTTCACGTCCACCGTGATCTTGCGGTTCAGGTCGCCGCGCGCCACGGCGGTGGTCACTTCGGCGATGTTGCGCACCTGGGACGTGAGGTTCGCGCCCATGGTGTTCACGGAGTCGGTCAGGTCCTTCCAGGTGCCCGCCACGCCGGGCACCACGGCCTGCACGCCCAGGCGGCCTTCGGTGCCCACCTCGCGCGCCACCCGCGTCACTTCGGAGGCGAAGCTGCGCAGCTGCTCCACCATCGTGTTGATGGTTTCCTTCAGCTGCAGGATTTCACCGCGCACGTCCACGGTGATCTTCTTGGACAGGTCGCCGTTGGCCACCGCGATCGTCACTTCGGCGATGTTGCGCACCTGGTTGGTCAGGTTGGACGCCATCGAGTTGACGTTGTCGGTCAGGTCCTTCCAGGTGCCGGCCACGCCCGGTACCTGAGCCTGGCCGCCCAGCTTGCCTTCGGAGCCCACCTCGCGCGCCACCCGCGTCACCTCGGAGGCGAAGGCGGAGAGCTGGTCCACCATCGTGTTGATGGTTTCCTTGAGCTGCAGGATCTCGCCCTTGACGTCCACCGTGATCTTGCGGCCCAGGTCGCCGCGGGCGATGGCCGTGGCCACGTCCGCGATGTTGCGCACCTGGCCGGTGAGGTTGTTGGCCATCGAGTTGACGTTGTCGGTCAGGTCCTTCCACGTCCCTGCCACGCCCGGCACCTGCGCCTGGCCGCCCAGCTTGCCCTCGGTGCCCACTTCCCTGGCCACCCGCGACACTTCGGCCGCGAAGGCGTTGAGCTGGTCCACCATCGTATTGATGGTTTCCTTCAGCTCCAGGATTTCGCCGCGCACGTCCACGGTGATCTTCTTGGACAGGTCGCCGTTGGCCACCGCGATCGTCACTTCCGCGATGTTGCGCACCTGGTCGGTGAGGTTCGACGCCATCGAGTTGACGTTGTCGGTCAGGTCCTTCCAGGTGCCGGCCACGCCTTCCACGGCCGCCTGGCCGCCCAGCTTGCCCTCGGTGCCCACTTCCCGGGCCACCCGCGAGACCTCGCCGGCGAAGGAGTTCAGCTGGTCGACCATCGTGTTGATGGTTTCCTTGAGCTGCAGGATCTCGCCGCGCACGTCCACCGTGATCTTCTTCGAGAGGTCGCCGCGCGCGATGGCCGTCGCCACGTCCGCGATGTTGCGCACCTGGCCCGTGAGGTTGGACGCCATGAAGTTCACGTTGTCCGTGAGATCCTTCCACGTTCCCGCCACGCCCGGCACCTGCGCCTGGCCGCCGAGCTTGCCTTCCGTGCCCACCTCGCGCGCCACCCGCGTCACTTCGGAGGCGAAGCCGTTCAACTGGTCGACCATCGTGTTGATGGTGTTCTTCAGCTCCAGGATCTCGCCCTTCACTTCCACGGTGATCTTGCGCGAGAGGTCGCCCCGGGCCACGGCGGTCGTCACTTCCGCGATGTTGCGCACCTGGCCGGTCAGGTTGTTCGCCATCGAGTTGACGTTGTCGGTCAGGTCCTTCCAGGTGCCGGCGACGCCGCGCACGATGGCCTGGCCGCCCAGCTTGCCCTCGGTGCCCACCTCGCGCGCCACCCGCGTCACTTCGGAGGCGAAGCCATTGAGCTGGTCCACCATCGTGTTCAGGGTGTTCTTCAGCTCCAGGATTTCGCCCTTCACGTCCACGGTGATCTTCTTGGACAGGTCGCCGTTGGCCACCGCCGTCGCCACGTCCGCGATGTTGCGGACCTGCGCCGTGAGGTTGTTGGCCATGGAGTTCACGTTGTCCGTGAGGTCCTTCCAGGTGCCCGCCACGCCCGGCACCTGCGCCTGGCCACCGAGCTTGCCTTCGGTGCCCACCTCGCGCGCCACCCGCGACACCTCGCCGGCGAAGCCGTTGAGCTGGTCCACCATCGTGTTGATGGTGTTCTTCAGCTCCAGGATCTCGCCGCGCACGTCCACGGTGATCTTTTTGGACAGGTCGCCGCGCGCCACGGCGGTCGTCACTTCGGCGATGTTGCGCACCTGGTTGGTCAGGTTGGACGCCATCGAGTTGACGTTGTCGGTCAGGTCCTTCCAGGTACCCGCCACGCCCGGCACCTGCGCCTGGCCGCCGAGCTTGCCCTCGGTACCCACTTCGCGCGCCACCCGCGACACTTCCGAGGCGAAGGCGTTGAGCTGGTCCACCATGGTGTTGATGGTGTTCTTCAGCTCCAGCACCTCGCCGCGCACGTCCACCGTGATCTTCTTGGACAGGTCGCCGTTGGCCACCGCGGTGGTCACCTCGGCGATGTTGCGCACCTGGCCCGTGAGGTTGGAGGCCATGAAGTTCACGTTGTCCGTGAGGTCCTTCCAGGTGCCCGCCACGCCCGGCACCTGCGCCTGGCCGCCCAGCTTGCCTTCGGTGCCCACCTCGCGCGCCACCCGCGTCACTTCGGAGGCGAAGCCGTTCAACTGGTCCACCATCGTGTTGATGGTTTCCTTCAGCGCCAGGATCTCGCCCTTGACTTCCACGGTGATCTTGCGCGAGAGGTCGCCGCGCGCGATGGCCGTGGCCACGCCCGCGATGTTGCGCACCTGGCCGGTGAGGTTGGAGGCCATGGAGTTGACCGAGTCGGTCAGGTCCTTCCACGTGCCCGCGATGCCGGGCACCTGGGCCTGGCCACCGAGCTTGCCTTCGGTTCCCACTTCACGGGCCACGCGCGTCACTTCCGAGGCGAAGCCGTTGAGCTGGTCCACCATCGTGTTGATGGTTTCCTTCAGCTCCAGGATCTCGCCCTTCACGTCCACCGTGATCTTGCGCGACAAATCACCCCGGGCCACGGCCGTCGTCACCGTCGCGATGTTGCGCACCTGCGAGGTGAGGTTGTTGGCCATGGAGTTGACCGAGTCGGTCAGGTCCTTCCAGGTGCCCGCCACGCCCGGCACCACGGCCTGGCCGCCCAGGCGGCCGTCGGTGCCCACCTCGCGCGCCACCCGCGTCACTTCCGAGGCGAAGGAGCGCAGCTGGTCCACCATGGTGTTGGTGGCTTCCTTGAGCTGCAGGATTTCGCCGCGCACGTCCACCGTGATCTTCTTGGACAGGTCGCCATTGGCCACGGCGATCGTCACGTCCGCGATGTTGCGGACCTGCGCCGTGAGGTTGCCGGCCATCTGGTTCACGGAATCGGTCAGGTCCTTCCACACGCCCGACACGCCCTTCACCTTGGCCTGGCCGCCCAGCTTGCCTTCGGTGCCCACCTCGCGCGCCACGCGCGTCACTTCGGAGGTGAAGACCGAGAGCTGCTCGATCATGGTGTTCACCAGCTTGGCCGAGCGCAGGAACTCGCCCTTGAGCGGCCGCCCGTCGACCTGCAGGTCCATCGGCTGGCCGAGGTCACCCTTGGCCACCGCGCCGATGGTGCGGGCGATGTCGTTGGTGGGCCGCACCAGGTCGTCGATCAGCGTGTTGAAGGAATCGACCTGCGTCGCCCAGCTGCCCACCGCCCCCGGCGCGGAGATGCGCTGCGTCAGCCGGCCTTCCTTGCCGACCGTATTGGACAGGCGCGCCGCTTCCGAGGTGATGCGGTCGGCGTTGGAGATGCTCTGGTTGAAGGACTCGGCGATACGCGCATCGACACCGGACCAGTCCGACGGCAGGCGGGCGCTGAAATCGCCGCCGGCGAACGCCATCAGCGCCGACAGCATCTGGCGCGAGCGGGCCTCCGCGGCCTCCTGCGACAGGGCCTGGATCGACGGCATGTTGACGCTGCCCTGCCGGGCCGATGCACCCCGCGCGGCCACCGCCGGCTTGCCGGTCTGCGCGCGGGCGGCGGGTTTGCCGGCTTTCTTCTTCTGACGGGTGACGGCCTGGTCCATGGGGTCTCCGCTTTCTTGTTCACCGACAGGCAGGCGCGCCGGCACGGGCACGGCGGTACTGCAGTGAAAGGTCGCTGCCGCAGCGTCCGATGGCCGGCGGCGAATCCCGCAAACGGCTGAGCCTGAAAAGTAAGTTCAGCCCGAAGCGCGCGTCAGTGTCGGGGTGTTCCTCCCGAGCTTTCGTAGGACGGCGCCCACACCGGGCGACAGCGGCGGGCCACACTGCCGAGCAGGGCGTGAAGGATTCGCGCCGGCGTGGGGCGGCGGAGACAAAGGAAGAACCCCGGACGCCGGAACGTGCGAGGTTCGTGCGGGAACAGGTGTTCTAGCGGCTGCTGCGGCTGGAGCTGCGGCTGCCGCGGCCCGAGCTGCTCGCGCCCGCCCGGCCGGAGCTGCTGCGCGACGCGGTCTTGCGCGCCGCACCGCCGCTGCTCTTGCTCTTGCTCTTCGTCTTGGTCTCGCCAGCCTCGGCGCGCTCCTTGTTCACCGTGCGCGCGGCGATCTCCTCCGCGCGGCCTTTCTGGCCACGCTTCTCGTAGCTCTCCTTGATGTGCTCGTACTGGCGCTCTCGCTTGGCGCTCGAACCTGCTGGCATGGCGGTCTCCTACTGGACGGGTCGCGCGTCAATTTCATGCAGCCGCGACAGGTGCGATGTAGGAGAAGCGCTTCGCTGCCTGGCGGATCGTTTCCACTCGACACGACCTGCCGCCAGGGCCGTTACCTGCCGTTGCCGCCGTTCGTTCAGGCTTCATTCATGGTCGCGGAGCCACACTTTCCCCCATGACGACCAAGGGCCATCTCGCCACCGTGAAACTCCTCGCCGAGCTGGTAGGCGCCGTGGTGCTCGCCTGCGTCGTGCTCCTCGCCGTCGTCGCCTGCATCGGCTAGCTTGCCCCATGGCGCCGGCGGCGGCGTGCCGCTACAGTGCCGGCAGCGCGCATTCCGCCCCCCCGCGGCGGCAACCGAGGAGAACGAGCATGGTGAAGGTCAGCGTCATGTATCCCCACACCGAAGGCGCCCGCTTCGATCACGCGTACTACCGTGACAAGCACATGCCGCTGGTCAAGCAACGCATGGGCAGCGCCTGCCTCTACTACACCGTCGACAAGGGCGTCGCCGGCGGTGCTCCCGGCGCACCGCCGCCCTTCGTGGGCATGTGCCACATCTACTGCGACTCGGCCGAGGCCTTCCAGAAGGCCTTCGCGCCCCATGCGGAAGAGATCATGGGCGACATCCGCAACTACACCGACCTGCAGCCGACCATCCAGGTCAGCGAGGTGGTGGTCGACGCACCGGCGCGCTAGGAAGCCTGGCGGCGCCGCAACCGGGCTGGCGCTCTAGGCGCGCTCGAAGTCGATGAAGCCCTGCTGCGGATCGACCGACAGCAGCCGCACCCGCAGCGCATCGCCGACATCGGCGCCTTCGTGGCCGCGCACCAGCCGCCCCTCCAGCAAGGGGCGCGCGATGCGCACGAAGGTGCCCTTCGCCGCGGCGCCGGTCACGATGGCGTCGAAGCTCTCGCCGATACGATCCCGCAGCAGCCACGCGGCGGCGGCCTTGAGCACCTGCCGCTCGACGCGGTTCGCGTTGTCCTCCTGCAGCGTGCAGTGGCGCGCGACCGCCGCCAGCGCCTCGAAGGAATACGGCGGCGCGTCGCCCGCCAGCGCGGCCTTCAGCAGCCGCTGCGTGACCAGGTCCGGATAGCGCCGGTTCGGCGCCGTGGAGTGCGCGTAGTCGCTCACGGCCAGCCCGAAGTGGCCCTCTCCCGCCGCGCCCGGCGGCGCCGCTGCGTACTCGCCCGGCCCCAGCATCTTCACGACGCGAAGCGAAAGGTCGGCGAAGCCCTCCGGGTCCGCGCGCCGCCGCTCGCACAGGAAGCGGTCGAGGGCGACCGGGTCGGGCGCATCCGGCAGCGTCACGCCGTGCTCCGCCGCGAGCGCCTCGATGCGGTCCCAGCGCCGCGGCGACTGCAGGAAGCGCCGCAGCGAGGGGAAACCCTGGTCCACCAGGAAGCGGGCCGTGGCCGCGTTGGCGGCAATCATCAGGTCGGCGATCAGGTCCTTGGCGCGGTTCTTCTCGTCGGGCCGCAGGTCCACCAGCCGGCCCTCCTCGAACACCGGCCGCGCGGACACCGTCTTGACGTTGAGCGCGCCGCGCCGGTGGCGCCATTGCCGCAGCCGTTCCGCCAGGGCATCGTGCAGGCGCAACTGTTCCTCCAGCGCCGGCACCTGCGCGAGCTGATGCGGCGCCGGCCCCTCGCCGTCCAGCCAGAGCGAAACCGCGTCGTACGTGAGCTTCGCGCGGTTCAGGACGGCCGCACGGTAGATCTGCGCCTGCGTCACGCTGCCGTCGGCCTGCACCTGCATGTCCACCACCACCGCCAGCCGCTCCTGCCCTTCGTGCAGTGAAGTGAGGTCGGTGGAGAGCACCTCGGGCAGCATCGGGAAGGTGCCCGCCGCCGTGTAGACGGAGGTCGTGTTGGTCTCGGCATGCTCATTCACCGCGCCACCGGGCCGCACCATCGCATCGACATCCGCCACCGCGACCAGCAGCCGCGTTGCTCCCTGCGGCAGCGGCTCGGCCACGCTGAGCTGATCGAGGTCGCGCGTGTCGTCGTTGTCGATCGAGAACCATTCCAGGTGGCGCAGGTCGCGAATGTCGCCCTTGCGCTCCGGGCCGGCGACGCGCGCCGCTTCGGCCTCGCGCAGGGCCTGCGGCGCGAAGGCCGGCAGCAGCCCGCGCTCGCGCATCACGCGTTCCGCGAGCTCATGAAGGTCGGGCAGTTGCATCGCCAGTGACATGTTTTTTCGCTAAGTAGTTTTCGCGTTGCACAGGTCAGATTCTGGTCAGCGACCTGGCCTCAGCATTCAACCCATGCTGTTGTTTGCCCGCGCCGACGGCGGCCGCGCTCGAGGAATAAGCAAACACAACTCCCTTCCTGAAGGGGTGATACCGCCACATAGCTGTATCACCGTAGGCCCGGCTCACGCCGGGCCTTTTTTTTTGTCCGTCAAGGCCCACCCTTGCGCGCGGACCGCATCTGCGCCAGCGCATCCTGCAGCGCCTCCAGCGTCAGCGGCTTGACCAGGTGCAGGTCGAAGCCGGCCTCGCGCGTGCGCTCGCGATCCGCCGGCTGGCCCCAGCCGGTGAGCGCGACGAGCCGGACGCGATCGCCAGCGGGCAGGCCCCGGATCTGCCGCGCCGCCTCCAGTCCGCCCATCACCGGCATGCCGATGTCGAGGAACGCGATCTCGGGCTGGAACTCCTTCACGCGCGCGATGGCCTCGACGCCATCGCAGGCGGTGGCCACCTCGTGTCCGCCGGCTGCGAACAGCATCGCCAGCGTCTCGGCCGCGTCGGCATTGTCGTCCGCGATCAGGATACGGCACGCGCCGCCGGCACGGGGCGCTTCGACCCCGCCGCCGGCAGCCTGCCCCGGGGCCGCCACGCGCGGCAGCCGCACGCAGAAGCGCGAGCCCTGGCCCGGCCCCGCGCTTTCCACGGAGACGCTGCCGCCGTGCAGCTTCACGAGGCTGTGCACCAGCGACAGGCCGATGCCCAGCCCGCCCTCCGCGTGCCGCCGGTGGTCGCTCACCTGCGAGAACAGTTCGAACACGCGCTCCTGCTGCTCCTTGGGGATGCCGATGCCGGTGTCGCTGACGCCCACCAGGGCCTCGCCCGGCTGCGCCTCGAACTCCAGCCGGATGCGGCCGCCCGGCGGGGTGTACTTGGCCGCATTCGACAGCAGGTTGGAGAACACCTGCGCCAGCCGGTCGAGATCGCCTTCGACGTGGCATTCCTGCGGCGGCAGCTCCACGTCGAGGCGGTGCCGCCTGGCATCGATCGCCGCCTGCGTCGCCTCCACGCTGCGCGCCAGCACGTCGCGCAGCGACACCACCTGCCGCTCGATGCGCACCTTGCCGGCGCCGATGCGCGCGATGTCCAGCAGGTCGTCGACCAGGCGCACCAGGTGATCGAGCTGGCGGTCCATCATGCCGACGGTGCGCAGCGGCGCCTCGGCTTCGCGCGGCAACGTCAGGCGCAGGATCTGCAGGCCGTTGCGGATCGGCGCCAGCGGGTTGCGCAGTTCGTGCGCCAGCGTGGCGAGGAATTCGTCCTTGTGCCGGTCGGCCTGCCGCAGCGCCTCCTCGGCGCGCTTGCGCTCGGTGACATCGAGCACGAACTCGACCACCTCGTCGCCGACGCGGCGTGCCGCGAACAGGCCCCACCAGCGCGAGCCGTCCTTGCGGATGTACTGCTTCTCGTAGGGCGCGGTTTCGCCATGCTTCATGACCTGCTGCACCGCGCTGCGCGAGACGGCATGGAATTCCGGCGGGGTGAGCTGCTGCCACGTGAGGCCCACCGCTTCCGCACGCGCATAGCCCGACATCTCCTGGAAGCCGTCGTTCACCTCGACCAGCCGGAAGCCTTCGCCCCAGAACAGCACGCCCACCGTCTTGGTGCGGCGCACGCTGCCCAGGCGCTCCTCGATGCGCCGGCGATGCGTGATGTCGCTGAAGCGCACCGCCACCAGCGCCTGCCCGGGCTCGCCGATGCGGAACGCGTGCACGTCGAACCAGCGGCCGAGCGGCTCCGAGCGGTCGCTCATGTGGATGGACTGGCCGCTGCGCGCGACGGTGCCGAACACCTGCAGCCAGTGCTCCTCGTCGCCGGCGAGCGGCAGCGCGCTCATGTGCCGGCCGATCACGTCGCGCAGGCCGCTCTGGTGCTCGAAGCTCGGGTTGGCGCGCAGGAAGACGCCATCGGCAGGCTGGCCCTCGGCATCGAACAGCATGCGGATGATGCAGAAGCCCTCGTCGGTGGCATCGAACAGGGCCTGGTACTCGCCGCCGGGCGTGCACGGCCCGCCGGCCTGGGGGGCCTCGGTGCAGCGGTGGGTCGGGCTCGGCTTCATGGGCGGGGGGGCGGATGTCTCGCGCCTACCTTGGCACGGCCGGCCGCCGGCCTTTGTAGGTCAAGGGTCCTGCCGCTTGTCTGTCCAGCGGAGGCTGTCGCATTTCGGCGCCTGCACGGTCGGGCAGCGCGCCCGCGTGCCATGATTCCCGCGCAATCCCTCCAGGAAGGAAACGCGTATGCCCCATGCAGCCCGCCTGCTGACCCTGCTGTTCGCCGCCGCGCCGTGGATCGCGCAGGCGCAGGCCGTGGCCCCGGTCACCGCCGTCACCCTCTATCCCGGCAGCGCCACCGTCGTGCGCAGCGCCCGCATCGAGCCCGGCAGCAGCCGGCTCGTGGTCGGCGAACTCACGACGCAGTTCCAAGTGGCCACGCTGCGGGTCGAGGCCGACCCCGGCATCCGCATCGGCCAGGTGGTCACCCAGGACGCCGCGCGGACCGAGTCGGCCAACGCGGCGCAGGCCGCGCTCGAGGCGAAGATCCAGGCCCTGCGCGACCAGGCCGCGGCCCTCGATGCGCAGTCCGGCGCCGCCGACATCGTCAGGGGCTACCTCGAACGCGCCGGCGGCGACCCGACGGGCGAGCGCGGGCACGCCCCGGTCGACGCGAAATCGCTCACCGCCATGGTGGCGGCCATCTCGCAAGCCGCCACCGAGGCGCTGGGGCGCAAGCAGCAGGTGGCGGTGCAGAAGCGCGCGCTGGAGCAGCAGGTCCAGGCGCTGGAGCGCGACATGCAGCGCGTGCGCAGCGAATCGCGCGACAGCCGCACCCTGACCGTGAACTACGTGGCCGACCGCGCCGGTGCCGTGCGCATCTCCTACCAGGTCAACAGCGCCGGCTGGCGGCCCGCCTACCGCGCCGAGCTGGACTCGACGGCCTCGACGGTGCAGCTGGACCGGCTGGCGCAGGTGGCGCAGAAGACAGGCGAGGACTGGCGCAACGTGCGGCTGTCGCTGTCGACCGCGCAGCCGCGCCTGTCGCCCGTGGCCGTGACGCCGCAGCCCTGGCTGCTGTCGTACCTCCCGCCGCAGCCACCGCAGGAGCGGCGCGCCGCGCCGACGTTCGCGCCCGCGCCGGCGCCTGCCGCGCCCGCGGGCGCCTTGCTGCGCGATGCGCGTGACGAGGCCTACGAGCCGCCGACCTTCCAGGCCGACAGCGCCTTCGCCACCGAGTTCATCGTGCCCACCCCCGTGACGCTGCCGGCCGACGGCCGCGAGGTCACGCTGCCGCTCGCGGGCCAGAAGCTGGCGGCGAAGCAGCTGGTGCAGGTCACGCCCCGGCTTTCCACCACCGCCTTCGTCGTCGCCGAAGTGCCCAAGCCCGCCGGCGTGTGGCCGCCCGGCAACCTGCAGCTGCTGCGCGACGGCAACTACGTGGGCGCGAGCGGCTGGGCGCCGGAGGGCACGGAGAAGTGGAGCTTCTCCTTCGGCCGCGACGACCTGCTGCAGGTGCGCATCAACGCCGTCCAGGGCGATTCGGGCACGGCCGGCGTGTTCGACAAGCGCAACGTGCGGCGCATCGCCGACGAGATCACCGTGCGCAGCAACCACCGTACGCCGGTGGACGTGCTGGTGATCGAGGCCACGCCGGTGAGCACCTCGGACGAGGTGAAGGTGCAGGCCAGCTTCAACCCGCGGCCGACGGTGGAAGGCTGGGAGCAGCGCCGCGGCGTGGTCGCCTGGCAGCGCACGGTGCAGCCGCAGGAGACGGCGCGGATCGAGGTGGGCTACGTGATCGAGTATCCGCGCGAAGGCGTCGTCACTGGACTGCGATAGCAGCGCCGCGCAGCGCGCCGCGCTCCTGCATCTGGTGCAGCACGGCGCCGCTGGTGCTGGTGAAGCGCTCGAGCCAGTCGCCGGCGTTGCTGCCGGCCTCGTCGCGCAGGCGCTCGGCCATCCAGCGCAGGTAGCGCAGCGAAGTCTGGCGGCCCTGCCACCAGGATTCGATGTAGTGTTCGGCGCACTCGGCCGGCATCACGTCCAGCGCCCACTGCATCTGGGCGCGGTAGGTGTTGCCGAACAGGCCCACGAACACGCGGGATTCGGCGATGAAGGCTTCTTCGAGTTCGCGACGGTCTGCCATGCTTGCCTGCCTTGCTGGCCGGAGGGCGAAAAAGGCGCCCCATCGAACGTGCCATGCCGATGAAGGCATGCAGGATTGGCACATCCGACGGGGCTGATTCGCTCTCTGGTGAGTTGCTCCTGGACGCCGCCGAAACGGCCGCGTCATGGGAAGGCAGATGCAGGATGCGGGCCAGCCATGCGGGTTGGCACCAAGGTGCCGCCCCCGGGCGGCCCCGCGCGCGCCGTGGAACCGGTTTCTCCGAGGGGAGGCCGGGTGGATGAAGGCCGCGACCGGCCCCCAGGAGCAGCCGGAGCGCCGCCTGGGGACGGCACCTTGGTGCCGCTCCAGCCGGCGTCGTTTCCCCAACCCTGGGGACCCGGGGCCGTGGAAACCCCCAAACAAGGTGGGGCCTTTAGTGCTAAGCCCTAAGCCGCTTGCGCATCGCGCAGGGCGACGAGCGCGGCACGCAGGTCGCCGACCACGATGCGGCCCGGCACCGCCAGCATCAGGTTCAGGGGCAGGCCGAATTCCTCCAGTTCCCAGCCCTGCGCATCCTTGCCTTGCGCTCCGATGGCCTGCGGGTAGCGGCGGCGGATGCGTTCGGCGAAACTGCCGGCCTCCGGCAGGTAGCCGATCACCGGCTTGCCGCGCGCGACGGCGTAACCCACCTCGAAGCAGGTTCCGCTGTCCGGCTCCGCGCCGCGGAAGAAGTCGAGGTTGGCCAGCACCGCGTCGCAGCGCTCGATGTGGGCGATGTTGGCGCGGTAGATGTGCGCGGCGAGCGCCGGCGGCGCCAGCCCCGCGGGCAGCGCTTCGTTCAGCGGGAACACGCCCTCGAAGCCGTATTCGGCGCACAGCGCCACGAGCCGGCGCCCGTGGGCCGCGGCATCGGGGCGGAAAACGTCGGGGCCGGCGAGGTAGAGGCGGTGAAGGGTCACGCCGCCATTGTCCCGCGCCGCTCAGGAGCCCGAGGACACCTGCCTGGTCTTGCGGTAGCCGGCGATCTTGGCCTTCAGGTCGCGGTATTCCTCGCAGCTGAAGAAGCACAGCTTGTCGAGGACCTTGAGCTCCTGCTCGGCGCGCGCGACGTCGCCCATCTGCAGGTAGGCCTCGCCGAGGTACTCGTGCGCGCCGCGGTGCTTCGGATCTATCTTCAGCGCCTGGTCGTAGGCGGCCAGCGAGGCGTCCATCTTGCCGGTGAGGCGGTGGGCGTGACCGAGCTGCGTCCACGCGTCGGCGTCGTCGGGCTTGCGCTTGATGTAGGCATCCATGCGGACGGCGACCTGCTGCCAGTCCTTGCGGCCGACGGCGTCCATGCCGGCCTGGTAGTCGGGGTCCTGGTTGCGCACGGACTGGGCGGTGTCGCCACCGCCGCCGCCGCCCCCGCCTCCCCCGCCCGCCGCAGGGACGGTGAGCGGCCAGGCCAGGGCCGCACCGCAGATCAGGGCCAGTACCGTATGCCTCATCGCAGCACCTCGCGTCGCGGTGGATCCGCAAGCGCGCAGCTTAATGCCGCGCGGCGGCCGGTGCCGATCCCCTGATGCCAGCGCGGATTCAGCCGGCGCGCGCCGGCAGCTTGCGCAGCGCCGCGGCGACGGCGGGATCGGCCTCGCCCAGCTTGCCCGTGCGCGCCACGATGCGGCCCTGGGCATCCAGCACGTCGATCGTGCTCGAGTGGTTGTAGTCGCCGTTGGCCAAGCGCCGGTACTGGATGCCCAGCACGGCGGCGACCTTGCGCGCCGTGGCTTCGTCGCAGCGCGCCAGCTTCCAGCGGCTGTCGCAGCCGTGCTGGCCGGCGGTCGTCTTCAGCACCGCCTGGGTGTCGCGCGCGGGATCGAAGCTCACCATCAGGATGCGCACGGCCTCGCGCTCGCGCGCCGGCAGCGCGCGCAGGTTGGCGTGCATGCTCTCGAAGATCATGGGACAGACCATGTCGCACGAGGTGTAGAACATGCTCGCGAGCACGGGCGTGCCTTGCAGCGAGGCGAGCGCGAAGGGGCGCCCGTCCTGGTCCTCCAGCTTCGCGTCGAGGCGGTAGATCGAGTCGCCGGGCGTCTCGGCGGCATGCAGCCATCCGGGGACTGCAGCGAGTGCGGCGAGCGAGAGCAGCGCCTCGCGGCGGCGCAGCAGGCGGGTGTTCATGGTGTCCTTTCCAGGTCGCGCACGCAGCGGAACCCGAGGCTGCCGGTGGTGTCGGCGCCGTTGAGCGAGGACAGCAGCGCGATGCGCATCAGCACCGCGTAGCTGTCCCGGTCGATGATGTTGAGGGCCCCCGCGCCGCAGAACTTGAGCTTGTCGGGGTCGCCCTGGGTGCGGCTGTCGCCGGCGATGAAGAGCGCATTGAAATCGTCGACCCATTCCCAGATCGCGCCATGCAGGTCGCGCACGCCGTAGGCGTTGGGTGGGCCGCCCACCGCGGGCAGCGTGGCCAGCGTGGGCTGCTCGTACCAGGAGAGGATCTGCCGCTGCCAGGCCGGGTCGCGCCGCGCGTCGGTGCGCGTCGCGTCGGCGGCGGCCGCATATTCCCATTCGAGCCAGGTCGGCAGGCGGCCGCCTTCCGCTTCGCAGAAGGCGCTGGCCGCGAACCAGCTCACGTCGGTGACGGGCGAACCGGCGGGCACCGAGGCACCCGGCTGCAGCGGCGTGGCCCACTTCGAGAGATAGCGCGCGTCGGCCATCACCTTGGCGGCCCGGCCGCGCTGCCATTGCGATTGCGTGGCGACGAAGCTGGCGTACTCGCCGGCCGTGACCGGCGTGGTCCGCATGGCGAAGGGCTGGATGTCCACCGGCGTCGACACGGTGGGCACCGCGCCCTGCGGCAGCACGCTCTCGAAGCGCCCGCCGGGCAGCTTCACGTAGTCCGCCGCCTGGCCCGCCGCGCAGGCGGCAGCCAGGGCAATGACGGCGACCAGGCGTTTCATCGGCGTGCTCCGCTTTCCCGTTTCGCTCAGTGCTCGGCCTGGCCCTTGGCGGGCGCGGTGCCGGCACGGGCCTTCTTGACGTCGTCGGTCGACACGGCGCCACCCGGGTTGCCCCAGCTGTTGAGGACGTAGGTCAGGATGTTCGCGACCTCGTCGTCGTTGAGCTGGTTCATCGGGGGCATCACCGAGTTGTATTCCTTGCCGTTGACCGTGACCTTGCCGGACAGGCCGGTCAGCACGATGTTGATCAGGCGCTTGGCGTCGCCCAGGAAGTCCGACTTCGCCAGCGGCGGGAAGACGTTCGGCAGGCCTTCGCCGTTGGCCTGGTGGCACACCGAGCAGGTGCCCGCGAACAGCTGCTGGCCGGCCTTGATCTGGTCCTGCACCGTCAGCGTGCCGGCGGCGGCGTTCTGCGTGGCGGTCGCCACGGCGGTGAGGTTCGGGCCGGCGCGGTCGCCGAGGTACACGGCGTCGAGTTCCTTGCCGGAGTAGATCTTCTTGTCTTCCTTGCCCTCGATCTTCAGGATCGCCAGCGCGCCCTTGTTGAAGGCCCGGAAGATGGAGTGGTCCACCATCACGTAGCTGCCCGGCACCTGCGCCTTGAAGGTCGCGATGGCGGCGCCGCCGGCGGGGATCAGCGTGGTCTGCACGTTCTTCTGCACGTTGCTGCCGCCCTCGAAGCGGACCTGGTCGAAGATGGCGCCGATCACGTGGAAGCTGGAGACCAGGTTGGGGCCGCCGTTGCCGATGTACAGGCGCACGGTCTCGCCGACCTTGGCGGTGATGGCCTTGTCGCCGGTCAGCGCGCCTTCGGCGCCGTTGAACAGCACGTAGGTGGGCTTCTCGTCGATCGCCTTTTCCATGTCGAAGGCCTGGTGGCCCTTCTCGCGGTACTTGCCCTGCGTGTAGAAGTCACCCTGCATCACGTAGAACTCGCGGTCCACCTTGGGCAGGCCCTGCGGCGGCTCCACCAGGATCAGGCCGTACATGCCGTTGGCCACGTGCATGCCCACCGGCGCCGTCGCGCAGTGGTAGACGTAGATGCCTTCGTTCAGCGCCTTGAAGGTGAACTGCGATTCGTGGCCGGGTGCGGTGAAGCTGGAGGCGGCGCCGCCGCCGGGGCCCGTGACGCCGTGCAGGTCGATGTTGTGGGGCATCTTGCTGCTGGGGTGGTTCTTCAGGTGGAACTCCACCGTGTCGCCCTGGCGCACGCGGATGAAGCTGCCCGGCACCGAGCCGCCGAAGGTCCAGAAGGTGTAGTTCACGCCCTCGGAGATCTGCATCGTCTTCTCGACGACCTCCAGGTCCACGATCACCTTGGCCGGGTAGTTGCGGTTGGTCGGCGGCGGCACGTTCGGCGGGCTGGTCAGCACCGCCTTGATCGGCGCGCCCTTGGGCGGGCCGAAATCGCCGGTCGCCC
Source organism: Ramlibacter sp. AN1133 (assembly GCF_037890035.1). Lineage (NCBI taxonomy): Bacteria > Pseudomonadati > Pseudomonadota > Betaproteobacteria > Burkholderiales > Comamonadaceae > Ramlibacter > Ramlibacter sp. AN1133. Next base: position 75,025 of record NZ_JBBKTQ010000027.1, read on the forward strand.
TGGGGGCGGCCAGCGAGAGCAGCGGCGCGCACAGCGCCGCCACGAGGGCAAGCGCCTGGGTGGCGCGGAACATTCCAGCGATCCTGGTTCGGGCGTTCATCTCTGTTCTTCCTCGAAGTCCGATGCCATAAGGTGCATCTGGGAAACACCTTATTCCGCGGACCCGGGGAACCCCTTGATGAACATCAAATGGCGTGCGGCTGGTGCTGCGATGCAACAGGCGACAGCGACTGCGACTGCGACTGCGACTGCGACTGCGACTGCGACTGCGACTGCGACTGCGACTGCGACTGCGACTGCGACTGCGACAGCGACAGCGACAGCGACAGCGACAGCGACAGCGACATGCTCAGGGCAAGACGGGGTGTGGGAGCCCTTTCGTGACCTCCGGCCCGGGCCTGGGTGGCTCCATGCGCCTCGCCGAATGTCCCCCGGCGCGGATGGGAACCGCTGCAAGTGATGGCAACGCGCCCGCGCCTCCTCCTTTATTTCGGCGAGGCGCATGGAGCCACCCCGGCCCTGCACCGCGTCGACTCCGACGGCGGTTCAGTCTTCGATTTCCGGAAGGGCTCCGGGAGGCAGGGTGCGAGATCAGGCGCGCGGGAGGACCGTGGCGGCGAAAGCCGCTTCGGCGAAATAAAGGAGGAGGCGCGGGCGCTCTGCCATCACTTGCAACGGTTCCCATCCGCGCCGGGGGACATTCGCCGAA